>DITY01000151.1 GCA_002422955.1 Planctomycetaceae bacterium UBA6172
AGGACGGGACGCTGCTGCGGGATCCTGCACCTGCGCTCTACGTTTACAACCAGCAGTTTCAATACGACGGCCAGACGATCCTCCGCCGCGGTTTCATGGGCCGCGTGCGCCTGAGCAAGTTCGGCGAGGGGAACATCTATCCGCACGAGGAAACGCTCCCCAAGGCCAAGATCGATCGGCTGAAGCTGACCAAGGCCTGCGGGACGAACTGCAGCCAAATCTTTGGGCTTTACCCCGATCCGGAAAACGCCGCCCAGGATCTGCTGGAGCAAGCCTGTCAGGGGATCGAGCCGTTGCGGGCGACCGACCATTTGGGCGTCGAGCATGCGATGTGGGTCGTGACCGATCCGGTCGTGATCGCGAAGGTTGCCGAACTGCTGCGTGACAAGCCGATGTTCGTCGCCGATGGCCACCATCGCTACGAAACCGCTTGCAATTACCGCGATTATCTGATCGAGCAGCAGGGGGCGTTGCCGAAGGATCATCCCGCGAACTACGTGATGACGCAGTTCGTCAGCATGAACGATCCAGGCATGATCGTGCTGCCGACCCATCGGCTACTGCGCGGGACGGCGGCCTTCACCAGCGATCAGATCATGGAGCGGCTGAGCGGTAAGTTCCAGTGCCAAAAGCTGGGTGCTGGGATCGACGCGGCCGGGGCCTGCTGGCAGCGGATGGAGAGCGAAAATCGGCAGGGGCTGATGGCGATTTATGCCGTGGCCGATTCGCAGTGGGTGCTGTGCGACGCGACCGACGAGGCGATGGCCGAGATGCGGCGGATCGCGCCGGATCGCAGCGACGACTGGCGGGCGCTGGGCGTCAGCCTGCTGCATCGCTTGGTGATCGATGAATTGCTGGGCGCGGCCGGACATCCCAAGCCGACGTATGTCCACCAGGTCAACGAGGTGATCGACGGCCTGCAGGGGGAGGCGAGCTTGGGGGAAAACGAATCGAACGAGCCGTTCACCCTGGCGGCGTTGGTGATGCCGGCCCGCGTCAAGGACGTCGAAGTGATCAGCCTGCACAAGGAGCGGATGCCGGCCAAGAGCACCTACTTCTATCCGAAATTGCTCAGCGGCTTGGTTTTTCACACGCTGCGGTGATCGCGTTTGCGGCGGGGTACCGGTCGACCGGGTCTGCCCATGGCGTCGGGGATTGGTAGACTGGTGGTCGGTTGATGACGAGGCCGGCCGTGCGGACCGCGCGGCCGCGCGGGCTCACGGGCCGAGTCCGTTTTTCGGCGCGGGCTTCGATTTCGGTTGCCGGCGGTGGATTTCCGTCATGGGGCTCCGTCATGGGGCAATGGGTTGATGCGGCGGAGGCTGCCTAAGCGGTTGCCGAATTCAAATTGGCGGTTGGGTAATCGAGAGTTCGCATGACATCGTCCATCGGAAAGCCGGGCTCGCCTTGGAACGTCCCCAATCTGTTGACCACGGTTCGGTTGGTGCTGGCGATCGCGGTGATCGTCTTGATCGCGGTCGGCTCTTACCTGCCCGCGCTGGTGACTTTCCTGTTGGCCGCGAGTACCGATTGGCTGGACGGCTATTGGGCGCGAAAGTACGGGCAAGTGACCAAGTTGGGTCGGATCTTCGACCCCTTCGTCGACAAGATCATCATCTGCGGGACGTTCATCGCCTTGGTCGCCGTGCCGACTTCGGGCATCGCGGCCTGGGCGGCCGTGGTGGTGGTCGGACGCGAGCTGCTGGTCACCAGTTTGCGGGCGATCATCGAAGGGGCCGGCGGCGATTTCTCAGCGACGTTTTGGGGGAAGTGGAAAATGGTCTTTCAGTGCGCCGCGGTAGCGTTTTCGCTGCTGTGGCTGCTGCAGAAGGACCCCGCGAATTGGCTGGGCTGGGTGCGTGACGGAACGGTCACGTTGGCGGTCGCGATCACGATTTACTCGGGCATCGATTACACCCTGGCAGCGGCGCGGGTGCTCGGCCGCGAAGGGGCGGAATAGATGGTGGCTGAAGCGCTGAGGGCTTTGGAAGCCGCCACCTACCTGCTGGCGGTGGGTAGCCTTGCGGTCTGGCTGGGGCTGCTGCGGTCCCGCATTCTGAAGCGTCAGCCGCTGATCGAGCCGCTGGACCGGCGGGCCCCGTTTTGGACGCTCGCTGAGTTTTTCCTCGGTTTCGGGTTGTGGTTGGTCTGCACGACCGCGGCGGTGATGACGGTCCAGAAATACTTCGGGCCGGAAGATATCGCGGCCGCGATCGAATCGGGCGGATCGCTGTTGCCGGCGACGACCGAAGGGGTGATCGCGTTGTCGATCGGGACGCTGGTGGCCAACGGCCTGGTCGTGCTGTGCATGGTCTTGCAGATGGGCTTGTATCAGCGGGAGCTGCTCGAAGAGTACGGCTTTTGGCCGCGAATGAGCGATCTGCGCTTGGCCTTGATCGCCGGATTGGCGCTGCTGCCGCCGGTCGTGCTGTTGGCCAGTTGGCTGTCCAGCTTGGTCGAGTATGAGCACGTCGTGTTCGACGCGATCCAGAAGGAGCCGAGCTTTTTGGTGTTCGCAGCGATGTTTTTGGGAACGGCGATCATCGCGCCGATTCAGGAGGAGTTCCTGTTTCGGGGGCTGTTGCAAGGCGGCGCGGAGCGGTTGCAACGGCTGCGCGAAGCGCGGCTGACCGGCGGCCCGTCGGAGAACCCACCGATCGAGGCGGTCGGCATGTCGGCGGAACCGGAGACGATTCGCGGGGCGGAGGTGCTGACCTGGTCATGGTGGCCGGTGCTGTTGTCCAGCGTCGTGTTCGCGGTGATGCACTTGGGCCAGGGCTTGGCCCCGATCGCCCTGTTTGTGCTGTCGCTGGGCCTCGGTTACCTCTATCGCCAGACCGGTCGGCTGTGGCCCTGCATCGTGGTTCATGCTCTGCTCAATGCGTTCTCGCTGATCGGCTTCGGCTTGCAGACCGCCGCCGGTTCGTGAGTCCCGCGGCGGGTCCGGATTCCTCGCTTTCATCAACGGACTGACTACCACCCATGACGACATCGATCACGGTCAAGGGCGCGCGGGAGCACAACCTGCGGGACGTCGATCTGACGCTGCCCCGCGGCAAATTGATCTGCTTCAGCGGCGTGTCGGGGAGCGGCAAGAGTTCGCTCGCCTTCGATACGCTGTATGCCGAAGGCCAACGGCGGTATGTCGAGAGCCTGAGCCATTACGCACGGCAGTTCATGGGGCAAATGCCCAAGCCGGACGTCGATCATGTCGGCGGCTTGAGCCCCTCGATTTCGATCAGCCAAAAGTCGACCGGCAACAACCCCCGCAGCACGGTCGGCACGATCACCGAAATCTATGACTTTCTGCGGGTCCTGTTCGCGCGGGTCGGGACCGGTTACTGCCCGGCCTGCGATCTGCCGATCACGGCGCAAACCCAGGCTTCGATCCAGGCCCGCGTGCTGGCGATCGACCCCGAGCAGACGCTGTGGTTGCTGGCGCCGTTGGCCCGCAATCAGAAAGGGGAGTTCCGCGACCTGTTCGAGGAACTGCGGCGGCAGGGTTTCGGGCGGGCCCGCGTCGATGGCGAAACGATTTCGCTCGCCAATCCCCCAGCGCTCGATCGTCAACATCGCCACAACATCGAAGTTCTGGTCGACCAGATCGATCCTGAATCCCGGGATGCCGGGCGGATCCATGAGGCGTTGACCCAGGCCTTGCGAATGGGCGAAGGGACGCTGATCGTGTCGGCGACGCCGGCCAATGCCGAGGCGGCGGGTGAGGCCAAATGGGATCTGCTGTTCTC
>DITY01000202.1:0-5632 GCA_002422955.1 Planctomycetaceae bacterium UBA6172
ACGCAGGTACGCGGCCGACGCGAGCCACAGCAGCGCCGAAGCGATCAGCGGCGCGCTCGACACCAGCAGCCAGCGAAACCGCGTATCTTGGCCGAAGATGCTCCAATGCGCCGCGAGCGGGATGGCGAAGAACGTGACGGTCGCCAACATCAGGACGAGCGCTAATCGCGAGGAGCGGACTTCGGCTACTAGCCGCAATGCCAGCGCGGCTCCGCCCACCGTCAGCACGATCCTCAGCCAATCGCCGCCGGCCATCGCGACCCGCCGGCCTAACAGCCAATCGATCAGCTCGCCCGCCCAAGGGATCAGCCCTGCCACGGCGTTCAAGCTCGCCAGACCGATCAGGATGATCACCGGCGGCCAGATCCGGTAACTGCCCCGGTAGTCATCGTTGCGGTAACGGCGGAGCTGATAGACCAGGATCGTGGTTCCGGTCGTCGCGGCCAAGAAGAAGGCGCGAACCCAGGTGCCGAAACTGTCGGCCCGGTCCAGGCGCAGCGGCCGAGCCGCTTCGGGGCGTTCGACCAACGGCTGCCAACCGGTCGCCGCCCAGTGCCCTAAGCAGAGCAGCGCGACGACGCCCATGATGATCAAGCCGCACGCCGCCATGGCGCGGCGGCGGACGGGAACCAGCGAAAACCAGCGGCCGCGCAACCGGCGATTGACGTTCCCGCCATAAGTGGTCGGCAACCGTCGCGCCCGGCGCAATTGTTCAACTTTGCGACGCTCCGCCGCGTTCGGCGCCTCTTCTTGGCTCAGACTTTGGTAGACCAAGACGCGGCGGCGCCTCGAATCGCTGCTGTCTCGCCTCCCGCTACTCATTTGCCGCAGTTCCTCGGCCTGACGCCAGGCACACCTCCGCCCACGAAACCTCTTCAGTCTCGGAAATAGCTCAAATCGGCGGTCCGATGGAAGCCGGATTTGAGGCCGCAAAAACTCGCCAACCCCGGTCGCCGCGATCGGGCGCGGTGGTGTGACGGGCCGATCCGTCGAGTATGATGGTCGAACCTCAGGGAACCCGATTTCGCGTCGGACCGGTGGCTCGGTATCCCTTGGCGAACAGCCTCTCCCGCAGCCAACTCCGACAACCGAAATCGGCGGCGACCCCGTCCCGAGGTGCGTTTCCCATCCCACCTTTCCCTCTTGCGGGCAAACGGCCCAGGTTTTCTTCCATGCCAGTTACATCCAGCCCCGACTCCGCGACGCCCGTCGCCATGCCGGCCCCACGCCGCCTTCGCCCCAGCCTGCTCGGCCTTGCCGCCGGTTTCGCGGCGCTGGTCGCCCCCGCCGCTTGGGCCGACTCGCCAACCCCCGGCTTCACGCGAATCTTTGATGGCAAAACCACCACCGGGTGGCACGGTCGTCCCCACATCCATCCCGATAAGTTCGCCGAGGCGACCGCGGAGCAAAAGCAGGCCTGGGACGATGAAATCGCCAAGCACTGGAAGATCGAAGGCGACGAGTTGATCAATGACGGCCACGGCGCCTACATGACGACCGACAAGTCGTATGGCGACATCGAGCTGAAGCTCAAGTACCGCACCGTCCCGTTGGCCGACAGCGGCGTCTATGTCCGCAGCACTCCCCAGATCCAGATTTGGGATACCACCGAAGAAGCCAAGTTCGGCATCGGTGCGAACCTCGGATCGGGTGGACTGTGGAACAATTCGCCCGGCGCCCCCGGCAAGGACCCGTTGGTCAAAGCCGACCGCCCGTTCGGCGAGTGGAACGAGATCCACATGATCCAGGTCGGTGCCCGCACCACCATCAAGCTGAATGGCCAATTGGTCGTCGACAACGCGATCATGGAAAATTTCTGGGATCGCAAGCAACCGTTGTTCCGCACCGGCGTGATCCAACTGCAAACCCACGGCGGCGAAATCGCTTGGAAGGATATCGAAGTTCGTGAGATCGGCGCCGAGGAAGCCAACGCGATCCTGGCCGCCCGCGACAGCAGCGGCTTCCAGCCGATCTTCGACGGCAAGACCCTGACCGGTTGGGCCGGCGCGACGAAGGATTACGAGGTCGTCGACGGCGCGATCCAGTGCCAACCCGGCCGCGGCGGCAATCTCTTCACCACCGAGACTTACGACAACTACGTCGCTCGCGCCGAGTTCCTGCTGCCTCCCGGCGGCAACAGCGGCTTCGCGATCCATTACTCGGGCATGGGCAATCCCGCCCACGACGGGATGACCGAATTGCAAGTGCTGGACAACGACGCCGATAAGTACGCGAAGTTGGACGAGCGCCAGTACCACGGTTCGGCTTACGGCATGGTTCCCGCCAAGCGAGGTTTCCTGCGGGCACCCGGCGAGTGGAATTTTCAAGAGATGACCATCCAGGGCTCGAAGGTTCGCGTGGAGCTGAACGGCAATGTGATCCTGGATACCGACCTGGAAGGGATGAAGGAGTTCATGGGCGACCAACCGCACCCGGGCGTCGGGCGCCGCAGTGGCCACTTCGGCTTCGCTGGCCACAGCGACCCGGTTCGCTTCCGCAACCTGTCGATCCGACCCCTGCCCGCCAAGTGATGTCCGCCGAGTGAGCCTCATCGCTCCGGTGGTCGGCAAGCCTCCCGAAGCGGCATTCAAACCGCTTCGGAATTCGCTCGCTCGAAATGATGCTTGATGAACGCCCGCAGTTTCAGGCTGCGGGCGTGCTTCAAGTCGGTCAGCTTCATCGTCAAACGAATCCTTTGCGGATCGGACAGATCGATCGGGCCATCGATCTCGAGCCCTTCGAGATAGTCCAAGCAGATCGCCCTCGCCGGGCCGATCAGAGTCAACTGCAGACTGTCGAGCTCTTTGGTCCGCAGCTCCGCCCAAGTCTCTCCAGACGAAAATTCGACCGCCTCGATCCGGTCGGCCGACGGGTAGCTCATCCGCTCTTCGCCAGCGATTCCCGCGAGCATCTTGATCATCAGCTCCGCCATTTCCAGCGGCCAACCCGGCTTCGCGTTGCCAGAGAAACCCTTGGCGAGCGAGTGCCAACGGCGGCCTAAAATCCGCCACGGCACGCTGGCATCCGGCATCGCGCTGGTCGTCGCAATAACGCTGGGTGACGCTGTTTCGCCAGCGGACCTGGTTGGGCTGGGACGCGGCGACTCGGAGGCACGGGCCGGCGGTTCGGCCAACCGCGAGGCCGATTGGGGCGCCCGCGTCTCGGCCACCATGCTCAACCCGACGGCCGCAGGGGCCTGCGGAACCAATCGCTCCCGCGCCGCCAACGTCGCAGCGGGCATTGCGGGCGTGACGGTCTCGCGGGCGACCGATTCTCGAGCGACGGAGGCGGCGACGGCTTGGCCGATCGTGCGAACCAGCGGTTGGGCCAAGTCGCGTTCACTGGGACGGTAATCGACGCCGCGGCCAGCGAGATAAGCATGAATCAGCGCCGCATCCAGAACTGACGCGAGGTACTCACCGGTGAAGGACCGCGGCGGCAGCGTTTCCGTTCCGCTGCTCTCCGGACCGCTTGCTCGTTCGTCCGCTTCCCGCCACAGCTCCCGCGCGAGCAAGGCCTGCGCTGCCACCGCCTCGGGTGTACCTTGGGCGACGATCTGGCCGCCACGGCTCCCCGCTTCGGGGCCGATGTCGATTACCCAATCGGCCGCCTTGATGACGTCCAGGTTGTGCTCGATGACGACGACTGAATTGCCGAGATTGACCAACCGCTGCAGCACGTCCATCAGCTTGATGATGTCGTTGAAGTGCAACCCGGTCGTCGGCTCATCGAGCAGATACAACGTTCTGCCCGTATCGGGTCGGCAGAGCTCCGCCGCCAACTTGATCCGCTGCGCCTCGCCGCCCGACAGCGTCGGTGCGCTTTGACCGAGCGTGATGTAATCGAGCCCGACGTCGCAGATCGTTTGCAGGATATGAACGATCTTCGGGTAATCGCTGAACAATTCGATCGCGTCGCCGATCGGCGTGTCGAGCACGTCGCTGATCGACTTGCCATGCAACTTGACCTCCAACACCTCGGGTTGGTACCGCTTGCCACGACACTCTTCGCACTCGACCCAGACGTCCGGCAAGAAATGCATTTCGATGCGGCGGTGTCCCGAACCCTGGCAGGCTTCACACCGCCCCGCCGCGACGTTGAAGCTGAAGTGCCGCGCGGTCAAACGGCGTTCCCCGGCATCGGGCAGGCTGGCGAACAACGCGCGGATCAATTCGAACACGCCGGTATAGGTCGCCGGGTTGCTGCTCGGTAAATTGCCCAGTGGCGATTGGTCGACCCGGATCACCTTGTCGATGAACCGCGTCCCGTCGATCCGGTCGTGCCGGCCCGGCTTGAGCCGCGCGCGGTGGATCCGTCGGGCCAGCGCCGGATACAAGATCCCGTTGATCAGCGAGCTCTTGCCGCTGCCGCTGGGACCCGTCACCGCGGTCAAAACGCCGAGCGGGATGTGCAGATCGACGTTGCGGAGGTTGTTTTCTTTCGCGCCGAACAGCGAAAGTGTCGGCGTCAACTCGGTTTGCGCCCCGCGCCTAACGCCGTCGGATATCGCGACACGTCTCGCCTGCCCACCCGCAGCCTGTCCACCCGCAGTCCGCTCGCCCGCAGCCTGTCCAGCCGTGGGCAGGTCGAGCAGCACCGGCCGGCGCGACTTCGGCAGCGGGATCGAACGTTGCCCGTCCAAGAACCCGGCCGTGACGGAGTTCGCATAGGGCTCGATCTTGCCCGGTGGCCCCTGGGCGACGACGCGACCGCCACCCCGGCCCGCCAACGGCCCGAAGTCACAGACGTAGTCGCTGGAGGCGATCACGTCGCGATCATGCTCGACCACCAACAGCGTGTTTCCCAAGTCGCGGAGCCGATGCATCGCAGCGATCAAGCGGTGATTGTCCCTCGGATGTAACCCGATGGTCGGCTCGTCGAGCACGTACAGCACGCCGCACAGTCCGCTGCCGAGTTGCGAGGCCAAGCGAATCCGCTGCGACTCGCCACCCGACAAGGTCGCGGCGGTCCGCGATAACGTCAGGTATTCCAACCCGACATCGACCAGGAACTGCAGCCGCGATTCGATCTCGCGCACCAGTTCACCCGCGATCTTCCGTTCCCTAGTATCCAGTTCCCACTGGCGGACGATCGTGAGCAATCGCCCCAGCGGAACCTGCACCAGATCGCCGATCGTGCATTCGCGAAACCGCACCGCCGCCGCGTCATCGCGCAGCCGCGACCCGTCGCAGGTCGAACAGGCGATCTCATCGACGAATAACTCCAACTTGCCGCGGAGGTTGGGCATCAACCGCGACGCTTCTTCCAGCGCCGGATAAAACCCCTTGAACTGATACCGAAACAGCCGCGCTGCCTGGTCGCCGAATCCCAGCTCGCCGACCCGCTTCGCGTCGTCAGCGTCCAAGTCGGTCGCGCGGACCTCGATCCATTCCGGCCCCGTGCCGTGAAACAGGATCCGTCGTTGGGAAACGGTCAGCTCTTCGATCGGCACGTTGAGCGGTAAGCCGGTGGCTCGAGCCAGACCGCGGAGCATCGCGCGGGCTACGGGGATTTCGACGCGTGGCCACAGCAGCGACGCCCCCTGTTCCAGTGTCGCCGAAAGGGAACTCAGCAGCGCCGCGGGATTGGTCCCGCGCTGCGTCCCCAGCCCGTCGCACTGGGGACACCAGCC
>DITY01000202.1:5706-8124 GCA_002422955.1 Planctomycetaceae bacterium UBA6172
CGCCTGCTCGACGCTGTCGCTGACCCGCGATCGATCGTCGTCCCCCACGACCACGCGGTCGACGACGACTTGCACACGTTGTTGGCGGCGGGGATCCCAGGGCGGGGCGCTGTCGATCGGATGGGTTTTGCCATCGATCCGCAGTCGCTGATATCCGCTGGCTCGCAGATGCCGCCAAGCATCGCCCGGTTCCGCGGTCGGTTCCATGTCGATCGGCGCCATCAGCAGGATGCGGCTCCCCTTCGGCATCGCCAGCACCTTGTCGACGATCTGATCCGGCGTTTGCGTCCCCACCGGTGTGCGGCATTTCGGGCAATGCATCACGCCCAGTCGCGCGATCAGGATGCGGAGGTAATCGTAAATCTCGGTGACCGTACCGACGGTGCTTCGCGGCGAATGCCCGACGTTCTTCTGCTCCAGCGCCACCGCGGGGGACAAGCCTTCGATCCGCTCGACCACGGGCTTCTGCGCTTGGCCGATGAACTGACGGGCGTAGGACGACAGCGATTCGACATACCGGCGCTGCCCCTCGGCATAGATGGTGTCCATCGCCAACGACGACTTGCCGCTGCCGCTGGGGCCGCAAAACACCGTCATCGCGTCGCGGGGGATCGCCAGATCGACATGCTTCAAGTTGTGCTGCGCGGCACCTTGAATCGTCAGCCATTTGGCCGAGTCGATCACCGGTCCGTCGGGCTGTTTTCGGGTCCGAGCGGCCTCCGCCTTGGCCCGCGCCCGCACGCCGACCCGATCCGGTCCGTGCGCGGCCAGCTGCTTCGCCAGCGCCGCGCCCGTAAAACTCCCCTTGGACTTCGCGATCTTCTCCGGCGTCCCCTCGGCAACGATCTGACCGCCACCCTCGCCACCCAGCGGCCCCAAATCGATCACCCAGTCGGCCGTCTTGATGACGTCCAGATTGTGCTCGACGACCAAGACCGTGTTGCCGCGATCGGCCAGACCATGCAGCACGCGGAGCAGCAATTCGATATCGGCGAAGTGCAACCCGGTGGTCGGTTCGTCGAGGATGTACAGCGTCCGCCCGGTCGCCTTGCGGCTCAGTTCCCGCGACAACTTGATCCGCTGGGCCTCGCCGCCCGAGAGCGTGGGAGAAGGCTGGCCTAGCTTCAAATATTCCAAGCCGACGTCAACCAGCGTCTGCAACGTGTCGGCGATCTTGGGGACGTTCTCGAACAGCGTCAGCGCTTGTGCGATGTCCAGTTCCAGCACGTCGGCGATCGAGTGCCCTTTGAACTTCACGGCCAGCGTTTCGCGGTTGTAACGCTTGCCGGCGCAGACCGGGCAGGTGACCCAGATGTCGGCCAAGAAGTCCATCTCCAGCTTCTTCGCGCCGTTCCCTTCGCATGCCGCGCAGCGACCTCCGTCGACGTTGAAGCTGAAGCGGCTCGCCGTGTAACCGCGGGTCTTAGCGTCGGACATCTGCGCGAACAGTTCGCGGATGTCATCGAACACCTTCACGTAGGTCGCCGGGTTACTCCGCGGCGTCCGCCCGATCGGCGACTGATCGATCGCGATCGTCTTGTCGAGATGCTCCAGTCCCTCGATCGAATCGAACGCGCCGATCTCGCACTCGGCGCCATTGAGCCGACAGCGCAGCAGCGGCTCCAAAATGTCGCCGACCAGCGAACTCTTGCCGCTCCCCGACATCCCGGTGAAGCAGACCAACGTCCCGAGCGGCACCGAGACGTCGATGTTCTTGAGGTTGTTGTGCCGAGCACCGCGCAAGGTCAACCAGCGATCCGCCTCGGGCTGGCGGAGCGTCTCGGGAATCGCGATTTCACGAGTGCCGGAAAGGAATTGACCGGTGACGCTTTCGGGGCTCGCTTCGATCGCGTCGATATCGCCCGCCGCGACGACGAACCCACCGCGGACGCCGGGGCCGGGCCCGAAGTCGACGATCAGGTCCGCGGCCCGCATCGTGTCTTCGTCGTGCTCGACCACGATCAGCGTATTGCCGGCATCCCGCAGCCTGAGCAGCGTGTGAATCAGACGATCGTTATCGTGCGGGTGCAAACCGATCGAGGGTTCGTCGAGGATGTAGAGCACGCCGACCAACCCGCTGCCGATCTGGCCCGCCAAGCGAATCCGTTGCGATTCGCCACCCGACAGCGTCGGCGCGGTGCGGCCCAGCATCAGATAACCGAGGCCGACCCCCAACAAAAATCCGATCCGCGCGCGAATCTCCTTGAGCGCCTCTCCCGCGATCCGCTGTTCGGTCTCGGTCAAGCGAATGTCGCCAAAAAACTCCGCCAACCGCGCGATCGACAGCTCGCACAACTCCGGCAACGACTTGCTCGGCGAGTCGCTGAACCCCGAGCTGCCGCTGGTCAACCGCACCGCGCGGGCTTGGGGATTGATCCGTTGGCCGCCGCAATCGACGCAGGGCAGCGTCTGCATTTT
>DITY01000051.1 GCA_002422955.1 Planctomycetaceae bacterium UBA6172
AACTGGGCTGGGCGATAAAGCGGGCTGAAACATCCGGCGATCTCGTGTGGAAACGGGGCGGATTCGGCTCGTCGTGCGGTGCTGGTCGGCTGCCGCTCGGGGCCGCGGGGTCGCGAAGTCGAACGGCAGCGGCGGTTGACGCGAATGGATTGCCAAGCCTTAGCATATCAGCCCGCATGCGAGCCGCGAAGTCAATTCGTGAGGCAGGTTGATTTCCTCGATTCTGCAAGCGGTGAACTTGAGCCTGCAAGCGGCAGAGAAGAATCGACCGTCGTGATCCGATAAGATGCCAACGACGGGACTACCACAATGCGGATGAGAGGATTTGAACCTCCAAGCCCTTTCGGGCACTAGATCCTGAGTCTAGCGCGTCTGCCAATTTCGCCACATCCGCTTCAAAAAGACCGACCGCATGCATCGAACTGCGACGATTGGCCTAGCGAGAGAAAAATAGTATCTCCGCCGTTAAGGCTTTGCAAGGCCGCCGGCCCAAGACGTTTTCCGAACTTGCGCGGCCCCCTCAAGCGTTTACCAGCACTACCGCACTAGCAACAACAATTGAGAGCGGAAGTCGTCCGCTTGAGGACTTTGCGGCTGGATGGGCGCCAACAAACCGGATAGCCCCGTGCCACGGTCGAGCGGCACGAAGGCCCGTCCCTGCTCGATCCCCAGCGGCTGACCGGTTGCCGAGACCAAGTCCCGGGCGAAACCGCCGGACGTGCCGGGCCGAGCCCCATCCTCGGCCGCGACCTCACCGCCAGCCGCAACCGTGGCGAGCGGTTCAACCGCCAACGAGTTCACGCTGGCCAAGACTTGAGCGTCCGTCGCGATCCCTAAACTGAAGGTCGCGAACGACTGCTGATCGGCCATCAGGCGGGTGACGAATCGGTCCAACTGCAACGAAGAGGCTTGGACAAAGTACAGCTTGCCCCCATCTCCGTCCTGGCTCAGTCGGATGATGTCCGCACCGGTCAAATTGCTGATCACTTCAGCGGGCAGTAGCCCGTCCTCGGCAATCCGGATCTTCTCCGCCCGCAGCGCTTCCACCAACGCCAAGGACCTCTTCCCCTCGGGGGTCAACTCGATCGCCACGACCATCACGGCCTTGAGCGGGTTCGCTGCCGCCGGCTTGACGCGCCCGACCACCGGCCCTCGCACTTCGGGCGAGAGGCCAGGCGACGCAGCCGCGATCGGGTTGTTGACCTCTGCCGCCGGCTCGGCCGTTCCAGACGCTCCATCGATCATCGGCTCGGTCGACGCAGCGGACGGATTGGCCGCCACCGCGGACGCATCCGGCATCAACGGCAGATCGGGATCGTTGTCGGCAGCGACGCTCTCGCCGCTGGCGGTTCGATCAACCGCCGACTTCTCTGCCGGTTCGTTTTGAGCGATCTCGTGAGGCCCGTCGGAACCCCGCGGCCCCTCCAGACTTCGCCGCGCCACAAACAACGCCACCAGCAGCGACGCGGCCAAGGCCATTGCCGCCCCGACCCGCCGCCATCGCAATCGACCTGTCGCGCCCGTGTCTGCCGCCCAAGTGTCCGACTTTTCTGACCGCGCCAAACGAATCAGCGGATGGCTGCGATCGAGCCCCCCGGCCTCGGCCTGCGCGATCGCCGCGTGAATCACCCGATCGGCAAAGTCTCGATCCAGCTTGTTCCCGGGGCCTTGGGTCAAGGCTTGGCGCAGCAGTGTCCGCTGCTGGGCGAAAGATTCTCGCCGTTTGGCCAAAACAGGATCATCCCGCAGCCATTGTTCCAGCTTCGCCTGCTCTTCCGCATTGAGCTCCCCGTCCAGGGACGCGTTGAGCAACAGCTCTCGTTCGGATTCGGGTGAGGACATGCTAATCAATCAAATAACGGACGAACGAATCCCTGCGAACACCGGTCGAACTCACTGCTCGACACCACTCCGACACAAACAGAAAATTAGGTTTCGAACCAAAAATCGCTGGCCCAAGACGCCGAAATCGCTCAGCAAACAACTCTCGGCAAGCGGGACGGAAACCCGAACGGTTGCCGCGATTCCACGCCACTGAGATTCATCTTCTTGGCCAAAAGTTCCCCCGCAATCCAGGGGTTTTAAGCGATCTCACCGAGAATTTCCCGTTCGTACCCAAAAAACGTCAGAAATTCCGCTGATGTGTCGGATGCCTGATCGCCGAATACCTTGCTGTCCGGGTAGCCGGCAATAGAATGTTACCGTGGGACGAAAGCCCACGCCGCTTTGACTGTAATTCCGGCAGAGGGACCATATTTACGGGTTCGCCGAGTTCACCAAAGGCTTGTGCAGAAGCACGCCGAGAACTCCGCGTGTCTCCCAGCGGCTCCATGCTTGCCGCCGCACAGTCAAAGCAAATCGAGCCGGCTCGCGGGAGCAATCCCGCGAGTCGGTTTTTTTTGCGACATCGCTCCCCTTGGTACTGCCCCCCTGTGGCGGTTCGACATCCCAGCGGCGGTTCGCCATCACCGCTGCAGAGGCATCAAGGTGTTTTCCACCGGCAAGGTTTCCCCGAGCGTCGTGTCCGACACCGCAATTTCGGGATCGGGTCCCGCTTTCCCCGGCCAGCTCTTTCCCCAGCGGGGTGCCTGCGGGTAGCGTTGCAGGAGACGTAAGACCGTCCTGACTCCTCCCACGCTATTACGGATTGCGCATGGTTCACGAGAACTTTTCTGGCCGGCCTGACGAATTGCCGCCGTCGGACCTGGCTATCGACCCCACAGCCGACCTGACCCCCGCATCGGCCGATGAACTCGGTCATTCCCCGCTCCCGGACGATGANNCCAGATCGATGCCGTTTCCGCGCCCTACGTGGGGCGTTGGAACCGCCTGGTCAGCTTCACCAATTGGGAGAAGGGGCGAATCATCAGCCAGTGGCGCCGGGCGATGATCGATTCGGGAGCTGCGGTCACCGAGTATTCGGACGAAACCTGGGCCCAGAGCGTCGGTGGCGTCACCGCGTCGCACGTCGGCCGGTTGCGCCGCGTCCACGACGCGTTCGCCGAAACGCACGAATCCTATCCCGGCCTCTCTTGGACCCATTTTCTCGCCGCGCTCGATTGGGACGATGCGCCGATGTGGCTGGAAGGGGCAATGCAAAGCCGGTGGAGCGTTTCCGGGATGCGCCGCCAGCGCTGGCAGGTCGTCGACGGCGACGAAGCGAATCGCCCCGCATCGACCGACGACCTTTCCCCTCCGTGGGACGAGGACTTCGTCGATCCCAATGCGCTCAGCCCCTCCGCCCCGCCTAGTGGAGCCATGCCGGCTTCCACCCAACCCGCCCAAGGTGGCGGCTCGAGCCGCAAATACGAGGAGGGTCCCGAAGCGATCGGTTCCGGACCTCGCGCCGAAGCCCCCGATTTCGGCGACGAGGAATCGCTCAACCGCATTGGCACCGAGTTTTCAGGCGGCGGCAAGCCGGCTGAGTTCGCCTCGGAAGGCACCTTCGCCGAACCGCTCGTTCAACCTTTCGCGGGCCTGCCCGAGCTGCCGAACGATCTGGCCGATGCGGTGGAGTTGCTCAAGCTCGCCTTGCTGCGGCACAAGACCGGCGGCTGGCGAGAAACCACCCCCGCCATCATCCGCCAATACCTCGCCGCCTTCGAAAGTTTGATCGAAGCCCCCAAGGGCTAAACCCCCAACCAAGCTCCGAGAGCGTATCCCCTCATCGAGTGAGGGCCTGAACATCCCTCACTCGCCGAACGCTCAAAGAACAAGCTGCCATTCGTGGCTGGATCTCAAGGGCTAGGCTCTATTAGTAGCTGGCACTTATACAACTGGGCTCCCCGAGCCGGGCCGGTTGGCAACCGGGAGGTTCGCTGGTTCGGCGCCGAGCGACGCGCGGATTTTGTGTTTTTCGGATGGCAGTTGAAATCCGGCTGGCCCATGCCGAGTTAACGTTCGGCACGGTTTGTTCCTGGCAGAATGGATGCCTCCCAGTTTTTTCGAAATTTTTCTCCCTTTTTTCCTTCAATTGCTTTTCCTTTGCGCATTTAATTGATTGGAAGTTCGGCGGTTCGAAAGCGACGGTTACGAAGGGTGAGAGGGAAAGCCCGTTCGTTCGGATCGAGCCTTTTAGGCCGATGCTTGGGGACGGGTGAACTCTTTTGGTCCAAATCCGATTCGTGGAAGTCCGCACTATGTCGAAAGTCTTTGGTCGTCCCGCCTTGAAGTTATCGCGGAGAAAGAGCCGATCCCGCCGCTTGGTCGTCGAGTGCATGGAGCAACGCAGGCTATTGGCGGCTCAGGTGGTCACGGACCTTCAGGATTACCAGCCGGGGCAAACCGCGATCATCACCGCCTGGAATGACGGGGAGGCCGGCGAAAATTTCTCAACCGGCGAGAAGATTCGCTTTCAGGTGACCCGAACGGATGGCATCGAGGACTTTCCGAATGGCAACCTGCCGTGGGTTGTTGAGGATGGGATCGGAGGATTTGAGCCTTTTTATGTTGATCAAGACGGGGACGGTACGCTGGACATCGGCGTTTTTCCGGACAATGACGGCTTAGCGAACGGACGAGTGGAAACGTCTTGGTTTGTGGAGGACCAGTACGCCAACTCTACCTTAAGGCTGACCGCAGTCGGCGAAACTTCAGGGGCCAGCGCGGAATGGGATTTTACAGACAGCGTTACGCAGGTCTCCATTTCGGCTCCGACGACCTTGCTTCCCATTGAGCGCCAGCCCGGTCAGACATTTGCCATCACCTATTCGGCGACCACCTCCACCGCCAATCCCGGATCTCCCCCGGCTGGCACTCTTGCCGGCCAAATCGTGACCGCCCGAATCTTCAAAACGGGGCAAGATCAAATTTCGATCCCGTTTGCGGAGACGGATGACCTCGGGACGGTCGTAGGAACGTTTAGCGATCGGTCTTTCACCGTCACCCTGCCGGAGACGACCCCAGCGGGCCAGTATTTTCTCGAAATCACAATCACTCAGACATTTTCAGGCAGCGCCAGAACACAAACTGCCACCGCACAACAAAATGACGCCCTGACTGTCGGCGACCCGACAGGAACCTTGAACGGGTTGACCTTGACGACCCAGAGCGGTGAAGCCGTCTACGGAGGGGCCGCGGAGACCGTTACCTTCGATGCGACCGCGATCCGTGGGGGGGCCGGAAACTTTTCGGGCGCCTATAGCGTCTCCGATTTACCGGTTGGCGTGACCGGTTCTTTCTCCATTCCCACTTTTACCTCGAGCGGGCAAAACCCGTTCCCAGCCAGCACGCTCTCATTAGTAGTCGCTGGAAGTGTCCCAGCGGGGTCCTATGAGTTCACGGTGACGGTCACCGGTGGAGATGCCTCGGCGTTCGCGACAGGGACTTTAATCGTCACGCCCGCCCCGTTGGTGATCACCGTCAGCGACCTGTCGAAGGAGTACGGCGACTTGGTGACTCCCGATCCGACCGGTTTCACCTCCAGCACGCTCTACAACGGTGACTCGATCACAGGTCTTACGCTCGTCAGTGACGGGTTTGCGGCGACCGCATCGGTAGCGGGTTCACCCTACCCAATTACGGGGAGTGACGCCGAGGGAACGGGTCTTGGGAATTACACCATCACTTACGAAGCGGGCGAGATCACGGTTGAACGGAAGGCGATCACCTACACCATTCCGAACGTTTTCAAGCCTTATCTCGAAACAGTCGATCTGTCGGCGAGGCCCTTCGAGACGGGAGTCAACGGAGAGAACTTGACGATCACCCTAGATTCGCCTGGCAACTTCCCGCTCCATCCGGTTGGCGACTTTCCGCTGACCGGGGTCGTGTCGGACGGTGTCGACCCGAATGCGGGAGAACTCGACAATTACGACGTCACCGTAATCGATGGCATCCTGACGACAACCTATGACCGAGATCGTTTTCTGATCCTGGGCGCGGATGCCAATTCCAAGGTAGGCTCCTGGGTGCAGGTGATCGACCGCAAGGAGGGAGTGACTCCGACCAAGTTTTTGGCCTACGAGCCAAAGTTCCGGGGTGGCGTTCGCGTCGTTTTAGGAGACCTTAACGGCGATGGCATCGACGAGATCATCACCGCACCTGGAAGAGGTCGTGCGCCCGAGATACGCGTTTTTAGCTTGCAGGGTGAGCCCCTCCCCGCGTACTCAACCATGGCCTATGCGACCGGAATGATCAACGGCGTTCAAGTCGCCGTTGGCGATGTCGATGGAGATGGGTGGAACGATATCGTCACGGTTCCATCCCGGGGGATGTCCGAGGTCCGTATCTTCGCGAACACCGGCAATGATCCTGATCCGATCGCGAACCAATCGAGAAGCTTTCTGGCGTTTCCTTCTTCGTTCATCGGGGGGGCTGTCCTCGCCGTTCACGACGTAGGCACGAGCCGAGATGGTACCTTCCAAATGACCGGTGGAGATTTGTTGCCGGACGGCAATGCCGAGATCTTTGTCGGCTCGAGCGCTGGCAGGCGAGCTACGGTCCGAGTGTTCGAGGTGGAACCGTCGTCCATCAATCAAGTGCGCGAGACCCAGCATTTCGCTCCATCGTTCACCGGTGGGATCGCTTCGATCGCGATCGGCTTTGCTAATGATGCCGATAGGGTGCATGACATCATCGTTAGCGCCGGTAATCGCGGGGGCTCCCGGGTCGAGGTGCGAGACGGAGTCGACAACAGTCTGCTCGAGTCCTTCGCGGCCTACACCGGCAAGGGGAATGGAGCGCCCGTCAGGGTTGTGGTTCGCGACACGAACGATGATGGGGTAATCGACGAGATCTGGACCGCCCAAGGAACAGACGGCAAGTCTCGCGAAATTCGCCGATTCAGACCGACGGGAGTCAAGGTCGACGCGGTATTCGAGAATGATATCGATTTCCGTGGCGAATATTTCCTCGCTTGATCCGTCGATACGATCGCCACAACCGCCGCTACCGGCATCCCGATTGATTTCGGAATGTTCCTCACATTCCGTTCCGGAGGTTCAGCCTGCAAACGAGGCTCATCGCTACCTCTCGATACAACCGCTGCGAGAATCAGTCAACTTCACGTAAGGCTCGTAAAGTTACGGGGTGAGGCCGATCACTGAATCGCGGTGGCCGATAACGGTCAATGCCGAAAAAGGATTTTCGGTGAGCTCAGCTTCCTCAACATGAAGTTGGCAATTTTGACTGGAATGGATTCCTATGTCGAACGTTTACTATCGAGTCTACCGGTGCGCCCTGACGTTGGCTTTATCGATTTCTTTGTCGACGGCGGCTGTTGCGACAGGTTCTGGGGGAGAACCGAATTACACGAAAAGCGACATCCGAGCGGCATCGTCCCATGGCTCGCTGCGTTACGCTTACGCGGAATCGCTGTTTCTGGATTTTCGACATTCTGATGGAGACCAACCGGTCGCTGAAAGGTTGCTGGTTGACGACGGATCGGAAGTCGTTTTGAGGGCAGATGACGCGAGTGGAAGCTTGGTCGGACCACGCATCACCCTGGGCACCATCGGCTCAGATCATCGCGGCTGGGAAGCGACCTACTTCGGCGTCTTCGCGGGGACGCGATCCGCTAGCGTTAGCGGGGATAATGATCTCGCGATGATTGGGGATTTGGCATTGAGTTCGTATGACTTCTTCAAGTCAGACCGAATCGCGATCGAATCACAAACACGCTTGCACAGCTTTGAGCTCAGTCGCACTTGGTTCGAAAACAGCTGGTGTTTCTTGATGGGTTTTCGCTACCTCAGAGTCCAAGATGACTTTCGTCTGTTGTCGTTTGACTCGGACACGGGCGACCAGGGGCCAGATGCCGATGACAATGAAGGTATTTTCGGATTTGGCGATTATGACGTCCGAACGGAAAACGACCTGTTCGGCTTGCAGTCCGGACTCCGCCACAAACGCAACTTCCGAATCGCTCCACGTCTGAGTTATGACTTCGGTGGCAAGGCGGGTGTCTACGGGAACTCGGCTTCCCACGAGCAAAGCGTCCTCGACTTTGGGGGGACCGAGGCGGAATACTTTCTGCGGGATCCCTTCAGTGATCGCAGCGGTCAAGTCGCCTTCGTCGGAGAGGCGAGTGCCAATGTCAGAATGCCCCTCACTTCACGACTCGAAGTCCGCACCGGTTACAACTTGCTCTGGGTCGAAGGGCTTGCCTTGGCGAGCGACCAACTCGTTCTCGCCGATGTCCCTGTTCGTGGAACCACAACCTCGGGTGGAGGCTTGTTTCATGGGGCCAGTGTGGGTTTGGTGTTGCATTGGTAAGACTTTCGGGGACACTCCGCGCGTCAGGTAGTGGCGCGTCCTCGAAGGGCCCTTTTCCGAGGTGCCTGGAAGACCGGGCCGGCGACTCGCTCGCAACGTCGCGGAGCGACTGCATGAAGGTAGACGGGGCATTCATGCCCCGGTCCGGGACGCGGTCACGACGGATGTCGCGGAGCGACAATTGACCATCGTCGATATGGCACGGGACGCCATCGGCTATCGC
>DITY01000123.1:0-1520 GCA_002422955.1 Planctomycetaceae bacterium UBA6172
TCGGGTCGCTCGGCCCCCGCCGTGATCGATCTCGCAACGCTCGTCGACTCGTTCCCCACCACCGCGACGGTCGAGCCTTTGGCCGGGGACGCATCGGCATTTCGAGTGCGCGACACGTCAGGAACTTCGCTCGGGTTGGTCACGCAGACCGCCCCCCAGTCTGACCGAATCGTGGGCTATGCCGGCCCGAGCAATGTGTTGATCGTGATGGACGATGACGGGGTCGTCACCGACACGCGGCTGTTACGCTGTCCGGATACGGCCGAGCACCTGCGGCAAGTCGAGAACGATCCGGCATTTTGGAACCAGTTCATCGGCTGGAAATGGGGCGAAACGGCGGAGGTCCAGGTCGATGGGGTCAGCGGTGCCACGCTGACCAGCCTCGCGATCGCTGAAGCGGTCGCCTGGCGGTTGGCCCATCCGCCCGGAGCGACAGCCGAGCCGGTCCCTTCCGTTCGCCGCAGTTCACGATTCCCTGAACCGATCGACCTCGAGCGGCTGCGGCGGTGGTTTCCGGAAGTCGCATCCGTTCGCGAAGTTGCGGACGAACCGTTTCTCGTCGACTGCTTGGACGCGGCTGGTCAGTCGCTCGGTCGCATCGTGCGCACCGGTCCGTTGCACGACTCCGTGATCGGCTACCAGGGACCGACGGAGGTGATCTTTCGTTTGGAAGGGGCCCCTGGCGATGCGGAGAACCCGGTGGTCGTCGACGCGATGCTGGGTGAGAGTTTTGATACCCAGCCATATCTGAGCTATGTTCAGCAGGAGGCCTCGTTCTGGAAACGGTTTCGCGGGCGGACGTTGGAGTCTTTGGCGGCGCTCGACCTGCAAGCCGAAGGGATCGACGGCGTCTCCGGCGCGACGATGACATCGATCGCGGTCGCCGAGACGATTCGCGACGCCAGCGCCGCGTGGCTCGCCTACCGAGCGGATCTCGCCACGCACGCCGCGCAAGAGTTGGCCGCGGTCGCCAGGGACGCTGGTCCAGGTCGACGGCTCGGGATCAACGTTTCCTGGACGGAGTGCTGGACGATGGCGTTGGCGGTCGGGGCGGTTTTTTGGAGCCGTTCGCGGTGGCGCGGTGACCGCACGGCCCGGACGATCTGGCAAGTCATCGTGCTGGTCTCACTCGGGTTGATCTGCGGCAATTTGCTGTCGATGGCGTTGCTCGGTGGCTGGACCCGCGGCGGGGTGGCCTGGCGATTGGCCCCCGGTCTGACCGCGTTGGCGCTGGTCGCGGTGTTGGCCCCGGCGATCTTCAAGGGGAACGTTTACTGTGACCATCTCTGCCCGCACGGGATTCTGCAGCAATGGCTGCGGCCCACCCAGAAGCGGCCCTTCGCCCCTCTGGTTCAGCAGGGGCTGCGGCTTTCGGCCCTCGTCGTGATCGCGATCACGCTGATCGGCGTCGTCCTGCCGCTGGGGGTGAACCTGGGCTGGTTGGAGCCCTTCGACGCCTATGCCGGTGGGCTGGCGATCGGCGTCAGCGTCGTCGTGTGGGGGCTATCGATCCTGCTGGC
>DITY01000123.1:1546-7734 GCA_002422955.1 Planctomycetaceae bacterium UBA6172
CTCGCCGCATGGGTCGGGAGTGCGTGACTCGAGGGAACGGTTGAATCTGCCGACGCCGCGCTGCTGCGCCCCCTGCTTCGTCCTGCGACCGGCGTCAAAGTTTGGCGGACCGGTGCGATCGGAGGCTGATTTCGACAAACCGGGTCGACAAGGCAGTGCGACAAGTTCGATATCGCCGGTTTTTGGAGGTATACTTGCGCCTATGGCAGCTAGGGATGCGGCAGGCCAAGCCCCCTCCGATCGGAATCCGGGGATCCGCGGAACCTGTCCAAATCGCTGAGAGTCACCATCTTGCCCGACCAGAAGCCTGTCGCGTTCGACGCGGTCTACCAGCGAGAAATGCAGGAGATTCTCAAGCGGCGGCGGGAGGCGAATATCCCGATCGAGAAGGACGAAGCGGGCAATCCCAAATCGCCAGCCGCCGACTTGGTCGGTTTGGCCCTATCGGGCGGTGGGGTGCGATCGGGAGCTTTCAACTTAGGCGTGTTGCAAGCCTTGCACCAAGACGGAGTCCTCCGTCATGTCGATTACATGTCGACCGTTTCCGGCGGGGGTTATGTCGGCGCGAGCTTGTCTTCATTAGCGCTGCACGCTGACACCGAGTTCGAATGGAAAGCGAACGCATCGAACGAAGGCGGTAAAGGATCGGCGGTCGCTAACACCCAACTTGACAAGTTCCCGCTCAACCCGCACAAGGATGGCCGCCAACCGTCGCGGGTATTGGAATTCATCCACAGCGGAAATTACCTCCGCCGCCCACTGATTTTCCTCAATCGCTACCTGATCGGCGTCCTCCTGACGAACTTGGTTGCGGTCAGCCTGGTGTTCGCGTTGGCGGCGTTGGCGGCCTGGCTGTTCCGCTGCCTCGACCAGTCCTGGAGCATGAGTTGGCTGTCGACGTTGGGATTTCAAGGCGACGTCGCTCGAGCCCTATTCCCCACCGCATTCGGCTTTTTCTTTTGGATCGTGATGTGGGGGATCTCCTACTGGCGAAACGGCTCTCAAGCCGAGGGGCAAGTCGCCCGCTGGTTCTTGACGTTTACGATCGTTTCCTTCCTGTTCGCCTTCGGGGCGTTAGTCGGGACGGGCGACGTCAGTTTGACCCACATCCGCGACACCTACGGCGTCGCCCCGCCGACAGATATCGTGAACGCGATCACCGGTAATCTGAAGACCTATTTCCTGATCGCGCTGGCCGTGGCCTTGCTCCCTTATTTGCGGATCAGCGACCTGATTCGCAGCGGGACGCGTCCTCGCACGGCGGTGGAAGGTTGGATTTTCGGCATCGCCAGCCGGGCCCTCCTGTATGGCATCCCGCTGGTGATTTTCAGTTGGTTTGCCAGGGAAAACCTGTCGAATTTCAACGAGAATCGCCAGAGTCGCGAGTTTGGTGTCGTTCTCAACACCCAGAACGACTTCACGCCACTCGATCTCGAGGATTGGTCGGCTACCTGGCAAGAGGTCAAGCTGCAAGGCGCCGAGGGTTTGGTCGGTAATGAGCAGCCAGACGCCGCCGATGGAGCCAATTTTACCGTCAGCAAGCGAATCTGGCGTGACGTCGATAAAGCGAAGGTTGACCAGTCGCTCGCGACACTCAGTGCGATTTCCGAGTTCGATCGGGAAACCTCGTTCGTTCGTCGCTGGATTCTCTATGCCGGGTATCTGATCACGCGCCAATCCAATCCCTTAACGGATCAGTATGAACGTCGCCGAGACTTCCTCAGTTCGCGTTGGAAGGTTTGCAATAGTCTGAACGCGAACATCCTTGCCGATCCCGAATTTCACGGGAGTTTCAAAGACGTGTCGGAGACGTGGCCCCTGGAAGCCCCCGGCATGCCACTGAACGAGCAGCAAAAGCGGGCCTCGATCATCAGGACCTTGATCGCCGATGCGAAACTGCTGGAACTCAAGGCGCGGAGCACCCACGCCGTGTTGCTGGAGAAGAACCCTGAAGCCCCCGATTTCAACGCTTGGCGTACAGAACGGCAAGAGTTATTAAGCAAACTGCGTGAGTCGGCTGATCGTGATGACAGGCTCCCGTCGGACGACTTGAAGCGTTTGGCTTTGTTGATGGGGCAAGAGGTGGGAAAGGATAAGAACGATCTGTATGACCCGTATGTCGAACTGGAGTCCGAGATCAAGTCGGTCAATCGGCAGCTGTTGCAGGCTTATTGGGGTGATCGACTCAAACCCTTGTCGACCGTGTTCGCGTTGACCGTACTCGACGCGGATCAGGCGGAGCGGTGGTCGTGGTTCCTCTGGGCGCTCGCCGTGTTCCTGATTTCGGGCTGTTTTGTAAATGTGAACGCGACATCGTTGCACGGCTTTTATCGCAACATGCTGTCGAAGATGTGGATCACGGAGGTTGACGGCTTCGGACGCAATATCCCGTTGGTCAACCTTGAGACGGTCGCCCATGGCGCCCCCTATCACCTGATCGGCGCGACGCTGCATCTACTCGGCCGACGTCGGCATGTGGATCGCTCCCCCACCGACGTGTTCATTTTTTCGCAGGGTTTTTGCGGTTCGACAAGCACTGGCTACATGGCGACAAAAAGTTACATGAACGGCAGCCTCGACCTCTCGAACGCGATCGCGCTCTCGGGGGCGGCGGTCACGCCCACTCAAGTTCAAAATCCGCTGCTCGCGGTGTTGCTGATGCTCTCCAACAGCCGTCTGGGGCAATGGCTGCCCAATCCCGGACGCTATGGCGCATTGCCAACGTCACTGGATTACCTGATGTCCTGGCTTCCCGCCGCGCCGCTGCGACTGATGTTCGGCGTGACGCAAAGCGCGGAGAAGAGAAACTACTGCTTCGTTTCGGATGGCGGGCATCATGAGAACCTGGGGATCGAAACGTTGCTCTTGCGACGGTGCCGCTTGGTGATCGCCTCCGACGTGACCTGCGATCGGGACTACGAGTTCAATGACTTGGTGCGGCTGATCCGCCGGATGCGTTTCGAATATGGGATCCGCATCACCGCCTTGGATGAAGGAGAAAAGGGCGTGCCGCTGGAGGATTTAACGCCCGCCCAGATCGTGAAGGGCTGTGTCGATTGGGAGAAGACACCGGTCAAGATTTTCTCGGATGAGAACCACGCCAACTCGCACTACTTCGTCGGCCGGATCCACTATCCCGCCGATGGTCCGAGCGGTTCGCCCTCGGATGGCTACTTCATCTACCTGAAGCC
This sequence comes from Planctomycetaceae bacterium UBA6172, assembly GCA_002422955.1. Classification (GTDB taxonomy): domain Bacteria; phylum Planctomycetota; class Planctomycetia; order Pirellulales; family Pirellulaceae; genus UBA6163. The sequence goes on from DITY01000123.1 coordinate 4,738, forward strand.
GAACTACACCGGGGATGAGGCGATCGATCTGATCCGCTATCAACTCGAAAACCGGGCTTTTCCTAACGATCATACCAGCGATCAGTTCTACGATCCGCAAAAGTTCGAGTCCTACCGGCAACTCGGATTTCATATCGGGCGAACCGTTTGCAAGGAGCAGTTCGCGCAGTGCGTCCCCTGTGTCGAACAGCCGCTTTCCCTCGGTAACTGGTCGCCGCCGGCGCTCGACGATTCGGACGAGGAGCTTCCGACTGACGTAACGACGAAACCGTCAGAGCCAAGCAGGGTCAGAAAAACTCCGAAATGAACGCAGGATTCCGCGGCACCACACCTCGACCGCGTCACACCTGAGCCGCGATCGCGGTGAGCGATTGCATCGGGATCGTGTGCGGGCCGTGAAAGGGGATGAAAGTGTGCTGGCGGCAATGCGGCTGGACCAGTTGCCGCAAGACCTCGGCGCTGCTGAAGGGGAGGATCGGATCGATCGTCCCGTGCGACTGGATCACGTCGGTTTCGGCCAAACGTCCGGCCTCCAGCGCCGCTTGCCAAGTGGTGCGACAGATCAACGTTCCCGACAGCTGAATCAGCGTTTCGGGAGCCGGGACGCGTCCCGATAACGCGACATGCGTCGTCACCATCGCGCCTTGGGAAAAGCCGCCCAGGAAGTAACGCGGCTCAGCGCCATCGGCGTTGGCCGCGAGCTGCTCGAGCGTCGCGTCGACGCAGGCGATCAGCGCGTCGGCCGCTTGGTCGATCCCCGGCGGGACCGCGTCATGCAGCTGCGCGAACGACTTCGATTCCGACGCGGCCAACAGCGCCGCCATGTTGATGTTCCACCAAGCCCGGCCGCCATACGGGGCCAGCTCCGGCGGCTGCAGCAGCGCGGCGGGGAAGACGAAACGAACGGGCGTTGCCGCCCCGGCCAGCTCGCCCACGATCGCCTCCGCTAGCGACACCAAGTCATCGCCGGGGGCACCGAAGCCATGGCACAAAACGACCGCCAAAGCCGGCCGTGGGCCCGAGTCGATCACTTGGCAGTCGAGGCTTCCGAGTCGTTCGCGTCGCCGGGTCATGGCCTTCATGGGTATGAATCTGGTTGGGGTGAGGTGAGGCTGGCAAGCCGAGCCGAACAGGACCGCTCAGCCAAACACGTGGGCTCAAGGTACGCGGATCGCCGCTGCCGAGGAAGCTGCCGAGGAAGCCGAGCGGTTCCGCCGAGGGAAAAGGCTATTCGCTGATCTCCTCCGCCGACAGGCCGAGATGCCGCATTTTCCGATACAGGTTCGTCCGCTGTAGCCCCAAGGCCGCCGCAGCCGCGGTCATGTTCCCCGCGTGACGCCGAATGGTCGACCGGATGACCTCGATCTGAAAATCTCGCGTCACGTCCACCAGATGACGATCGCCACCGAGCAGACCAGCCGGACCGCCACCGACCAGATCAGCCGGGGCGGCGCCGAGCGGCTGAGGGACCGGCGCCGAAGTTGGGCTCATCCCCAGATCGGCGGCGGTGATGACTTCCGTGTTGGCGAGGTAGCTGACCCGTTCCATGACATTCCGCATTTCCCGCACATTGCCCGGCCAGGAATGGGCGAGCAGGGCTTGGCGAGCGGGCTCGGAAAACGTCAGGTTCGGCCGGCCGGCCCGCGGGGCAAAGTACCCGAGGAAATGATTGGCCAGCAGCAGGATGTCGCCGCCACGCTCCCGCAGCGACGGCAGGCGAAACGAGACGACGTTGAGCCGAAAGAACAGGTCTTCGCGAAACCGCTTGGCCGCCACGAGTTCACCGAGCGGCTGATTGGTCGCGGCAATGATCCGGACGTCGACCGGGATCGGGGTCGCACCGCCCACACGGGTCACGACCTTTTCTTCCAAGACCCGCAACAATTTCGCTTGGCCACCGGGGCTCATGTCGCCGATTTCATCCAGCAGCAGCGTCCCGCCATTGGCCAGCTCGAACTTGCCAGCCCGATCCTGGTGGGCATCGGTGAACGCGCCGCGCTGGTGGCCGAACAGTTCGCTTTCGAGCAGCGATTCGACCAACGCAGCGCAGTTGACGGCGACGAAGGGCTGATCACGGCGCGGACTTTGAAAATGAAGGCTGCGGGCCAACACTTCCTTGCCCGTGCCGTTCTCTCCCAACACCAAGACCGCCAGATCGGTCGGGGCGACCCGTGCGACCGAGTCGCGGAGCGAACGGATGGCGGGGGAATCGCCGAGCAGTTGGTAGGTCGACGCGGCGTCGTGCACCAGCCGATCGCGAGTCTGCGTCAGCCGCTCGCGGGCCCGCATCACCTGGATCGCCGCGGCCGCGTGCCGCGCCAGGTCGGTCAGCGCGATGATGTCCGCCACGCCAAACGCCTCGTCGCCGTCGGTCCCCTGCTTGTTCAGCACTTCGAACACGCCTAGCAGATCGCCAGTGGGCGATTCCAACGGGACGGCGGCGAGCGAGCGGGTGACGAACTTCAGCTTGCGATCGACGCTGCGATTGACTTCGCTTTCGGCGTCCGCGCCCACCGCCCAGAGTTGCGGTCGACGCTCGCGGAGCACCGCGCCGACGACACCGGCGTTGTCGTCCACTTCCAGCTTGCCGCCCGATACACCCAGCGCGGGCCGCCCGATCAACTTGCCCCTCCGTTTCTCCCATAGGAAAATGCTCGCCCGCTCGGCATGCAGCAGTTCCGTCGCCGCGCCGGCGATGGCCGTCAACAGCGAGTCGGTCTCGTCGATCAGCGACCAACGGATCGAGGCGTCCAGCAGGTACCGCAGTCTGGCGGAGGCGTCCCGGCCGCCGCCGATCGCGCGCTCCACCCGCCAGCATCCCGCGATGACCCGCGCCGCTTGATCGACTTGGCGTCGATCGAGTCGACTTCCGACAGCCACCAGCACCATCGGCGTCACGGTCTCCTCCGCCTGCCCGCTGCTGACCGACTCGGTGGCACCCGCGCCGCGGGCTGCCAAAATCTTGCCGCCGGCCGTCACAATCGCGGCAACCCGGCC
>DITY01000084.1 GCA_002422955.1 Planctomycetaceae bacterium UBA6172
CGCGTGAGGTCCCGGGCGGCCGGGTCGAACGATGCGGGGACGGTGAGCACGACCTGTTGTTGAGCGATGGGCGCTTCGGGATGGGCATGATTCCAAGCGGCCGCGAGATGCCGTAAGTAGGCTTGGGTCGCCTCGACCGGTGAAACCTTGCCGACCTCGTCAGGCGCTTGCCACGGCAGAATCGCGGCGTGCCGGTCGACGCCCGCATGCGCCAGCCAGCTTTTCGCGGTGGCCACGACCCGCTGCGGCGATTCGGCAGCTTTCCCGCGGGCCGCTTCCCCGGCGATCTGCCGCCGCGACGGCCGCGAGACTTCCCACGGGGCCTGATAGGCGTTCTCTTCCACTTCGGTTGCGAGGTACAGGAATGACGGCAACGAAGGGAACGAGTCGACCTGTCCGGCGGCGACGGCTTGCGGGATCATCAACAGGCTCAGTTCGGCCTGCTCAACGTCCAACGGTGTGAAAGCGACGACCGAATGGGTCGTCCCCAAGTCGATGCCGATGCAGTAACGGGATGTCATTGGTGAACGATCGAGTATTCAGCCGAGGAAACGGGGGCCATTCCGCAATCGTCGCGCCCGATCAATCCATGCCGGGGATCCAGAGCTTGCCGGCGGCCGGGCTCGTCGGCGCGCCGATCGGTCCGGGTGAAGCGGGGCTTGCCGAATCGGGAGTCCAGATCCCGCCGGTATCCCCTTCACCGCCGGCGATCGCGCTGGGTCGCGCCGCCTGACGCCGCGGTGACCCGTCGGGGTTGAGCAGCCCCATCGAAACCAGCATCTGCTGCAGGACGGCCATGACGTCTTCCCGATTCCGGTAGTCGGTCGTCAGCTTGCGGATCACGCCTTGGAAGCCCTCGATGTCGTTGGCGCGCGCCCGCGTCGACAGTTCGACCAGCAACAGGTTCGCCATGTCGAGGCCCGCCTTCTCGAAATAGGGCTTCGCTTCGCCGATCCATCGCAGCGCGTCCACCGGCGACTCGCTCGATTCGACCAACGCCATGTAGGCTGACCCGCGGAGCTCGCCGTCCGTGACCTGGTCGCCCCGATTCAGGACTTCCAACGAAGCTTGACGAAGGACGCTGTCCATCTGCAAGAGTTGGCCACGACGCAGCAGGAAACCGAGGCCCTCGTTGTCCAACGACACGCAATCGACCCTGGCCAGATCGGAGTTCTCAACGTTCTCCAACTCCTCGGCGGTCTTGATGTGGATCGATGGCAAGGGTTCGACGCCCGCGAGTGTTCGGATTTCGTTGATCACCTCAGTATCGGTCGCCAAGGAATCGGTGTTTTCGAGCACCCGCACCAAGGCTTCTCGTTCCAAGGCCAGCGAGGGATCCGCGGCGGCGTCCTTCAAGCTTCGATTGTGCAGCGCGGGGATCGGTTGCATCGCGATCCGGTGACTGTACCGGGACTTCCGAAAATCGGCTAAGACGGCACCGAGGTCAGTACGGAAGGCCGGGCGATCGGACCAAGCCGGTCGCGGATCGCTGGCCATCACGAAGGGAACCGGGTAGGCAACGGTTTCTTCCCATCGAGCGTGGGCCAAGGTTTCGGCGAGCGTGCGGCGGACGACGTCCAGGAACATGGGGAGGATCGATTTGATTTCGATCCGCGCCGCACGGTCGGTCTGCTTGCCGAACACCAACACCAGCGCGATCGTCTCGGGCAGGTTCTCGCCGGTGAGCGCCGCATCGTTCTCCGGCATCGCTTGGTCCAGCAGTTGAAACCCGGACCGCGGCGGCACCTCGTCTTCCTTCGAAACCAATTGCCGCAGGGTGTTGTTGGGGACCGCCGAGAAATAAGGACTTGCCTGCAGCGCCACTTCGGCCTCGATCAGGTGCTCGATATCGGCTGTCATCGACATCATGTCGACGCTCATTTCCTTCAGTTGCGGTTCGGTCAGCCAAGCCATGGCCAAGAACTTGCTCCGCTCGACCCGATCCAGCTTTTCGCAGCGCGACAGCTTCTTCAGACAATCGACCTGGGTCGCCGAATCGGCTCGCCAAATGGCGCAGGTGAGCAAGCCCGACAGGATCGCCGGTTCGTTCGCGTAGGACCGAGCGAGCGAGGCGAACTTTGTATTCGCCAAGCTGATGCGGTGGCTGCGGAGCAACCCCAAGGCCTCGTCGAATCGCTCAGCCCACTCGGTCCGTTCGGGCCGCGGTCGGCTGGCCGGCAGGGCCTTGAGCAGATGGTTGACGGCAGGACTGGTATTGAGCTCTTGCAAGATGCCAGCGGCGGACGAAGCGCCTTCAAAACCCTCAGCGCTCAGCGCCAGCGTCGCGAACGCGCGGGCCGGCAGGAACTCACCCCGCTGGCTCAGCATGTAGGCGAGCACGGAGGCGATTTCGAGCACGAACGAATCGACCTTCATGCCCGACTCGGCCAGCGCCTGCAACAACGATTCGGTCGCCTCGGGGATCTGACCTCGAAAGACTTGCGCCGCGGCACGTTGGGTCAGCGCCAGCGGATTGTTCGGCTGCAAGCGGATGAATCGCTCGGCGTTTTCGGCCAGGAGATCGTATTCCCGCAAGTCGAGCAACACGCGGCCCTTGATCGCCAACGCACAGGCGGCATCGGGATGCTCGCTCAACATGCGGTTCAGCCGGTCGAGCGCCGGGACCACCTGGCCGCCACCGAGCATCGTCATGACACGATCCAGCTCCGCCAAAGAATCCTGACACTTGCAGAACTTGATTTTTTTGCCGTTGCCGGAGGGGCAGAGGGAGTAGAGATCGAGTGTCATCAGTAGCTGCCGCCGAGGGCGGTCGGTTTCGAGTTGGGGGTGCGGACGGGGACCGGTGGGCTAAGCCCGAACCGATCTTGGCTAGCGCTAACTTAGCACGATTCGCCCATTTGTGCATCGCCGCTGCTCCCGCTTGCGGCAGGCGCCGCCGTCGGATGGAGCCGATAAAAGAGGGCGACGGGTAAGAACAACAGGGCCATCGCCCCGAAGATCGCCGAGCGTGGCAACGCGAATGCGGTGACCGCTTGGTCCAGCACCATGTAGACCACGCCGGACATGACAATCGCCAAAAAATTAGCCTGATTCATCACGGCGATCATCTGGCCTTTTAGCTCCATGGGCGGGCGTGCCTGAAGAAAAACCTGGATCGGAATCGAGAAGAAGGCGGCCGCCGCGCCGAGGAAAATCAGGACCAGTGGCAAGCCGAACTTACCGACCAATAGCCCCACCCCAGGCAGGGTGATCGACAGCAAGCCGCAGCCGACGACGACACCCCACATGCCGATCCGCAACACCGCGCCGTCGCCCCCCGCACGGCTGAGTTGACCGGCGATCAGTCCCCCGGCCGCAATGCCGATGCTGATCAGCGTGACCAGCAAACTGGTTACCGTATTGCTCAGTTGCAGCTGAACCTTGCAGAGCGAATTGACCGCTTGGATGGTCAGGCCGGCGATCAGCCAAAAGACGCAGGACGCCACCAGGGCACCGACGAGCGGGCGGTCGGATCGGAGCAGTTGCCGCATCGGTTTTGGAACCACCCAATACTGCGAACTGAAACGCAAGCCTGGGTCGGCGATGGGCACGGGATGGATCCACAGGCTGACCCACGTCCCGATGATCGCAACCGTGATGCAAACCAAAGAGGCGGTCCACAGCGACCGCGCGGCCTCCAGTTGCGGGGCCTGTTCTGGATTCAGCCAATCCTTCAGCGGACCGGCGAGCCCGGTCCCGAAAATGATCGCGATGAAAGTCGTCATCATCACGATCCCGTTGGCCCGCGGTAACTGCTGGGGCTTCAACATCTCGGGCAGAATTCCGTATTTTCCCGGTCCGAAAAACGTGCTTTGGGTTCCCATCAGGAACAGCACGATCCACAAGCCGGTAAAGCCGATCTGCGGCGCGGCCAAAAAGGCGAACAGCCCCGCGGCCATCACGACGATCTCGGCAGCCTTACTGAGCACAATCACCCGCCGCTTGCTGAACCGATCGGACAGATAACCGGCGACCCCGCCGAACAGGACGAACGGCAAGCCGAAGAGAATCGTCGCGACCCCCTGCAGGTCGACACCGCCCCCCGCGGTCACGACAGGAATGGCCAGCAGCAATACCATTTGCTTGAACAGGTTGTCATTGAAGGCCCCCAAAAACTGGGTCAGGATATAGCCGATGAAGGACGGATTCCGCAGCGGATGTTGATCCGCTGGCGCTGTCTGCGTGGGGGCAATCGCCTCGTCCATCGGCTGATCCTGTTCGGGCGGGGTTGTGAGACTAGGCGACGCGATTCATCAAGCCGATCGACCGATCACGAACTGACCGGTAGCTCGACCAACTTGTCTTGAGCGGCCATTTTACGGATGTCCTCGGTGATCTTCATCGAGCAGTACTTTGGCCCGCACATGCTGCAGAAGTGGGCGCTCTTGAAGGTATCCTGGGGTAGAGTTTCGTCGTGATACCGACGGGCCGTTTCGGGATCGAGCGACAAGCGAAATTGCTCATTCCAATCGAATGCGAAGCGGGCCCGCGACAACGCGTCGTCACGGTCCTGCGCGCCCTTGCGGCCACGGGCGACATCGGCGGCATGAGCGGAAATCTTATAGGCGATCACGCCCTGCTTGACGTCTTCCTCGTTGGGCAGCCCGAGGTGCTCCTTGGGGGTCACGTAACAGAGCATCGCGGCCCCGTGCCAACCCGCCATCGCGGCGCCGATCGCGCTGGTGATGTGGTCGTATCCCGGAGCCACGTCCGTCACCAACGGGCCGAGCACATAAAAGGGCGCGCCGTCGCAGAGCTCGATTTGCTTCTTGATGTTCATTTCGATCTGGTGCATCGGGATGTGTCCCGGCCCTTCGACCATCACCTGCGTGCCGTTGGCGCGTCCGCGATGGGTCAATTCGCCCAGCACTTCCAACTCGGCGAACTGAGCCGCATCCGAGGCGTCCGCGATCGACCCGGGACGCAGGCCATCGCCCAGCGACCAGGTCACGTCGTACTGGCGCATGATGTCACACAGGTCATCGAACGCGTCATACAGCGGGTTCTGCTTCTTGTGCGCCATCATCCATTTGGCGATCAACGAGCCCCCCCGGCTGACGATCCCGGTGACGCGATTGATGCTCAAATGCAGGTGTTCCAATTTCACNNTCCTCGATGTTGCCGCCCAATTCTTCCAGCATCTGATAGATCGGCACGGTGCCGATCGGCACGGGCGAACGGGCGATGATCTCACGACGGATGCCGTCGATGTTCTTGCCGGTCGACAGGTCCATCACCGTGTCGGACCCGAAATGAACGGCCGTGTGCAGCTTCTGCAACTCTTCGTCGACGTTGCTGGTGACGGCGCTGTTGCCGATGTTGGCGTTGATCTTGCACTTCGCCGCGATCCCGATGCACATCGGTTCCAAGGCCCCGGCGGCGTGTACGCGGTTGGCCGGGATGACCATCCGACCGGCCGCCACTTCGTCACGAATCAATTCGACGGACAGGCCCTCTCGCTCGGCACAGTGTTCCATCTCGGAGGTGATTTCCCCGGCACGCGCGGCGAGTAATTGGGTCTGGGCTTTCATGCATGAATTCCTGAGTGCGAGACATAACTGCGAGGACAATCCGACGCGGCCGCTTAGATGACGGGAACCACGCTGGGCAGGCGGGCAAAGCCCCCCCCGGGCCGACGAACGATCGCTCGGATCCGGGCCGCGACTAAATGCGGTTTCGGTCCTTTAGGGCCCGATTAGTTATAGGGCGGAGGGGAGTTCGCGAGTAGTGATGGGGGCAGCGATTTCGCCACCGCGGACCCCCACTCGCCTGCCGCCCTGGCAACAAAAAACCCGATCGGATACCGACCGGGTTTTCGTGAATTGAATTGCGCCAATCGGCGGTCGATCAACGCTTGCTGAACTGGACGCCTCGACGGGCACCCCGCAAACCGTATTTCTTACGCTCTTTCATTCGCGAATCCCGCGTCAAGAAACCACCTTCCCGCAACGGGTCGTGCAGCGATTCACTGAAGCTGACCAAGGCTCGCGCCAAACCCATCTTGATCGCGCCGCTCTGGCCGGTCATGCCGCCACCAGCCACCCGAACCAGCACGTCAACCTTGTCGCTGTGCTCGACGGCGACCAGCGAACTCAAGACGGCCGCCCGGTCTTGCTCGTTGACGAAGTATTCCTCGAACGGCTTCTTGTTCACGACGATCTTGCCGCTGCCCGGACGGATCCGAACCCGCGCCACGCTGGACTTGCGACGCCCGGTTCCGAGCGAGTCACCGTTAATCTTGTCTTTCTTGATAGCCGACATCAGAAACTGCCAGGGGAGAGGAACTGTATTTTAAATCACTTCGAAGCCGACCCACGGGGGCCAATCGGCCAATCCGTAGGGAGGAAATTGCCGAGGCCGCCAGCCTAGGCGTTGTACTTCTTGCCGGTCCGCTGCAGCGTTTGCGGCATTTGGGCGGTGTGGGGATGCTCGGCACCCGCATAAATCTTGAGCTTTTGCATCATGTGGCGAGCCAGCTTGTTTTTCGGCATCATCCGCCGCACCGCGTGGAAAATCAGATCCTCGGGCTTGCGGGCCAGACGATCCGAGTAGCTTTCCAAACGCAGGCCGGGGTGACCCGTGTACCAAGTGAAGTGGCGAACGTCCATCTTGCGGCCTGTCATGCCGACCTTGTCCGCGTTGATCACGACGACATAGTCGCCACAATCCACGTGCGGGGTGTATTCGGGGCGATGCTTGCCCATCAGGATCATCGCGATGTCGCTGGCCAAACGCCCCAACACCTCGTCCGAAGCATCGACGATGTACCAACTCTTTTCGATTTCGCCCTGCTGGGCGACGTAGGATCTTTGGGCAACCACAGTCAAAAAACCGCGCTGGAGTATTCGTTTGAGGGACAATTTCTGGCTTCAATGGCCAGTCGGCTCGAGCCCGCCGCGGGGACGTTCCGTCATCGGATCGAGCAATCTAGTGGTCGGCGGCATTTCTGACAAGCCAAACTCGCCGCCTCCGAGGGCAAATTTTTTGCCGACCCGACTCGACAGGCGGTCAATCGGTACCCGCTCTGGGTCAGGAAACGGTCTCTTCGCCCTCGGCGATTGCCGTGGCGAGGGCGTCCATGGTCGGTATGGCAGCCTGAATCGAGGCTTCGTGGCCGAGTTCTGCCAGTGTGCGGGTGATCCCCGGGCTGAGCGACGCCAGTTTGGTCCGCCGCAAATCGTCGCCGAACAACCGGATCAGCGACTTCGCGATCGCGTCGCTGGTGACCGTTACCCAATCGATCTGTCCCGCGGCCAAGCGGCTGCGGATCGGCGGATCAGCCTCGGTAATGTCCCGGTGGCGGTAGGCAACGACCGATCGGACGACGGCGCCGGCGGCCCGCAGCCGATCGGCGAGCGTGTCCGGGCCGCGGTCGGCCCGCACCCACAGGACTTGCTGGCCCAGGTTCCGACCGGGTGCGACGGGGTCGGGAGCCGAAAATTCGGCGGCGGGTGACGTGAGCGGAGCGGTCCCATGGTGGGTCAACTGGTCGGCCAGCGACTCGGCATTCATGCCCGCCGCTTCCAGGTCTGGACGCAGGTGGTACTCCGAGAGCGCCGCGCCCGTTCGTTTGCCTACCGCCGCGAGTCGCACACCCGCCAGATGCCGAGCATCCTTCCCCACAGCGAACAGCCGCTCGAAAAAGTGCCGAACGCCGTTGCGGCTGGTAAAGACCAGCCAGTCGTAGCTCCGCAGCGTCTCGATCTGCGTGTCCAGGTCGCTGAAATCGACCAGGGCTGAAATCTCGATCGCGGGCTGGGTGAGCAGTTCAGCGCCCAGGTCGGCGAGCGGGCTTGCCAGTTCGTCGGCTTGGTGTTCGCTGCGGGTGATCAACACCGATTGACCGAACAGCGGGCGATTGTCGAACCAGGACATTTCGCTCGCCAAGCGGGTGACCTCGCCGATGATCACGATCACCGGGGGGCGAACTTTGGTTGCCGGCGTCAGCAGTTCGGCGACCTGGTCGAGGCGGCAGGGGATCGATCGTTGGTCCGGCATCGAGCAGCGTCGCAGGATACTGGCGGGGGTGTCGGGTGGCTTCCCCGCCGTGATCAAGGCGGTGGTCCAGTCGCGGACCGTTGTCACCCCCATGTAGACGACCAGGGTCCCGGGGAACCTCGCCAGGGCGACCCAGTCGAGCGCCGAGCGCGACTTCCCGGGTTCTTCTTGGCCGGTGACCAACGCGACGGCGGACGCGTGCCGACGATGGGTGAGCGGGATGCCGGCGTAGCTGCCTGCTGCCAGGGCGGCGGTGATTCCGGGGATGATTTCGAAGCGGATCCCGGCCTGCCGCAAGGCCTCGACCTCCTCAGCAGTCCGGGCGAAAACGGCCGGATCGCCCCCCTTCAGCCTCGCGACTCTCCGCCCGGCTCGGACCTGCCGGATCATCTCCGCATTGATCTGCTCCTGGCTCCAGATCGTGCTTTGGCCATGTTTGCCGACGCAGATCCGCTCGGCCCCGACCGCATGATCCAGCAGCCGCGGGTTGCTCAAGCCGTCATACAACACCACATCCGCGCGGCGGAGGCATTCCGCCCCGCGGAGAGTTAGCAGGCCGGGATCGCCCGGCCCGGCACCGATCAGATATACAGAAGGTCCCATGTGCCGCTAATATGCGCCGGCGGATTAGCACTGGACAACCCGCCAGCCGCTTGGCATACTCTGCGGTCCCTTGAGGTAGCTCATCGGTTACCGATTTCTTCCCCCGAATTCCCTGATCCGGGCTGCCGTTCTCGGCTCGTCCGAAGCCACCATGCCAAATACCCCCACCGCTAAGAAACGGCTTCGCCAAAACGACAAACGACGGGCTGCCAACCGTGCTCGCCGCAGCGCTCTGCGGACCCAGATCCGCAAAGTTCGAACGGCGGTTGCGGCGGGTGATTTCGAAACGGTGGCCAAAGAGCTGCGAACCGCCAACCGGCGGTTGGATCAGGCGGCGGCCGCAAACTTGATTCACCGCAACACCGCCAGCCGCTTGAAGAGCCGATTGAGCTCGATGGTCAAGCGAGCGCAGCAGGCGTCGGCAGCCTGATCGCTGCCGGCTGCCTCACGGTCGCAGAATCGGATGGTCGATCAACCCAGCGATTGATTAGTCGCCGCGGCGGGAGTGGGTTCGTGCTGCCCTTCCCTTGGAGGCTTTGGCCCTATGCGTGCCAGGCGTTCCTCAAGCTGTGTCTCTCTCAATAGTCTGGTCGCTCCGACGGGTCAACTCTCGTTCTTGACGGAGGGCGTGGACGGTTGGTCGTCAGGCGGCTAGGTCCGCCCTGGTCCGGAGGTTGGGCGAGGGTGTCATCGAGGCGATTCTGCGGTTGCCCCCGGTTACGTCAACGCCTATCCTCCACGCGGCAGCCGATCGAATGGCGGCCTTGAAAGAGTGGCAGGCTCGGTCCCTCGCGGACCTATCCTACCGGGCAAGGAGGCACCGGCATGTTGGCACGACGAACGATTCGCACCAAATTGCTGGTTGTCCTCGGCCTGATGTTGGCCGTCGTCGGACTCTTGGCCACCAGTGCTTTTTGGGGGCTTTATCGATACCGGGGTTTGGCCGACGCGATCAGTCTGCAAGACAAGGAGATCCAGCAAGCGCACACGCTCAGCCGTTCCGCCGAATCGATCCGTGACATCGGTCATCGGATCAGCAAGTTGTACGGCCAACAGCGTTCAGGGGACGATTCGCCGTTGTCAGAGCAGCGGCTGAAGGTTGAGTTGAATAACTTCGAATGCGGCATCGACGAGTTCGGCCGCTTGCTCAATACGTTTGCCGAGAAAAACGCCGGCTCGCGAGCCGACGAATTGCTGTTCATCGAGCCGGCGGAACGTCTGCTCCGCGTCCGACGGTTGCATGACCAATTGCAGCGGGTCATCGGGGTCAACCAGCAGCCGATCTTTCTCCGCGATGCCCCGGCGCTCGGGACGCTGAATGACGAGCTCGACAAACTGTCGCGGCAGACCGAAGAGCTCACATCGCTCGTCCATCACGGCATGGCCGCGTTCTCCCAGGAGATGCGCGGACAATCACGGACTTGGATCGCCGTCGCCTGGTTCTCACTAATCGGCTCGATCCTGATGTTCCTGATGCTCTGCGGCTTGTTTCACTCCTTGGTGGTGAAGCCGTTCCGCACGCTGATCGGCGGCTCGCGGTTGGTTGCCGCGGGTGAGTTCGACCACCGCATCGATTTAGGGACCGGCGACGAACTGAGTGAGTTGGCGGATGTGGTCAACCAGATGACCCAGCGGTTTCAATCGACCTGCGTGATCTTGGAGAAGGAACGGGCTGACCTCGATCGCCAGGTTCGAGAACGGACCCGGGAAGTGATCCAGCGCGAGCACCTGGCGGGCGTGGGCTTCCTGGCGGCCGGTGTTGCGCACGAGATCAACAATCCCTTGGCCTCGATCGCCTGGAGCGCCGAGGCGCTGGAATCCCGGATGCACGAGGCGATTCATGGCACTGGGGAATGCCGCCAAATCGCGGCGGACCAAGCCAAGGTGCTGGGGGAAAATCTCCGGCGGATCCAAGACGAAGCCTATCGGTGCAAGGGAATCACTCAGCGATTACTCGATTTCAGCCGCATGGGGAACATCGAAAAATCACGGGTCGATATCTGCGAATTAGTCCGCGAAGTGGTCACGATGGTCGGCACGCTCGGCCAATATCGCTGCAAGACGCTCCGGGCCGATTGCCCACACACGGTCTCGGCGATGGTCAACGGTCAGCAGATTCGCCAAGTCATGCTCAATCTGATCACCAACGCGCTGGAGTCCGTCGATCCTGACGGCGCGGTGGAAGTGCAGCTTCGTCAGGAAGCGGATCGCGTGGTGGTGACGGTGCGAGACAACGGCTGCGGGATGACCGAAGAGGTGCTCGAACACCTGTTCGAACCCTTCTTCACTCGCCGCCGCGACGGCAAGGGGACGGGGCTGGGGCTGAGCATCACCCATCGGATCGTGACCCAGCATGGCGGCAAGCTGACCGCTCACAGCGAAGGCCCCGGCAAGGGTTCTTTGCTGCGATTGGAACTTCCCGTCGAACTTGCCGCCGGCCAGCTCGCGACCGCGAAGCCGAACCGGACCGGCGGCGGATCGCTGCCACCCGTACCCGCAACCCATTCATCCCCCGCGAACGTTTTCTCCAAGGAGTCACGCGATGAGTCCCGCCGCGTCGCCTGAATCATCCTCGCTTCACATCTTGTTCGCTGACGACGAGGTCAACCTGCAGGAGCTGATGCGGAGCGAATTGCCGCGAATGGGGCACACCGTGACGGTCTGCCCCGATGGGTTAACCGCCATCGCGGCGCTGGAGAAGGAGCCCTACGATTGCCTGCTGGTCGACCTGCAGATGCCAGGCATGGGGGGGATCGCGGTGATCGAGCGCGCCAAGGCGATGTATCCCGATATCCAGGCGATCGTGATGACGGGCAATCCTAGCCAGGACACCGCCATCGCGGCGCTGCGGAATCAGGTCTTCGATTACCTGACCAAGCCGACCCGATTGACCGAGATCGCGCAGCGATTGGGGCGGGTCGCCGAGCGCAGGAACTCCCTGCGGCAGTTCGCCGCGCTTCGGCATCGTGTCCAACGCGCCGAGGGCGAGAACCGCTTGGTCGGCGATGCCCCGGGAATGCGGCTGGTCCGGAAGCTGATCGACAAGGTTGCCCCGACCGACAGTTCCGTCTTGATTCGGGGTGAAACCGGTTGCGGCAAAGAATTGGTGGCCCAAGCGGTACACAACCAAAGCCGCCGTAACGGCCAAGCGTTCGTGGCGATCAATTGCGGCGCGCTACCGGAAAATCTGATCGAGAGTGAATTGTTCGGTCACTGCCGCGGCGCCTTCACCGGCGCTGATGCCGCGCGGATCGGCCTGTTCGAGGTGGCCGATGGCGGGACCGTTTTCCTAGACGAAATCGGTGAGCTGCCGCTGCCGATTCAAGCCAAACTGCTGCGGGTGCTCGAGACCGGGGAAATTCGCCGCATCGGTGACAATCATACCAAGCGGGTCGATGTCCGGTTGGTATGCGCCACCCACCGCGACCTCGAGGCGATGGTCGAACTCGGCACCTTTCGCGAAGACTTGATGTTTCGCATCAATACCTTCGAGATCACCGTCCCGCCGCTGCGGGACAGGATCAGCGACCTACCTGAGTTGGCCGAATGCCTGCTGCGGCGACATCGCAAGGATCTCCCGGCGGGTACCCAGCTGATCGATGAGGAGGCCCTGGCGATCCTCAGGGCTCACGCTTGGCCCGGCAACATTCGCGAGCTCGCCAACGTCCTCGAGCATGCGACGATCCTCTGCGATCATTTCCCGATTCGCGCCGAGCATCTGCCCCAGCATTTCGGCAAGCGGCAACTGCGGAAGGAACTGCGGGCTTCGGCGCCGATGAGCCTCCGGGACTTGGAAATGCTCGCGATCGAACAGGCCCTGGCCCGCCATGACGGCAGCAAGCCGGCCGCCGCGGAGGAGTTGGGGGTAAGCCTCAAGACGCTCTACAACAAGCTCAATTCCGCCGAGGACCGCCGCGCGGCGAGCTGAGCCAATTTTGCATGCCGAGCGCACCGCGGCCGGCTCTCACCCGACGCCGGGCGCGGCCTCATTCGTTGAGCGTCGTCGCCGGGCCGATCATACCGCGTCGGCGCAGGTCATTGATCATCACCACCACCAGTGTCAACACGGTCAAAGGGATCGCGAAATAGAGCATCGCGGCGCGAAACGGGCTCAAGCCGGCGTTACCGGTTACGTCCATGATCAGGTACAGCGTGTAGGCGAAGTAATAGGCCAACAGCAGGCCGCCCTCCCAACGCCGGATGATGCCATAGCTGAAAAAGATCGGCAGGGTGACGACGGCGACCGCCACCATCACGGGTAAATCGAACCACAGGACCTGTGACGATACCTGCAGGTCGCCGCCGGCAAGCAAGGCCGTGCAGCCGAGCACGCCCATCAGATTGAACAGATTGCTGCCGACCACATTTCCGACCGCGATGTCGCGTTCGTTCTTCAGGCTCGCCACGACGCTGGTGACGACCTCCGGCAACGAGGTGCCGATCGCGATGATGGTCAATCCGATCACGTCTTCGCTGACGTTGAACCACCTAGCGAACGTGATCGCGCTGTCGACTAGCCAGTTCGATCCCAGGCCCAGCAGTCCCAGCCCCAAGGCGACCATCCCGGTGTAAATCAGGCCACGGACCGCCGGCGAACGCGGGTCCTGCTCACCGATCAACTCGGCGACTTCCGGATCGACTTTGGCAACCCTCTGGCGACGGCTGATGTAGATCATGTAGGCGATGTAGCTGAGCAAACCGCCGAACAGGATTGCCCCATCGAGCAGACCGTACGTCCCGTCGCTCGCCATAAGCCAAGCCGCTAGGGAGACGGCGACCATCAGCGGGACGTCAAACCGGATCAACTGGGAGGCGACGACCAGGGGGGTGACCAGCGCCGACAGCCCGAGGATAAACAGGATATTGAAAATGTTGCTGCCGATGACGTTGCCGATCGCGACCCCGGCTTGGCCGATCATTGCCGACTTAAAACTGACCGCAAACTCGGGCGCACTGGTCCCGAAAGCGACGACCGTCAGGCCCACGACCAGTGGGGTGACACCGAGCATGACCGCCAAACGCGAGGCACCGCGAACCAGCAAGTCGGCCCCGAAGACCATGAACGCCAGGCCGAGCACGAAGAGCAGAGCAGCGATCATGGGATTCCGAGGGAGGATGCGTCGACGAAGGCGATCATCCACCCGACCGGTAAAAACCCTACTGACCAGGCAGACGCGCCCCTCGTGACAAGGATGGCTTTCCCCGAAATCCTAACCGCCCGCACCCGAGAAGAGCAGCGGGCGCTGTCATGGCGATCGCGTTCGCTGGGGTCAACGCAACCGGAGGAAATTGGGTAGGCGATCGGCGAGCCGGGTCGGTGGCTCGGCGGTGGGCTCTTTGCCCTCCAAGGCGGCAATCCAGACCTGCGGGTCATCTCCATAGTCCTTGCCCGTCGCACCCCGTAAGCTTTCCAACGCTAGGCTGCGGGTCGCCGGGTCACGCGTGTCGAGCGCCAATTTCAACGCGTCGACCGCGATCGGGCTCCGATGATTGGCTAGGGCCGCGAGTGCCGCGTTCCGCACGTCCACATCGGACGTGCTGCCCGCGGTTTCGGCCAGCAGTCGCGTCGATTCAGGATCGGTCCGGTCTCCCAACACACGGCACGATGCCAAGCGAACCTTCAAGCTGTCGTCCTTCAGTCCTCGCTGGATCAGTTCCGCCGAATCGGGGAGCTTGCTGCGGCCGGCCGCCAGGATCGCCAAGCGACGCATCTCGGGGCTGGCGTCATGATCCAGGATCCCACGCAAGTGGGTGAACCAAACGGCCTGTTTCTCCTCCGGCAGGCTCGCCATCACCGCGACCAATTTGTTCAGCTCGCCGCGGCGGAGATGGTCGGTCGGGCCGAGCTCCTCGTCCGCCTGCCACTCCCTCAGCGAGTAGTAGGGGTTGGCGACCTTCAGGCCGTACATCGGGCCGTCGTGGCATCCGGCCGCCAGCAACAGCGTGCTGAGGGCCAAGATGACCTGGATCGGAAAGCGCAACGGGCTCGGGTTCACGGGATGCATCGGCCGATTTCGGGGTTGCGAGAGTTGTGCGCGTTCGTCGGGCGGAATTCGGAGATCCGGCCGACACAGGTTCGTTTAACAAACGGCAGCCTCGGACGAAAAGGCCATTTGGCCACTCGAGACCCGCCAGCGGGACGCGAAGCTAAACGAAGTTCTCGACGACCCCGAGCGGGAGCAGGCCGCGTCGACGAATCGCCTCCAGCAAGGCGGTGACGCTGGCCATGCTGCCTTCGCGGGCATCGCGGACCACAATGGCCGCATCGATCGCGCCACGCTGACCGCGAGCCCCGCGGTCCGGTTGGTCGTCCGGTCGCGAATTGCCGCCGGGCTGGTTGCCGGCCGCGAATACTTCCCAAATCTCGCTCTGGCTCGATGGGCCATCGATCACGATCAGATCAAATCCCTCTCGCAGCACGCCGATCAATCCGGAGATCTCCGACCTGCTCAGGCTTTCGGCCCGTGGCGGGCTGACCCATGGCAGCAATGTCAACTGATCCTCGATCGAACGGATCGCGGTTTCGGCGATCGAAACTCCGCCACGAATCGCGTCGAGCCAGCCGTGGCTGATGTCCAGCTGCAGCGATTCGGTGAGCGTTGCCGATTTCGATCCTTGGCCCGGAACCGTGGCGTCGACGAGGACAACCCGCAAGCCGGCGCGCGCGGCCGCGACTGCCAAGCAGGTCGCGACACAGGTGCGCCCCACTCCAGGTCGGTCGCTGGTGATCAGCAGGCCGCCGATGCCCATTTCGAGCACTTGGTCCAACGGGCGACCGACCGAGCGCATCAGCCCCGGGTCGGCGATGAGGCGATGAATCGTGTTCGGGAACGCGAACGCATCCACTTCCCAGACCGCGGTTGAGGACGGTGGAATCGCGGGCGACGAAGTCGGGGCGGGAGAAATGAATTGGTTGAATGTTGACTTCGTCGTGACGGGCCTCTCGGCGTGGGAGGCCGGCGCTGGGGCAGCGATCGGCCCAGGTCGATCCTCGCCGACAGCCGAATCCACGGTCGAGAGCCGCGGATTCTCGGGCATCACCAACAGCGATTCTGGCCATAGGGAAGCCGAAATTGCCGAGTCGGCTGCGGACCCGATCTCGGTCGTGGCAAAGGACCGTTTTTCATAAGCCGCTACGGTCGGCGTCGGTGTGGCCGCGCGGACGGCGGCACCGCTGTCCGAAAGTCGTCGATCGATCGGGTCGCCACCATAGGTGGGCGGATCGATCCAGATTGCCGCGGCCCCGGTCGCCGAGGGATGCACGCTGATGTCTGACGTCATCGGATGGGCGGGGCCGCTATCGAGATGGGTATGCCCCTTCCCGTGGCCCCGTTCGATCGCATCCTCCGTCGACAAGCTACGGATTCCTTTCAAGGCTTGGTCCGTTGCATAGCTGGGATCGATAGTACGCATGGGTTCGCTCCGTCCGCGAGGGAAGCACATTTGGGATCGGTTGCGGGCAGGCTCCGATGCGGCCGGCCCGATGAGGCTCATTCGTAAAAGGGAGCAGCAGCGGCTTCCGCCGCGACGGCCGGCGGCTTGTCGACATAAATCGCTTGACCGCTGACTTGCCCAGCTGCCGCGGCCTCGCCAGCACCCGGCAGCGATGCCGACGCGGGCTGCAGCGCTGACTGGTCAGGAGTTAGATACCGTGACCAATCGGCCACACCGTTGGGTGTGGCTGACAACATCGGACCCGTGAAGAACCCTTCCGAGGCTTCTGCCGTGGCGTCGACATACGGGGTGAATTGGGGCGGATTGGGGGTTGCCGACGCGCGGACCGTCCCGCTGTCCTGGGCGGGTTGGCCTGCGCTGGCGGGCGCTACCCAGCCGCTTCCAGACGCGACCCCCTGAGTTCCGGTTGGCGGCGCGACGCCGAGCATTCCCGGCTTCCACGGTGTGCCGCCCTGCAGAGTTGCTGCGGATGTCGCGGCCGAGTCGGCAACGGAATCCATGGGCGTTGGACGCTCGGCGGACTGTGCGGCACCCGGTAGTTGGGACGCTACCGAGTCGGCCGAGGATGACGGATTTTGCTGGGCCACGTTTGTGGCCGATGTCCCGGCACGGAACCCGGGAATCTGGGTTTGGTCGCTCGTCAGGAAATCCGGTTCGGAGCCCTCGACACCGCGACCGCCAGGATAGCTCCCTGGATCAACTGAGCCGCTCGTCAGGAAATCGGGCGCTGGGCCGTCAACGGGCCGTGATGCCACCGCCGGTGTCCCCGTCGGCTCGCTGCTCGGACCCTGCGTAACGACCCAGGAAACCCAGAGCAATGCCGCCAAACCCAGGGTCGCGGCCGATGCCTTGGTCGCGTACGGCCAATCGCCGCTCTCCGCGCGTTCGGGCTGGGGACGCGGGTGCATCTCTTGACGACCTCGCAGCGGGATTTCCACCTCGATCTGACGCGTCTGCTGCCGCGGCGTTTCCAACTGCGGCACCCGGAATAACACCGGTGTGTCGGCCGGAACCCTGCGTGGTTGCGGGGTATGAGTCGGTGAGTTCATCCGAGCCTTCCTTGACTTGGTTTCTGCCCTCGCCAGCGCGAGGTTCGCGAATGTCTCGCCATCTTGCCCGACCGGTCGTGCGTCCAAACCAAAGGTCGGATGCCGGTGCCGTAGTCGGGGATAGCGCTCACTTCAGGGCCGGTAATTTCCGGTATCCGAAGCGATGACGTCGCCTATACGATCTTTGCGTGACGCGTAACAAGGCCGAATATCGAACCGAACCGGTTTGTTGCGGGTCAAGCTGGCCCATTGCAACGCGGCGTGACGGGAGCAAACGCCGCGGAATGACCGCCGATCCGCGGGACGCGGGCGACTAGGCGAGCGCTGCGGCTAATTTTTCGCGTACGACGGTCAGCACCCTCTGCTGGACATCATCCAAGTTTCCTTCCTGGAAAGCGCCAGCCGCGGCCTTGTGGCCGCCACCGCCGAAGTGTCGCGCGACCTCGTTGCAATCGAAGCCGCAGCGGCTTCGGAAACTCAACTTGAAACCGCCCCGCGGCTGCTCGACGAAGATCACGGCGACCTTGGTCCCGTTGATCGTGAGGGTCAGATTGATCGCGTCCTCCGTATCGCTGGGGACGGCACCGGCCGCCGCAAAGTCCTCGTTCCGGACGTAGGTATGAACCAGGGCGCCATCCATTTCCGCCTGGACATGCGACAGGATCAACCCCCGCAGTCGCAGTCGCCCCAGCGTGTCGCGTTCGAATAGGTCCGCGTAGAGTTCCGAGGGGACGGCACCCGCTTCGACCAAGCGGGCGATCACGCGGTAGGTGGCCGACGTGACACTGCCGAAGCGGAACCAACCTGTGTCGGTGGCGATCGCGCCGAACAACGGCACCGCCATCTTGCGTGTGAGCGCTACGTTCAACGCGTCAGCGGCTTGCACGACCAGATGCCCAGTCGCTTCGGCCGTATAGTCCTTGTACATGATCGCCCCGAGATCGTCTTCGCCGACGTGATGATCGACGACGATCTTGTCGGCTCGCGACTTGCGAATCACGTCTCCCATGTCGCCCAATTGCGCCCAAGCGCTGGTATCCAGCACCATGATGCAATCCGTCGAGATCGATTCGGGGGCCACATGGTCGCCCAAAACTTCGATGGTACCCGAGGGGTCGAGGAACTCGAGTGACGGGGGCGTGCGATGGGCATTGATGATGCGAACTTTTTTGCCGATCGTCCGCAAGACCTCTGCCATCCCCAGTTCGCTGCCCAGCGCGTCGCAATCGGGACGAATGTGACTGGTCAACACGAACTTTTCGTAATGGCCGATCTGACGGACGAAGGCTTTCCAATCGACGCTCATGCGAAGTCCTGATGAATGCTCGAACCATGAAAACAGCGACCGCTCGGTTGACGGTCCCCTTGGCGACGGCCCCCCTCCCGGTCGACCGCGAATATAGGCTAATCCGGCTGGTGCGATCAGTGGGCTGAGATCGCTTCCCCGCGGGGAGTGATCCCGAGTCGCGACGCGTCTGCACTGGCGATCAGGGGGCGAACGCGGCGCGTACCGAACAGAGATCCTCTTCGACCTGCAACCGCAGGGAGGTCCCCGAATCGAAGGTTCGCACCGAGCGGATCCGTTTGACAAAATCAACTCCGATTCGGCGATCGTAGAGGTCCTCGGCGAAATCCAGCACATGAACCTCGACCTTGTTGTGGCTGTCGGCAAAGGTCGGGTTGGGGCCGATGTGGCAGGCCGCCACGAGCGCCCGTCCGCCGACCCAAGCTTGGCAGGCATAGACGCCGGGTCCGGGGATGAGTGTGCGGATATCGGTCAGGTTGGCGGTCGGAAAGCCGAGGCCTCGACCCCTGCCGGCCCCGGTGCTCACCAAGCCGGTGATCCGATAGGGCCGCGTCAACATCCCGGCGGCCGCGGCGACATCGCCCGAGGCGATCGCCTCGCGAACCCGAGTGCTGCTGATCATCAAGCCCTGGATCGTCGTCGGCCGCACGATCCGACAGATGAGTCCCGACTCGTCGCACAGTCGCTCGAGCAGGTGCGGATTTCCCGCCCGATCCCGGCCGAAGAAAAAATTGGGGCCCTCGACGATGCCGCGAGCTCCCAACGCATCGACGACCACCGATTGGAAGAAGGCTTCCGGAGCTTGTCCGAGCAGTTGCCGGGTCGTCTCGATCACGACGACGCCATCGACGCCACAGCCACGCAGCAACTCTTCCCGCCGCTCCAAGGTCGTCAGCGACGGGGGCTGCGCCCCGGGCCGCAGCAGCGCCGCGGGGGGTGGGTCGAAGGTCACGGCGACCGCCGGACCACCCAGTTCCGCTGCCAGTTCGCACAACCGCTCAAGCAACCGGGCGTGCCCGCGATGGACCCCGTCGAAATTGCCGATCGAAATCGCGCCGCCCTGGAGGCGAGGGTCGGGAGCGGCGGCGGTGCAGAGGGGTATCACGGGGCGGGATTGTTGCAGGCGTAATTCGGGACAACCGTTTCCGGGGAGAGCCACCCCGCCTAACCACCAGACCGGGACTCCGCCCCAATTATCTCTCGAATGCCGACCCGGTCGAGTGGCCCAAAACGCGCGGCGGTCAGACCTCTCGGTCCCGACGGATCACCGACCCGCCGGCGGTCGCGGCGCGACGCTCGGCCAGCAGGCTCGCCCAATCGATCCCCGTCACCGCCCCGCCATAGGGAACCTCGGCCAGCAGCGGTACGTTGGTCCAACGCCGCAGCGCCGCGGCATTGCTACCGACCGACCCATCGGAAACGGGGGTGGTGGTGTTGAGCACGACCCCCAGGATCGGCAGACCGAACGATTCGGCCGCCGAGAGGGTCGCTAAGACTTGGTGAATCACCCCCAAGCGATTGGCGGCGACGATCACCACACCGCCACCGAATATCGCCGCTAGGTCGCTGTTGAGCCATCGCTCCGAGAGGGGTGACAACAGACCGCCGGCACCCTCGACGATCGTGATTTCCGACCCCGCCGCGATGTCCGTGAACCCACGAATTAGCAGCGTTTCATCGACCTTTTGACCCTCCGCGGCGGCCGCTTGCGGAGGTGCTAGCGGAGCCAGGAACCGCTGCGGACAGACCGACCGCCAATCGCCACGGCGGCCCGATGCCTCCCAGAGTGACATCGCGTCACCGCTGATTCGCTCCCCGTCGCGGTCGACGCAGCCGCTGGCAACCGGCTTGTAGACCGCGATACACCTGCCAGAATGTCGCAATTCGGCGACCGCCAACGAGGCGACATGGGTCTTGCCCACGTCCGTGTCCGTGCCCGCGAAGAAAAGCACGCGGGGATTTGGAGCGGGGGGATTCGATCCCGTGGCGTTCGGCTGCATGTTCAAAACCTGTTGCGGCGATTGTCCTGACACACCCTTCATCCGCCTGACCGAGGCCATTGCGAATCATGTCGAGCGTCCGTCTGGCGGTCCTGCAAATGCGCGGCAACGAAACCCGGGACAGCAATGTCGACCGCACGATCCGCCGCATCGAACAGGCCGCCGATGAAGGCGCGCAAGTCATCTGTTTGCAGGAATTATTCACCGGCCCTTATCCCTGCCAAGCCGAAGATCATCGCATCTTCGCCTGGGCCGAGTCGATCCCGGGTCCGACGACCGAACGTTTGGCCGCGATCGCCAAGGCTCGCCAAATCGTCATCGTCGTCCCGTTGTTCGAACGCCGCGCCGCGGGGTTGTATCACAACACCGTCGCCGTGCTCGATGCCGATGGTCAAATCGCTGGCATCTATCGCAAGATGCACATTCCCGACGATCCGTTGTTCTACGAAAAATTCTACTTCACGCCCGGTGACCTCGGCTTCCGGGTCATCCCGACCCGCTACGCGAAACTTGGCGTGGGGATTTGCTGGGACCAGTGGTATCCCGAAGCTGCTCGCCTGTTCGCGTTGGCCGGTGCCGAGATCCTGCTGTACCCCACCGCGATCGGTTGGATCCATGCGGAGAAGGCGGAGTTCGGTCAAGCCCAGCACGACTCGTGGCAGACGATCATGCGGTCTCACGCCATCGCCAACGGCATCTGGTTGGGCGCTCCCAATCGTGTCGGGGTCGAACAGGAGTTGGAGTTTTGGGGCGGGTCCTTCATCGCCTCGCCCCGCGGCCAGATCGTGGCCAGCGCCGGGCATCAGGACGAAGCGACGGTGATCGCCGATTGCGATCTCGCGCTCAGCGACGAAGTCCGCACGCACTGGCCGTTCCTCCGTGATCGTCGTATCGACTTCTACCAAGACCTCACCCGCCGCTGGATCGACTGATTCGGCGAGCCTTCGGTTTACCTCCGCGCTTCTGCCGCGGCGGTCCTTTGTGGCATGATTCGCTCCGCTTGTTGCTGCTCATTGTCGCCCGAGCGGACCTTCTGACCGATCCGCTCATTTTCTGGCTGAGTCCGAAATTTCGGCTACCCGGTGACAGGCTCCGCCGCGTTACAATGAGGTGACCTTCCCCGAGGAACTTTCCCGTCCTGACCGCCATGGAAACCAGCTCGACTGAGTTGACCCCGAGGCCGGGCATGCGGGAGTAAGGGGCGCAAGCGGATGCGTCCGGATGGCTTGGGTGGCTGAGTTCGATCCACTCGGGAGGGTGACCCGAGATCCAGTTTCCTGCCGCAGTACGATCAGGAGTCGTCATGTCCTTCCGCTCCCGCCTGCTCAATCCCACCGCCTCGCAAATCTTCGCCAACGGCCACGCCCACCCCCACGCGTTCGTCGACTTCAATGCGTTGGTGCCGGAGGGCTTGATGGTCCGGTCACGCCGCAACGCGATCAAAGCCGGCATGGCCGGGATCGCCGGTTTGACCCTGCCTGACCTGCTCCGACAACGGGCGGTCGCCGGACCAGCCCACGACCGCCCGCCCAAGAGCGTGATCCTGCTGTGGATGACCGGCGGCCCCAGTCAGATCGATACCTGGGACCCGAAGCCTACCCGGCCGCCAGAAAATCGCGGACCGTTCGGCGTGATCTCGACCAAGCTGCCCGGGGTTCAAATCTGCGAGCACCTCCCCAAGCAAGCGGCGATGCTCGACAAGTTCACCCTGATCCGCTCGGTCGATTGCCGTAAAAGTAACCACGAGCCGAACATGGTCTTCCAGACCGCCAACCTGGAAGCCGAACCGCGGGTCAACCCCGAAGCCAAGACCTATCCCGCCATCGCGTCGATCGTCGCCAAACATCATGGCGCGAACCAGCCCGGTATTCCGCCCTACGTCGGTTTCTATCGGTCGCCATCTCACATCGCGTTCGCCGGGGCGCTGGGCCAGGCCTTCAATCCGGTGCAGGGGAACGACGCGACGAAGTTGCCGGTTTACGATCTGGTCGGCGGCGACACCGGCAAGATGACCAACGCGCAGATGTTTCAACTGTCGCGAGGCCTCGACTTCGAACGCCTGTCGGATCGACGCCGCCTGCTCGCCGATATCGACCACATGCGGCGCGATATCGACACCAGCGGCACGATGGAAGCGATGGATACGTTCCAGCAGCAGGCTGTCGAAATGCTCGTCGGCGAGCGGGCCCGTGAGGCCTTTGATTTGAACCGCGAGCCCGAATCGATGCGTGCCCGGTACGGTCCCCACCTGTGGTGCCAGCAGGCACTCCTGGCCCGGCGGTTGGTCGAGGCCGGTGTCGCGTTCGTCACCATCGACCTCAGCTACCACACGGCCAGCGGGACCTGGGACAATCACGGCGACAACATCCCGCCCTACGGCGGGATCAGCCGCGGCCTCAAACCGCTGTTGCCGCTGTTCGACCATCTGATCACGACGCTGGTCAGCGATCTGGACGAACGCGGCAAACTCGATGACACCCTCGTGATCGCGATGGGCGAGTTCGGCCGCACGCCGCAACTCGGCACTCAGGGCAGCACCGATGGGCGGAATCACTGGCCGCTGGTGATGTCGATGGCGATGGCGGGAGGTGGCTTGCGGCACGGCCAAGTCATCGGCGCGACCGAGCGGGATGGTGGCACGATCCTGAATCGGCCCGTCACCCCCGGCGACTTGGCCGCGACGATCTACAAGTTCTTCGGCGTGTCGCAGGGGACTCAGTACATCGACCCCAAAGGTCGTCCTCGCAACGTGATCGAAACCGGAACTCCGATTCACGAATTGGGTGTCTGATGTGATGGCTGGTCACCGGGCCGGGTCATTTTCCGGAGCTCCGGTCGGCACCGAAATTTTCAAAGCGGAGAAGCGATCTTCGAGCGTCCGGCGGCTTTTGACATGGCATTTCAAGCACTGCGAAGCCAGCCGGATGCGACCGACGAATTGCAACTCGCCATCGATCAAGGCGTCGTGGGCGGTCGCTCCCTTGCGCAAGTGCTCGATTGCCGCGGTTTCGAAGTCACCTCGGGGGCGATGATCGGGGCTCATCTCGTCGGCGTTGCCTGTCAACCAACGGAGTTCGACCGCGGCGGTTTTGCCCAACTCCGCGAACACGTCGTTCAGCGATTGCGAAGGGAGCACGCCCGGGTCGTCGTCATCGAAAAAGTCCCGGTGTACGGCCAGGAGCGCGCCGTGGAACGCTTCGTGCAACAACCTTGCCCGCGCCCCTGCCTCCTCGAGATTCGTCGCCGGCGAGATTGCCGTTGCCGCAGCCGGTTCGTCCACTGCTGGCGGATCGGCGGTATACGCGCTGAGATTCAGCAGTCCGACCAAGGTCAGGCAGCCTCCGATCGTGGCAACCGCGCCGAGCATTCGACTGGGATCGAGCATGTGGTCTCTCCTGAAAACAGCAGCGAGGCGGAACGGGCCAAACCGTTTTGGCCCGAGGGGCGTCGATTCGTTAGCCTGCCAACTCTTGGCGGGGGCCAAAGAACTCGAGGTGCAGGCGAGCGTCCTCAACCCCCATCCGCCGCAGGCCTTGATAAACGCTCTGCATGAACGGCTTCGGCCCACAAATGTAGAACTCGGAATCCGTGTTCGACACCCAGTCCCGCAAACAAGCGTCGTCGATCAACCCGACCCGGTCACACCGCCCCTCCGCCGCGTCGCCCGGCAACGGCTGATCGAAGATCGTTCTCAGGGTAAAGTTCGGGGCGGTATCCCGCAACGTTTGCAGCGAACCGGCGAATGCCCGCGTCTGGCTGTTGCGGGCGGCTTGGATGAAGGTAACCGGGTTGGTCGCCTGGGCATGTACCAACGACTCCGCCATCGCCAACAGCGGCGTGATCCCGATGCCGCCGGCCAAGAAAACGAGCGGCCGGTTGCCGGCTCGATCGGGATCGAGCGTGAACTCGCCGCAGGGGGGACCGATTTCCACGGTGTCTCCGACCTGTAGCTGGTCATGCAGATAATTGGAGATCAGCCCTTCCGGCGCATCCGGGGTCAGTCGTTCTTCTCGTTTGACGCTGATCCGGTAATGGGCGGCGCTCGGGCAACCGGACAGGCTGTAGTTTCGCGGCGAGGTCGGCGTCGTCGGATGATCGATGCGGATCGTCAGGTATTGGCCGGGCAGAAAGCCGGGCAAGGGCTGATCGTCAGCGGGCCGGAGGTAGAACGAGGTGACGATCGAGCTTTCTGGTTCCTTTCGCTCCACGACGAAGCGACGATAACCGTTCCACCCTCCGGCTTGCGACTTTTGGTCCTGATAAATAGCGGCTTCCCTCGCGATGCAGACTTCCGCCAAGACCCCATAAGCTTCCGCCACCGCGTTCACGATGTCATCGGTGACCGCCTCACCCATCACGTCCTTGATCGCCGCCAACAAATGCTTGCCGACGATCGGGTAATGCTCGGCCTGCACCCCCAGTGAGCAATGCTTGTGCGCGATCAACTCGACCGCGGGACCGAGTACGCCGAGGTTGTCGATGTGGGTGAAGTACGCACAAATGGCACCCGCCAAAGCCCGCTGCTGGCCACCGGAATGCTGGTGGGCCTGATTGAAATAGGCCTTCACTTCGGGGTTGCCCGAAAACATCAACTGATAGAAGCGACAGGTGATCTTTTCGGCGTTCTCGCCCACGATCGGCGTAATGGCTTTGACGATTTCGACGGTCTGGTTAGAGAGCATGGGAATCTTCGCCCGCGGTGAAAGGGGGGACTTGGCAGCGGCACGTAACCGCACAGTGAAGGTTGATGTGCGGTCAATATACACACAAAGGTATAGAAATGCTCCCAGATGTCAAGCCGCGGTCGCTCTTGCTCCCGCGATGCGACACTGCCTGCCGCTGCGTTGGCCCGCCGCGGCCGCGGAGGCAGCAAGGCCCCTGCTCGGGAGGTTAAACTGTGCCCCCCGTTCGAACTTCGACGCCCGATTCCCTCGGGCATGGCAAAGGTGGGTATCCGTGAAATCGCTTCTGATCGCCGCGTCGTGGCTGTTGGTTCATGCATTCGCTGGCTTCTGCGCGGCCCAAGACCGACCGGCGGCGGTCGACGTGGCATTCCCGGGTGAGACGATCGACACCTGGAACGGTTACCGGCGGCATCGATTCCAGTTTCAGGACCGGGAGGCGTGGGTTGTCGAGCCCGCGCGGCCCAAGGGCCGCGGGGAGTTCTCGTGGTGTCTGATGTTTCCCGACGCCTTCACCACTCGCTGTGCCGTTCCGGACCTGCTCGAACAAGGCTTCTATCACGTGTACTTGGCGGTCGGGAACACGTTTGGGTCACCGGATTCCGTGCGGCGTTTCGAGGCGTTTCATCGCGAATTGATCGGGCGTGGCTTGGCGTCTCGGGCGGTGTTGATCGGGATCAGCCGCGGCGGGCTGTATGCACATCGCTACGCGGCCGAGCATCCTGATCGCGTCGCGGTGATCTACGGGGATGCCCCGGTTTTGGATTTCAAAAGCTGGCCAGGCGGTCGAGGCGTGGGCAAAGGAAGCCCCGCCGACTGGGAGGCGATGAAACGGGCGTACGCGTTCGAGGATGACGCGGCCGCGGTCGCTTATTCCCGGAATCCCGTCGATACGCTCACGCCGCTTGCGAAGCATCGGATCGCCTTGATCTATGTCGTCGGCGATGCGGATGACGTCGTGCCCTTCGAGGAGAACAGCCAGCTTGCCGCGGAGCGTTACCGAGCGCTGGGTGGCGTCGTCGAGGTGATCCGCAAACCGGGGGTGGGACATCATCCCCACGGGTTGGACGATCCCAAGCCGATTGCCGATTTCATCTTGAAGCACACCCCGTGACGGAACCTGCTCGAGCTGCGGTGGTTTTGGCCGCGG
Source organism: Planctomycetaceae bacterium UBA6172 (assembly GCA_002422955.1). Taxonomy (GTDB): domain Bacteria; phylum Planctomycetota; class Planctomycetia; order Pirellulales; family Pirellulaceae; genus UBA6163. The sequence goes on from DITY01000084.1 coordinate 26,244, forward strand.
AAGTCATGTAGGCTGCGACTCCTGGTATGTTTCCCGCCTCGTTTCCCGCCCGCTCCTCCTGTGCGAAAAGAAGCTCATGGCCTCACCGAATGCAACCCCTGTCCCCAGTCGCGGCGCGCAGTACGCCACCCTGGCCGCGGCACTGTTGGGCTGGATGTTTGACGGGTTCGAGATGGGGCTGTTTCCGCTGATCGGCAAGCCGGCGCTCAAGGACTTGCTCGGGTCGGGCGCGGAGGCCACCGTTTCGGACCAGTGGTTCGGGGTGATCATGGCGGTCTTCCTGGTCGGGGCTGCCAGTGGGGGCGTGTTCTTCGGATGGCTGGGCGACAAGGTTGGCCGCGTCCGCGCGATGTCACTGAGCATCTTGACGTACGCGATCTTCACCGGCCTGTGCGGCTTTGCGACCGAGGCCTGGCACATCGCCGTGCTGCGGTTCATCGCCTCACTCGGGATGGGCGGGGAATGGTCGCTGGGGGTTGCGTTGGTGAACGAGATTTGGCCGGGCAAGTCCCGGGCCTTCATCGCCGGCCTGATCGGCGCCGCCTCGAACGTCGGCTTCCTGATGGTCGCCTTGCTGAGCATCGGTTTGACGCAGGTGATCGGTAGCGTCGAGTCGACGCTGTTGGCGATCGGCGTCTCGGAGGAGATGACGGATAGTCTGCTGCGAAACTCGGCCTGGCGGTTTTTGATGATTACGGGGGCCTTCCCTGCCCTGCTGATTTTCTTCATTCGCCTGTTCGTCCCCGAATCGGCGAAGTGGGAAGAGGAGCACGCGACGGGGAAGACCGCCAACTGGAACAATTCGGATTTGATCGGCGTGATGATCGGTTGCTTGGCGGCGATCGGGATCATTTTCATCTGGTCGCCGGTGGCCAAAGACCTGCCCGCGATTCTGGCCTTCGCGGTCACGTTGGTGGGCCTGGGGGTGGCCCTGGCCGGGTTCCTTTATCCGGTGCGACGCTATCTCAGCCGAACGATCGCGGCGGGCTCGCTCTCCCCGGCCGACGGTTCCGTGGTGATATGGCGAATGCTCTTCGGCGCGACGCTGGCGGGGATCGCGCTGCTGGGCACGTGGGGTTCGATCCAGTGGGCTCCGCGGTGGGCGGGTGAGCTCCAGCCCGACACGGTCGACCAGAAGTATTACGCCGCGGCGCTGACCCAGATCGCGACGGCGACCGGGGCGATCATTTCGACGATCTTGGCCGCGATGGCGGCCGGTCGGTTCGGACGTCGTCCGACCTATGCCGTGTTGTGTCTGGGCTCCTTCGTGACCGCGGTCTTTTTCTACCGATTTCACGACACCTTTGGCCCTCAGTTCCTGATGGCGGCCTTTCTCGCTGGTGGCATGACAGCGGCGTTTTACGGATTTTTCCCGCTCTATTTTCCGGAGCTGTTTCCGACCGCGGTACGCGCCACCGGTCAGGGGTTTGCCTTCAACTTCGGTCGTATTTTGGCCGCGATCGGTGGCTTGCAGACGGCCAACCTGATGGGATTTTTCGACAACAGTTTTCCCAAGGCGGGGTCGCTGTTGGCCGGCATTTATTTGCTCGGGATATTCGTGATCTGGTTAGGGCCGGAAACGAAAGGGCGCGAGCTGCCGAACTGACGCAATTGGCTTGAGGCACCCGGTTCGCCAGCCAGGCGTCCGCGGATCAGGCAAAGATCGCATCGACGACTTTGCCTTCGACATCGGTCAGGCGGAAGTCGCGCCCGCCGTAGCGGAAGGTCAATCGTTCGTGGTCGATGCCGAGCAGGTGCAGGATCGTGGCATGCAAGTCATGGACATGGACCTTGTCCTCGCGGGCATAGAAGCCGAAGTCGTCGCTCTGACCGTAGCTGAAGCCGCCTTTCACTCCGCCACCGGCCATCCAGTAGGTGAAGGCGTGCGGGTTGTGGTCGCGACCGTTGTTGCCCTGAGCGGTCGGGGTGCGTCCGAATTCGGCCCCCCAGATCACCAGCGTGTCGTCGAGTAGGCCGCGTCGCTTGAGGTCCCGCAGCAAGCCAGCGATCGGCTTGTCGACCTGCGCCGCCAGTTCCGTGTGCTTTTCCTTGAGCTCCGAGTGCTGGTCCCAGTAGGCATGCGAGACCTGCACGAATCGCACGCCCGACTCCGACATCCGCCGCGCCATCAGGCACTGGCGACCGTAGTTGTCGGTCGGGCTGCCGTCGATGCCATACAATTGCAGTGTCTCCTCGGTCTCAGCGGACAGATCGAGCAGTTTGGGCGCGGACGTCTGCATGCGAAACGCGAGTTCGAACGACGCGATGCGGGCCTCCAACGCGGCATCCGCCGGCGTGCCAGGACCCTGGCGTTTGATGCGGTCAAGGTCGGCGAGCAGACCCAATTGCAGACTCTGGAGGTCCGCCGAGACCTTGTCATTGGTCAGGTTCTCGATCGTCGCGTCTTTCATCGCCGCGCCGCTCGACCCGATCCGGGTCGCCTGATGGATCGGTGGCAGGAACGCGGAGCCGAAGTTGCGGACGCCGCCGTGACCGAGCGTCGGATTGATCGTGATGAAGCTCGGCAGGTTCTCATTTTCGGTTCCCAGCCCGTAGCTGATCCAAGCTCCCATGCTGGGCCGCACGAACGTGTCCGATCCGGTGTGCATCTTCAGCAGCGCGCCGCCGTGAGCTTCGTTGGAACCATGGATCGACTTGATGAAGGTGATGTCATCGGCGCATTGGCCGACATGCGGAAACAGGTCGCTGACCCAGGCGCCGGATTGGCCGTATTGGCGAAACTCCCACGGGCTCTTGAGCAGGTTGCCGGTCTGCGCGAATTGGATTCGGGGCTTATCAAAAGGCAGCGGTTTGCCGTCCTGGCGGGCCAATTCGGGCTTGTAATCGAACGTGTCGATGTGCGACGGCCCGCCGTGCATGAACAGGAAGATCACCCGCTTGGCTCGCGGCTGGAAATGCGGCTGTCTGGCCGCCAGTTGGCTCGGTTGGTCCGCCGGCTCGGCGGACGCGGGCCGCGTCGCTTCGGCCGCTTGGGCGCGGGCTAACAGGTCGAGCAGCGCCAGCGAGCCGAAACCGGCCGCCGAGGACTGCAAAAGGGTACGGCGATTCCACATGACGGGTAACCGAAAGTTGGGATTCTGCGAGGTCAACAACTCAGTCAACGTAAACGAACTCATTCGCCGCGATCATCGCGCGGCACAGCGCCGCCCAGGTCTGCACGGTTCGCTCGGTCGCATTTTCGACCTGCTGCAGGCCTTGCTCCGCGGCTGCCAAAAACAGCAACGCCCGCTCGATCTCCGCTTCCGCGGCGCCCCGGCCATACAGCAACCAGAACAGCGAATCGATCCGCGCTGGCGACATCTGCTCGCGCTCGGTCAGCCCGCGGGCGATCCGCTCGGCCTGCTCATGCACGATCGGGCTGTTGAGCAGAAACAACGCCTGGTGGGGAACCGTCGTGGTGGGCCGCTGCTCGATGTGATTGGCCGTTTCGACGTAATCGAAAGTGGAGAACATCTCGTACAGCGCGGCCCGGTTGATCGGGAGGTAAATCGCCCGGCGGCGATCGCCGGTATTGGGGGCTCGGCCACCGAAGGTCTGATCGAGCCCGCCGCCCACGGCCAATACCGCGTCGCGGATCGGTTCGGCTTCGAGCCGCCGGCGATTCTGGCGATGCCAGAACCGATTGTCGGGATCACGCTGCGCGTATTCCGCCGCATGTTCCGGGGCCGGATCGCTGGCCATTTGGTAGGTCGACGACAACAGGATCAGGCGGTGAAGTTGCTTGAGTGACCAGCCTTCGCGTACCCACTGGCGGGCGAGCCAATCGAGCAGTTCCGGATGGGTCGGCGGTTGGGCCTGCAGCCCAAAATTGGAGGGGCTGCGGACGATCGCTTCGCCGAAATGCCACATCCAGACGCGATTCACCATGACCCGCGCGGTTAACGGGTGATCGATCGAGGTCAGCCACCGCGCCAGTTCCAAGCGGCCGCTACCAGCGCTCGGCAGCGCGGGGGCTGGCGCGACCTCGGTCAGCAGGCTGGGCATGTTCCGTGGGATCGGTCGGTCGCCCAACGCCAGGTGATTGCCCCGGATGTGGACCGGCAGATCTTTAGGCGGCCCTTCGTCCACCGCCATCACCAAGGTGAAGGCGGGCATCTCCTTGGTCAGCTTTTCGAGCGTCTCTTTGTTGCGAGCGACGGTCGCCTTCAAGGCTTCGATGTCCACCTTCGGGGGCTCAGGAGTCGCCGGTTCAGCCGGAGCTTGCGGCGTCGCGATCGCCGCGGCCGGAGGGTCTGCGGTCGGCGCGGTTGCCGTAGTCTTGTCCGCTGGGGCCTCCGTTGCCGCGGCGGCCTGGGCCGCTGCTTCGGCGGCTTGCTTGGCGTCCGCTGCCGCTTTTTGAAGCTGTTCTTCGCCCGCCTTCAAAGCGGCTTCGGCGGCGGCCAATTCCGCCTGGGCCGCGTCGATCTTCGGCTGATGTTCCTGACGCCGCGCCGTGATTTCGGCCGAGGGCAGCGGTCGCTCCATCCA
>DITY01000004.1 GCA_002422955.1 Planctomycetaceae bacterium UBA6172
ATTCCGCCACGTGCGATCACTCTTTCCAGCCGTGCGCGTCTTGGACGGCCAGCATCGAGCCGAGGATCTTGTTCCAGGTTCCGGCTTGCGTCATCACCGAGTTGGGGAACATGCAACCATCCCAACAGATGTGGCGGATGGTATGCAGCAGGTTGCCATGCTCGTCACGCAGCCAGTAGCCGGCATCCCAGGCGATGTCGAGCTTGCCGCCGGGGGCATCGGGCAGGCAGTGACGACCGGTCTTGTCGTGCGAGCCGGTGCCATGGACGGTGCCGTCGTTCTGGGCGACGTGGAAATCGATCGTCCAGGGCCGCAGCGCGTGGGTCAACTTCTTCAGCGCCTCCTGCTTTTTGGTGACGTCCTTCCAGTCGTAGCCGTCCTCCAACAGCGCGTCAGCGGGGGCGTTGTAGCCCATCAGATAGAGCAGCGTGTGCGCCATGTCGGCCTGGAAGCCGAGCCGTTCGGGCCGACCGACCCGTTCCAGCAAGTCGACCATCCAGCGCCAGGAGTGCATCCCGCCCCAGCAGATCTCCCCCTCGGCGGCCAACCGTTCGTCGTACTCCTCGGCGATATCCGCGGCCGCCTTGAAGGTGTCGGCGATCCGGGCTTGGTTCCCCTCGGGGTCCTTCGCCCAATCGGCTGGCGACATGGCGCTATCGATTCGCACCACGCCATGCGGCCGCACGCCCATCTGTCGCAGCTTGCTGGCGATCTGGCAGCCCTTGCGGACCTGATCCAAAAACGCCTTGACCTCCGCCGGTTCCCCCGCGGCCGAACCGCCGCCGGTGGGCGGCCAGACCGGAGCCACGACGCTGCCGATGACCAGATCGCGGGCGCGAACCCGTTTGGCGAGGTCCTCCAGATCCTGGTCGGTCGCATCGATCGAGACGTGCGGGTCGAACAGGAACAGGTCGACACCATCGAACTTACGACCATCCACCTCGGCGGCGGCGGTCAGGTCGAGCATCGTGTCGAGCGGGATCGGCTGGTCATTGCCTTCGCCACCCTTGCCGACCACACCCGGCCAGGCCGCGTTGTGGAGTTTCGGGAAGTTGTTGCGATGGGTCGTGGAGGTCATGTTGCTGTCCCAAGTGCGTGGGTTGAATCGGACGAAGAAGAAGGAGGGGCATCAAGAACGGGATTAGCTACCCGCCTTGGGCAGGTTCTTGTGAGTATCGGGTCCGAAATAGCGGAGCCCGACCAGCGGCTCGCTACCGGTGTTCTCGATTTCCACCCCAGCCGTGGCGGCGTGGTGCGAGATGTAGACTTCGTCGGTCGTGTTCTGGCCGAAGCGAATCATGGCCGGGGTCTGCAGATCGAGCTTGCCGATCCGGCCGCGGCCTTGGACGGTGATCCAAGAGCTGGCACCCGGATCACGGAGCACGCACTTGGCACCGGGCTGCAGCGTCAATTCCTTGGCGCTGAATAGCTGCTGGCCGTCGACGGTGCCGTACACGATCCACAGGTCGTCGTAGCCCTTGCCGCTAGCCGCTTCGTCGCGGATCGGTTCGAGGTAGTTCGAGTTCTTGAAGTGCGTGTCGACGTTCTTGTCCCAGTCGAGCTGCCCGACGATGAAGTCGAGGTCCTGGTGCTTCTCTTCCGGCATGTCCTTGACCAGCAGCGACCAGGGGACGTAGCGGCCTTCGACGATCGACTGGTACATCCCGAACACGTCGCTGCCCCACTGCGGTTCATAGGTGCAGAGCGATCCGGGGGCGTGCAACACGCCGGGGGGGATCAACCAACCGGTGCCCCGCTTGAGCCGATAGGCGCGGCTGAGGTCGAGGATGCCGTTGTCCCCTTCGTTCCAGTTTTCCAAACAGCGACGGACATCTTCGGGTTTGGTCCCCGGCTCCAAGCCCATGAAGGTGTAGGCGAAGTTGTTGTCGACGTTGTTGAGTTGCGGCGGGAAGTAGTAGCTCTCGGGCTTTCCTTCCTGACCGACCAGGGCCGCGTCCTCGAAGCTCTGGTGCATGTGGTGCGGGATCGGCCCCATGTTGTCAAAGAATTTCGAGTAGACCGGCCAGCGTCCGTAACGATCGAAAATCGCCGGACCGACCAGATCCTTGCCCCGCTCGGCGACGGCGTCCCGGAGCAGGAACTTCTTCCCTTCGAACAGGCAGAAGCTCAGCCCCTCGTGCCAGACGCGGCCTTCGTTCGCCGCTTCCGTGGTGCTGCCGAACCACCGCTCATCGATCCCGCCGCGATTCGCGCCGAAGCGGTAATAATCGCTGGGATGCAGCTTGATCCGGCGACCGGGGTGCAGGAACGAGCGGGGGACCCAAGTCGGGGTCAGACGCAGCAGCCCATCGCCGGCATCCATCGCGGAATCGAGAATCTGTGCGACGCTATCGGCCGAAACCATACCTTCATCAAGGCGGACGCTGGACATCAAAGGGAACTCCTGCGAGAAAAATCGAAAACGTTGAATCTTGGGGAGACGCCGAATCGTGAGATCGCGGCGCGGACCACAAAGGGGCTCGCGCGGTCGACCTGTCGGGGGTTGCGGCGGCTGCGGATCGCCAGAACCGACGCGAAGTCAGACGACGAGAACAAGCGACGTTTTATTGTCTTCCCGGCCCCCTTACAAGAAGGATGAAGGGAAGATAAGGCTCGTCGCGCCAGTCGCGATTGCGGTTATGCTGTGCCTCGCGACAGGGAGCCGGTCCCTTGGCGATGCACCCCGCGTCGCTCGCGCCCCCCCGTCCCGAACCGGCGGTCCCGATTCATCGGCCCAGCCGCCCTCGACAATCCACCAAATCCCCATCCAGCTTTCCTAACCCCATCCGACGCTGATGAACGACGCCCCCGTTTTGACCCGCCTGAGGGACGATTCCCCCGTTCCGGTCCTGTGGTACGAAGAATCCGCGCTGACCGGCTATCACGAGCTTGCTGGCGGCGCGATCGAGACCCGGCATGGCCTGCTGACGTCGGGCAAGTCCGCTGGCCTGGAGGTGATTTGGGTCAACACCGGCGCCGCCAGGACGGTGCTGCTGCCCGGACGCGGGATGGGCATCTGGCAAATCGAAGCCGCCGGCCTGCGGTTTGGCTGGAAGTCGCCGATCGACGGCCCGGTCCACCCCTGCTGGGTTCCGATCCACGACCCCGACGGGCTGGGATGGTTGGAAGGGTTTGACGAGTTGGTCGTCCGCTGCGGCCTGGAGAGCAACGGGGCGCCGGAAAAAGGGACGGATGGCAGCCTCCGCTATCCGCTGCATGGCCGGATCGCCAACTTGCCAGCAACGGAGCTGAAGCTGGAGGTCGACCACGAAACGGGCCGGCTGGCGATTAGCGGCGACGTGATCGAATCCAAGCTCTTCTTCAAGCGGTTGCGGATGCGGAGCCGGTTCGAGTTCACGCCCGGCTCGACCCGCGTCGACTGGGTCGATTCGGTCACCAACGAGCTATCGATGCCGACCACCGTCCAAATGCTCTACCACATCAACCTCGGGGCTCCGGTTCTGGGGCCGGGGGCCAGGGTGATCGCGCCGCTGGAAACGTTGGCCCCCAAAGATGACTTGTCGGCGGCCGAAATCGATACTTGGGATCAGATCGGCGGGCCGCAGAGTGGCTTTGCCGAGCGGGTCTATTTTTCTCGTCTGTCGTCGAAGAATCATGCCGATTCCGCGGTCATGCTGCGGGGGGCCGACGGCAACTCGGGGCTGGGGGTGCGGGTCGACACCCGAGGCCTGCCGCATTTCATCCTCTGGAAAAACACCGCCGCCGAGTCGGATGGTTACGTCATCGGTTTGGAACCGGCCACCAACTTCCCCAACACCCGCTCGCGAGAAGCCCAGCGGGGCCGCGTGGTGATGCTCGGCGGCGGCGAAACGGTCCACTTCCGCGCCGGCGTGGAACCGCTGGTCAGCGGCGATCAAGTCCGTCGTTTCGAACAGACGATCGCGGAGCTCCGCGGTTCGGGCCCGCTGGAAATTCGCGAGCGCCCCGACCCGAATTGGTGATTTTCCGGCGGTAAATGTGGCTCCAGATCGCCGCTGGTGCCGGAATAATCGGTATTTCCAGGTCGGAGTTATCTGACCGGAAGAGTGGAGCCGATCGCTAACTTAGGTTTTTTTGACAGATTCCCGATTTCGGGACTATACTTTGCGAGAGTGGTCAGGACGCCATCTTTGACGGTCCCGCTGCGCGTTCCTTTTCAAGATTGTCTTAACCGGTCGTTCGAGAGCTGTTCGAGATGACACTACTGGGTAAGTTCCTCGCGACGTTCATATTCATTTTGAGCGTCGCATTCATGGTTTTGTCGCTTGCGGTCAACGCTTCGCACCGAAATTGGCGCGACGCGGTGCTCGATCCCAGCACGGGATTGAAGAAGCAGATCGAAGTGATCAGCCGTACCAACCAGCAATTGACGGATGATCGTCAGCGGACCGAAGCGGCCTTGGGTCGCGAGCAGGCCGCACGACGGACCGCCCTGGCCGCGTTGCAAACGCAGCTCGATCAGATGGAACAGGTGCTGCGGACCAGCGAAGCGACGGTCCAACAACTGGAAGCGAAAAGCACCGAGTTGGCGCAAACCGACCGCAGCCGCGCCGAAGAGTTGCAGCGTTTGACCGAAGAGACCCGCAAGCTTCGCGATCAGATCCGTACCGAACAGGAAGACCGCGATTCGCTGTTCGCCGAAACGCTCAAGATGACCGATCAAATGAACCTGCTGCGGGGCAGCCTGCAGGGGCAGATCGAGCGGAACGAACAATTGGCCGCACAGCTCGGCCGTTATCGTGAAGTGGTCGAGATGAAGGGGATCGACGTCAACGAGCCTCTGGATGGCGCCCCGCCCGATCGCAACGGCACCGTGCTGGTCGTCAATCGTCCGCTGGATATGGTCGAAGTCTCGATCGGTTATGACGACGGACTGCGTGACGGCCACATGTTGGACGTGACCCGTAGCGGACGCTTCGTCGGTCGCTTGCGGATCCGCAAAACCGAGCCGAACCGATCGGTCGCGGAGATTTTGAAGGACTACAACCAGTCTCCGATCCAGGAGGGCGACCGTGTCGACACAACTTTCTAACCCGGCCTCCCGCAAGCAGCCGATGAGCATCTATGTGGTGATGCTGATCCTCAGCGCCCTGTTCCTGTTCATCGCCGTCGTCGCGATGTGGATCGAAGCCCGACGCTACGCCCCCGATTATTGGCAAACCTCGACCGCCCGCCCGAACGTTTCGGCAAAGTCGGTCGCGGACCAAGTCGCGACGCTGAAACCATTGGGCTGAGCGGTCGAGTCGATCGGTGGACTAGGTTGGTTGGCCGTGTCTCTTTGTCACGCCGCGCTGGTGGTCGTGCGTTCGGCCCAGTCCATTTCGCTGCTCGCATGTGCGGAGCGAACTCAATGACTTTTGGGCTTTCCTCTCGCGGGCTACGACCGCCCCTGGAAACGATGCCGATGGGACAGCTGTTGGACACGATCAGACTGCTCGTCGCAGAGGAAAAATACGTCGTCGGTCAACATGCTTCCGAACGGCTGGAAGAACGTGATATCCTGGAGTGGCAAGTGGTCGTCGGCTTGCAGGACGGCAAGTTGATTGTTGAACGCCCGGACGCCACCCCGAACCCGGTCGTCGAAGTGCGGGAGTCTTTGCCAGATGGGGCTGAAATCAAGGCGGTTTGGTCACACCTACGCCAAAGCGGTGTCGCCAAATTGGTAACCGTCCATTTCTTCGATCGAGGTTAGAGCCATGCGCACGCCTGGGCAGAGAATCAAGCGGACACGCCTAATTCAGACCGAAAAGTACGTGATTGCTGTTGAAGTCGAGATGGTCATTCCGGCGGATGACCCGAGCGAGCCTTGCTACGACTCGGAAACGGTCCAACTCTTTCGCGAGATCCAGGAGCGCGCCGAGCGGGGGGACCTCACTTGGTTGACCAAGCAAGGGAAGGTCTACGCCGCGCTCGATGCTGCGTAAGTGTCGCTGCCCGTGCGGACGAGGCCGCCCGCGCGGTCCCCTGCCTTCAGCCCATCTTGTCACCAGGATGCCTGGCATCACGCAGATGCTGCAACGCCACGATTGGCAGTACGGAACATTCTGAAGCTTTCTCGCTCGGCTTCCCGACGCAGGAGCATTTGAATTTCAAAACGCGGCTAGCGAGAATCTCAAGCGGTCGCGTCGGTGTCGCGAGCACGAGAGCGGGGGCGGGGTCGGTAGGGAGGAAACGCCGAGAATCATTCCGCCCGCGCGATGTCGTACGCGAAGATCAATTCTTGGTCGCGCAGGTAAAGCGTGCCGTCGGCGATCACGGGGTGAGCCCAAATCGCTCCATTCCCACGATCGACCTTGGTCGTCTCGGGCAACTTCAGCTCGCTGACCTTCTTGAACGCGCTCGGGTTCGCTTCGACCAATAACAACGTTTCGTCCTGGTCGTTGTAGCAATAGAGCATCCCGTCGGCGTAGGCGATCGAACCGCTGCGGTTGGGCCGCATCCGCTCTTCCCACAAAGTCTTGCCCGTTTGCAGGTCCTGCGCCATCCACACGCCACCGTTCGCCTTGCTGGAGCCATAAATCACTCCGTCGACCAACACCACGCCGCCGTGGTGGTTCTGCATCGACTTTTCCTTGAGCGCGTAGATCACTTCGGCCGTCACCGTGCGGTTCTCTCCTGCGGCCAGCTTCAGCAGCACGTTCCCGGCACCATAGTCGCTGGTGTGGTAAAGCTGATCGCCAGCCAGAATCGGAGTCGGGATCACGGCCACGTCGTTACCTGTGGCCGAATTGCTGAATAACAAATTGCCGCTCTGAGCGTCGAACGCGACCAGCCCCTTCTTGCTGGCGGTGACGTAGAACGCGACCTCGCCGATCGTCTGCTTCATCGGCGAAACGTACTGCGCCCCTTCCTCATGCCCGTTGCCAGCCCACACCTGCTCGCCCGTCTTCTTGTCTAGGCCGACCAAAAACGCCCCTCCGCCGGGGGTGGCGATGACGCGGTCGCCATCGATCAGCACCGATTCGCTGAAGCCCCACTTGGGAATCGCCGCCTGATACTTTTCGACAAAGTTAACCGACCAGACGCTGTCGCCCTTCGTCGCGTTCAAGCAGGCCAGCACCCCTAGGTCGCTGAGCGCGTAGACGAAATCGCCGTCGAGCGTCGGGGTGGACCGCGGGCCACCACCCCAGCCCTGGGCGTAATCGGCGGCGACCGATGCCCGACCGATGTTGGTCTGCCAGATCAATTCCCCTTTTGTCGCGTCGAGGCACATCACGTAGCAACCGTCTTCGCGGGCGCCCATCGTGTACAGCCGCCCGTCACGAATCGCAAACCCGGAATAGCCCAATCCGGCGTCGCGGAATTCCCACTTGTTGGCCGGTCCGCCTTCGGGCCAACTCTTCAGCAGCGGTTGTGGCGCGGCATGGCCATCCCGCGCGGGGCCACGCCACTGCGGCCAGTCTTTCTCACCCGCGGCCGCAAACGACAAAGGGGCGATGGCGGCGAGCGCCAGGACGGCCCACGAGATCCAAGGTTTGAGCGTCATGATCCGGGATTGAGTGATCGGGGTGGGAATCGCAGAGGGACTGCGATCATGCCGAAAAACGTGTCCAGCCAATTTAGCCGATATCTCGCCTAGCGGAGCTTGAGCTGGAAATTTCAGAGACAGCGATAGGCGGTCAGGCGTCCCATGTGCGAAGCAGCCGCGGAGCCATTCCGGCAGGTAACTGCTGGCTCCCCAATCCACATCTCAAGTGGACGCTCCACTCGAAAAATCCTCAGCGTCGCCGGTTTCGGCAGCGAAGGCGAGGGCGTCGCCGGTCGTCTGCAGCCGCAGCATTTCGCGATAGCTGCCCGCCGTGGCGAATAGCGATTCGTGCGTTCCGACCTGCACGATCTGGCCGTCCTGTATCACGACGATCTTGTCCGCGTTACGGATCGTGCTCAGCCGGTGAGCGATCACGAACGCGGTCCGTCCACGGAGCAATTCGCCGAGACTCTGCTGGATCAGTCGCTCGCTGTGGCTATCCAAGTTGCTGGTCGCCTCGTCGAGAATCAAGATTCGCGGATCGGCCAAAATGGCCCGAGCGATCGCGATCCGCTGGCGTTGCCCGCCGGACAACTTGAAGCCCCGTTCGCCGATCACTGTCTCATAACCCTCGGGCAAGGCCGCGATGAACTCGTGCGCGGCCGCCGCCCGCGCCGCGGCGATGCATTCGTCCGTCGTCGCGGTCGGCCGGGCGTAGGCGATGTTCTCGCCGATCGACCCGTCGAACAAGAACACGTCCTGCTCGACGATCCCGAGCAGCTTCCGGTAGCTCTGCGGATCGATGTCGCGGAGGTCGCGGCCATCGAGCGTGATGCTGCCGGCCGTGGGGTCGTAGAATCGCGCGATCAAGTTGGTCAGTGTCGTCTTCCCCGAGCCACTGCGGCCGATCAACGCGACCGTTTCCCCCGCCGCGACGCTCAGATCGATCCCCTGTAGCACTTCAGACGGGCTGCCCGGGTAGCTGAACCTCACCCCGCGAAGCTCGATCGCCCCTCGCGTCCCCTCGCGGCTGACGCGAATCGCCCGCGGGTTGTCGGGGAACTCGCGGGGATGGGCCAGCACATCGAGCACGCGGTCGAGCGCCGCCAGGTTGGTCTGGAACGACACGGCGCTGCCCGCGAGCGTCGCCAGGGGATCGAGCAGCATCGTCAGGTAGACCAAGAACATCATCAGCTCGCCGAGCGTCAATTCGCCCTGCAAAATCTGATACCCGCCATAGACGAGCAGCACGGTCGAGGCGAGCGGAATGATCACTTCCCAGATCAGCTCGACGGTGCGGGTCCACCACCAGGTATAGAGCTGTTGGCGGGCCAGAAAATCGCCCTCGCGAACGAACCGCGACGACTCGTTCCGCCAGCGGGCGAAGGTGCGGACGACGCGAATCCCGCCAAAGGTCTCGGCGGACGAAGCGTCGATCGACTGCCGCTGCTTGCGGATGTCGCGGAACAGCGGCCGGATGCGATTGATCCAAGTGCGATGGGTCAGCCAGACGATCGGCAGCAGCATCGCCCCGCCGACCATCAACTTCCAATCGACCAGCATCAGGATGATCAGGCTGCCGCTGAACTGCACGATCGCCCGCCAGGGGTTATAGAGCATGTTGAAGATCAGCTCGGAAATCCCCCCCGCGTCCTCGCGAATCAGGCTCGAGATGCCCCCCGACTTCAGCGCCTGGACGCGCTGCAGCGGCAGCTGGATCAGGTGCTCGTAGACGTGTCGCCGGATCGAAACCTGCGACCGGTTGACCGCCAAGGTCGCCGTCCAGCGGGAGGCGAGTCCGACCACCGTCCCCAGCAACGTCACCACCACGACGCCGATCGCCAACCCGATCAAGAGCGACATCGGGGCCAGCGCGGTCGCCGTGTCGAGCGGCAACGATTCCACAAACCGCTGCACCGGCCCGGGCAACGGCTTGGGCGGTACCGTCAACACCGAATCGATCGCCAGCTTGGTCGCGTAGGGCGGGATCAGTCGCAGCAGCATCGCGACGGTGAGCAGCGAAAGCGAGACGAGAACCGAACCGCGGTGCATTCCCAGCAACTTCCAGAACTCGCGCAGCAGCACCCAAAAACCGCGGGGCTGATTCTTAGCCTTGCCCGTCCCGCGACTCGCGCCCTGCCCCGCAGTCGGTGCGCCTGACCCATGGCCCGAACCGTGGCCCGACCCATGGCCTGGCCCGTCCAGCCCATGCCCGCCCATGCCGTGGCCTCCGAGTCCGGAACCGCTGGCCAAATCCTTGTTCGGACGCGAAGATGACCCTTCTGGCCGGTCGCGTTCGCGAACGGCTTGACGATATTGGCGAAAACGGCTGCGCGATGGTTTCGTAGGCATGGATTCATTGGTAGGCGTCGCACGCCAAATCGGCAAGTGGACACCGGCCTTTCGAACCGAGCCGGCTGCGACCCCGTCGCGACCGGATGGCAGCTGTGGATGCTGACGTTCACTCAGACGCCGGTCGCGATCGAAGGCTGCCTGCGGGCAAGGGATGAGTCGAATGAAGACATTGATCGTGCTCAAGTCGGTGCATCATCAGAACACGGAACGGGTCGCTACGGCGATGGCCGAGGTGCTCGCCGCCGACATTCGCTCGCCGGAGGAGGTCGATCAAGCGACGCTGGCCGCCTATGACTTGGTCGGCGTCGGATCGGGAATCTACTACGCCCGGTTCCACTCGGAGCTGCGGAGGTGGGCAAAACGGGTTCGGGCGGTGCGACCAGGCCAAAAGGCATTCATCTTCACAACCTCGGGCTTACCGTTTCTTCACCGCCTTTATCATTACCCCCTGCGTCAGTGTCTGACCCGCGGCGGGTTTGACGTCGTGGATGAATTTCACTGCAGCGGGCACGACACCTTCGGCCCGCTGTGGCTGCTGGGAGGCCTGCACCGCCACCATCCCAACGCCAGCGATTTGAACGACGCAGCCAACTTTGCCAGGCGTTTGCTCGATTCGTTCGCCCA
>DITY01000040.1 GCA_002422955.1 Planctomycetaceae bacterium UBA6172
TCGCTCGCGATCAATTCGAGGCCTTCGCGCTGACGGAGGGCTTCGGCTTGGATCACATCCCAAATCTCGGGATCCTGTTGCTGCAGCGGGGTCATGCCGGAACTTCTTTGCTGGGCGGTTAAAACGGGAGGGATCGGCCGGTGGCCAACCCTCGGCGAACGAAAGTCAAAAAGTCACGCAGGTTGTTTCATCGATTGTCGAACTTAGGCGGATTGTCGTCAATGCGAGCGATTTTTCCCGACGGATCCCGGTGTTGACCGCGAAACGACACCCCAAACCAACAAAATGTCCTCAAAATCGCTTCAGATTTGGCGAAAGCGACTATCTTAGAATTGCGGTCGTCCGCGCCAGGCTAGTGCGATCCCACCCCGCGGAACGCCGAAGAAGCTGAACCTTTCACGCCCTGCTGCGTACGATCGAAGGTAATCGAATTGCGGCAGCGCGATTGCCATGCCGAAGCCTGAGAGCAAAATCCGTCTATTTAAGTGGAAGCCATCGCCGATGAAACCGTTTTCCGCATTGCTGTTCGCCACCGTCGTGGCGACCTGCACCATCGCCGCGCGAGCGCAAGCCCCCGAGGACTTTCCGCCACTGGCGGAGGTGACCAAGGGTTTCGACCTGATCGCCTCCTCCGACCAACAGAACCCCAAAGGGCTGTTCAATGTTTGGAAGCGGGAGAAGGATGCTCAACTGCTGTGCGAAATTCCTAAGCAATTTCAGGGCAAGCGGTATTTCATCGCGTTGACCGTCGGCAGCGGCGATCGCTACGCCGGCCTGCAGTCGGGCGAGTGGGTGATCGAATGGCGACGTTTCGATAAACGGTTGGCCCTGTTGGCCCCGAACTTGAGCGTCCGCGCCGAAGGCGAACCGGAAGCCAAAGCTTCGGTCAAGCGTTTGTTCACCGATCAAGTGCTGATGGACATTCCGATCCTGGCGATCGGCCCCACCGGCGGTCCCGTGATCGACTTGGACCAATTGCTGATCGCCAACGCCAGCAAGTTTTTCGGTCCTTCGGTCCGCATCACCAACCCGCAGCTGCTGGCACTCTCGTCAGCCAAAGTCTTTCCGGGCAACATCGAAGTCGCGTTCGAGGTGGTCGGCAATGGCGGGCAACTGCAAACGCTGCACTACTCCTTCAGCGAAGTGCCCAGCAGCAGCAACGGCTTCAAGCCACGGAAAGCGGATGAGCGGGTCGGTTATTTCACCACCTCCTACAGCGACCTCAGCAAATACAAAGACGATGACACCCGCGTTCGCTACATCAATCGCTGGCACCTGCAGAAACGCGATCCGAATCTGAAGCTCAGTCCGCCCAAGGAGCCGATCCGGTTCTACATCGAACACACCACGCCCGTCCGCTACCGTCGCTGGGTCAAGCAGGGGATCGACAACTGGAACAAGGCGTTCGAAAAGGTCGGTCTGATCGATGCGATCGTGGTCGAGTACCAGGACGCCGAGAGTGGGGCCCACATGGAGAAGGACCCAGAAGACGTCCGTTACAACTTCGTTCGCTGGCTCAACAATGACATCGGCACGGCGATCGGACCCAGTCGCGTGCACCCGGAAACGGGTGAAATTCTAGATGCCGATATCATCCTGACCGATGGGTGGATCCGGCATTACAACTTCAATTACAACGACCTGATGCCCAAGCTGGCGATGGAAGGGCTCTCCGCCGAAACGCTCGCTTGGCTCGGCAAGAACCCGAACTGGGACCCACGCGTCCGGCTAGCCGCGACCGAAGATGCGAACTTCCTCCGCAATCGCTACGCCCGCCAGTCTCAGGAGCCGATGGCTGGGTTCGGGATGGCCCAAGCCGATCCGACTCTCTTGGGTGACGACGAGTACGACGGGCTGATCGGACACCTGAGTCAAAAGAACGGGCTCTGCATGGCGGCCAGTGGTCGGCATCTCGATCTCGCCTTGGCGCGAATGAACTGGTCGATGGTCCTCCTGGCTCAGGAAGCCACCGAAGAAGAGAAGAAGAAAAAGGAAGAAGAGGACAAGAAAAAGCAAGAAGAAGCCGCGGCGAAGGCCGTCGCCGAGGGGAAACCCGAGGACCAGAAACCGGCCGAAACCAAGCCGGAAACGCCTGCCACGGAGCCCCCACCGGCTGATGCGGTGGCTGAAAAGCCTGCCGACAAGCCTGAGTTGGAAGGCGACATGCTCGACGGGATCCCCGAATGGTTCGTCGGCCCGCTGCTGGCCGATCTGGTCGCCCATGAAGTCGGTCATACGCTCGGCCTGCGCCATAACTTCCGCGCGTCCGGTTTGCTGAAGCTCGACGAGATCAACAGCGAAGCGGTCAAGGGCAAGAAAACCTTCACCGCGTCGGTGATGGACTACACGCCGATCAACTACCGCTATGAATCGGGCGAGATCCAAGGCGATTACTCGATGAACGGGATCGGGCCTTACGACTATTGGGCGATCGAGTACGGGTACACGATCGACGACAAGCAATTGCAGGAGATCCTCAAACGCTGCAACGAACCGGAGTTGCAGTACGCGACCGACGAAGACACCAGCGGTCCCGATCCGCTGGCGACGCGCTATGACTTCAGTGCCGATCCGCTCGACTACGCCAAAGAACAGATGAAATTGGTGAAGGTCTATCGCGAACGACTGCTTGAGAAGTTCGTGAAAGATGGTGAAAGCTGGTCACGCGCCCGGCGCGGTTACGAACTGACCCTGTCGCTGCAGATGCGGGCCACCAGCATGATGGCCAATTGGATCGGCGGGGCCTTCATCCGCCGCGATAAAAAGGGCGACCCGGGCGATCGCGCACCCGTCGAAGTCGTGCCCGCCGCGCAACAGCGGGCCGCGTTGGATTTCGTCATCGACACCACCTTCCGCGACGAGTCCTTCGGCTTGACGCCTCAATTGCTCGAGCGGATGTCGGTCGACAAATGGTTGGATGAGGGGGGCCGTTCGGCGATGTCCGCCGAGGCGACTTGGCCGATTCACGACCGCGTCCTCGGCATTCAAGCTTCGGCGCTGACGCTGGTGATGAACCCGACGACCTTGCGCCGG
>DITY01000179.1 GCA_002422955.1 Planctomycetaceae bacterium UBA6172
TGATGCTCGACGATCGATCCCATCGCGGGCCAATCCCGCGGGGTGGGGCTGAAGCCACCGCCGATCGGGACGTGCCAACGTTTGCCGGTTTGCAAATAATGCCCGCCACCGCTGTGATCGTTGAACGAATGCGACATCGTGCGGACGACGCAGAACTTGTCGGAAACCGCTGCCGTTTGCGGCAAATGTTCACTGATCAGCAGACCGGGCGTGCGGCAAGCCGTGGGACGAAACGGACCCCGGATCAATTCGGGCGCGTCCGGCTTCATGTCGAACGTCTCCAGTTGGCTGGGGCCGCCGAACAGCAACAAAAAGATCACCGACTTCGCCCGCGGTCGCACTTCGCCAGCCGCTTCCTCCGCGGCCAATAACTTAGGTAACGTCAGGCCGAACATCCCGGCGCCGCCTGCTTCCAACAGGGTACGGCGGGTGAACCCGGTGCAGACAGAGCGTGGCCGGCCGTTGATGGTCAACATCGAGTCGTGTCCCGCGGGCAGGAGCGGAGGGGGGGAGAAGATTCGATTGTATCTTCCGCGGAAGTCGCTCGCGTCCGGCGACCCCGTACCGGTGGCCAGATTCCGTTTATGGGGCGATCTCCTGGTCGTAATCGGGGCCAGCTATGGACTTTTCAGGGAGCGTCATTATCGTGGACGCTCCTATCGCTGCCCCCTACCCCTACTCGTGCTCTTCGTAGCCGAGATCTCCGCGAAGGATGTTCCGCCGCGCATCGCCTTCGAATGCGTGGGGAGTCGTTTTTATTCGATGACGAGCATCTTAAGACGATGACTGTTCGACAATGCCGTCTTTGCGGTGCCGACTTCAACCATATCGACGTTCTGCCGGGGACACTGCCTCGGTGTTCGAGTTGCAGCCGTCTGCAGCGGTTCGCGCGGCTCACGCTGCGGAAGTTGCCGGTACTGGCGAAGCTCAGCCCGCTCAAGCCGCTGATTTATCCGACCTTGGGTGTGCTGTTCACGATCGCGTTTCTGCTCACGACTTACTTTGCCTTGGTGCTGGTGGACGGATTCCTCGGCCNNGAGGCCGCGGGTTACATCCGGTCGCTGGTCCCTTTGGTCAACGCCATGAAGGCGGACTCGAGATCGAGTGATTCCTCGCCGAAACCGCGGAGCGCGACGCCGTTGTCGATCAGCAACTTCGGTAATCCGGTGTAGTCCTGGACGTTGCTCTTCAGCACCACGCGGACCGAGGCGTTGCCGATCTGCATGCTCTGAAC
The DNA here is from genome assembly GCA_002422955.1 of Planctomycetaceae bacterium UBA6172. Lineage (GTDB taxonomy): Bacteria > Planctomycetota > Planctomycetia > Pirellulales > Pirellulaceae > UBA6163. The sequence continues at coordinate 1,235 of DITY01000179.1, forward strand.
CAGGGGGTGTCCTTCCAACAATTGCCGGACGCGATTGAGCTCGTCGGGTGATGCCGGCTGAACCACCAGCACCGTGTGTTCGCGGACCTGACGCAGCACTTCGGTGATGGTCGCGTTGACCTTCAATTCGCCTCGATCGATGATGCCGACCTTGTTGCAGACGTCGGCCAACTCCGGCAGGATGTGGCTGCTGACGATGATCGTCTTGCCCAGTTGGCCGAGTTTGCGGAGCAGGTTTCGCATCTCGATACGGGCTCGGGGGTCGAGGCCCGATAACGGCTCGTCGAGCAACAGCACTTGGGGGTCATGCAGCAGCGTGCGGGCCAAACCGAGTCGCTGCGTTTGGCCACGGGAGAGTGTGTTGGCGTAGGCGTCGCGTTTGAAATCGAGGTCCACGATATCCAGCATCTCGTCGACCCGCCGTCGCCGTGCCTCGCCGCCGATGCGATAGGCGGCCGCGAAGAACTCGAGGTATTCGACGACGGTCATGTCGTCATAGACGCCGAAAAAGTCGGGCATGTAGCCGACCAACCGGCGGATCTCTTTCGGCTGGGTGTGGACCGAATGGTCACAGACATACGCTTCGCCCCAAGTCGGCGCCAGCAGCGTGCTGAGGATCCGCATCGTTGTCGTTTTTCCGGCGCCGTTGGGGCCGATGAATCCGAACAGGTCCCCACGATCTAAATCGAGATCGATGGCGCGAATGGCGAAGGTGTCGCCGTACTTTTTCGTCAGGTCAACGGTCTTGATCACGCCGAAGTTCTCGAAGGTTGATGTCCGCGGGGGGCACGCTCGGTCGCGGCGAGGTGAAGGAATCCGAAATGGGCTCAGTCGGTCGATGTCGCGGGAGCGGAAGGGGTAGCCGCGGGTGCCGTCACGGATGACGCGTCCGGCGCGGTCAGCGGGGCAACGGGCAGCACGATCCGCGCGGCCGATACCGTCGGCCGCTCGGGCGTGAACTCGTTCTCGAAGACCGGTTCCGCGACCCGACCGTACAAAATCGCGTGGCCGCCCGCCAACACATGGGACAGATCGAGCTCGCCCAGACCGCGGTTTTCCAGCCCCGTGTAATCGCGGCCGCCGACGGTGGAGGCGAACATCAGCAATTCGCTCAGCCGCGCCCAATCGTCGTGCATCTCGACGTCCCAAACCGCCAGCTTCGACGCGTTATCGGCGATCTCGCGCTTGGTCAGGTGCCAGCGAAAGTTCTTTTGCCGGAGCGAATCGATGGCAGCGATCGTCTGGCCGGCGCGAAACCGCGTCGGCAACAGGTAGCACCAATTGCCGTAGACCAGCACGCCGTCGAGCAGGTCGACGGTGAGCGGGTTGGTGATGCTGCCGGCCAACAGGTCGCTCCCGCGCCGCTGCGTCAGGCCGCTGGTGTTGCCCAATTGCGGCCGAAAGCTCCAGCGGGTCAGCCAGGCTTTGCTGCCGGCCGGCGGGACCGGGAAGCCCTCGGGCCGCGCGGTCAGACCGCCCCCGACGACATCGGTCGCGGGCTCCGCGGCTTGACGCTCGCCCAGCGCGATCTGATAAGCGGGCAAGGTTCGGTTCTCGCCCTCGATCGCGATCCCGCCGAAGGTCGGCCCGGGGTAGCCCTGCGTGCGGGTCAGCGTCATCGCCGCGGTGGGCGAGCCCGCGGCCGGCTCGGGGATCGTGGCCGGCTCGGGGGGCATGGCGGGGT
>DITY01000268.1:0-21247 GCA_002422955.1 Planctomycetaceae bacterium UBA6172
GTTCCTCAACTACGACCTGCTGGCCAGGCGCTGGCCGCCCTATGGCAAGATCTATCCCTTCGCCGAGTTCGGGGCCGGCGCCCTGATGGTCGCAGGCGTGCTCACCTGGCTTTCGGCGCCGCTGGCCCTGACCATCGGCGTCATCGGCGCGGTTTCGGTGTTCAAGGCCGTCTATCTGGNNGCGCCTGCGTCGGCGGCGACAGCAATGTGCCACTCGGCTTCCTGTCGCTGACCGAGAACCTGATGATGATCGCCATGGCCGTGTGGATGCTGGCCATGTAGGGGGCGGAGGAGGCCGATGCTTGTGAGCGGCGCGCTTGGCCGGCTTCTCGGCCCTGGGTCGATCTGCCCATAGGCTGAGGGTGGCGTTCGCCGCGTTCCCGCGCTAGCAGCCCACCCATGATCCGCCTCGACAATATCTCCAAGCAGAACGGCCACCAGATCCTGTTCATCGAAGCCTCGATGGGCGTCCAGAAGGGTGAAAAGGTCGGGCTTGTCGGCCCCAACGGCGCGGGCAAGACAACGCTGATCAAAATTCTGCTGGGCGTGATCAGCGGCAGTGGAGGATCGGCATCGGTCCTCGGCTTCCCCGCCGGCTCGATCGCCGCCCGCCGCCGGATCGGATACCTCCCCGAAAGTTTGCGGATCGACCGCCACCACACCGCCCGTTCCGCACTCCATTTCTATGGTCGACTGAGCGGGCTGAGCGGACTCACGATCCGTCAGCGCGGCGCGGAACTGCTCCGCATGGTCGGGCTCGAAGGCCGCGATCGCGAGTCGGTACGACGGTTTAGCAAAGGCATGTACCAACGTCTCGGACTGGCCCAGGCGCTGCTGCATGACCCGGANNGGCAAAACGATTTTCCTCAACAGCCATATCTTGCAAGAAGTCGAACTGGTCTGCGACCGAGTCGCCGTGATGGCCGCGGGGCAGGTCCGCGGCAGCGGGACCGTCGAACAACTGACCCGACAACTCGGCGACCGCCAAGTCCGCTTCGACCTGGCCGGCGCGGCCGATCCGGAATGCGTCCGCCGCTGCTTGAGCGATTCGCTCGCCTCCCCCTCGCCGACACCGCAGCTCGATCCGCTTCCGGGCGGGATTTTACGGGCGACCGTGGCCTGCCAGGAACAGCCGCAGATCGATCGCATGGTCGATCGTCTCCGCGCCGAGGGAATCAGTATCCTCGCGATGACCACCCCACGGCGCTCGCTCGAAGACGTCTTCCTGGCACTCGTCGGCCCCACGGAGGACTCCTGATGCGGCCCTACTTGGCGGTGATCGCCGACTCCTTCCGCTCCGCGTTCGCCTCCCGCGTCCTCTGGGTCGCCCTGGGCGCGATCTACCTATTCCTGCTGGCCATCAGTCCGATCGGTTATCGCGAGGTCTACACAACGACGTTCCGCTGGACCGATTTCGCGAACGGCACGCGGCTCAAAGCGATGCTGGCCCAGGGCATCAACGAGACTGCGGACGGCCTCCCCGCCGCCGCACCGATAACCACGCAAGCCGCGAGCGAACCGCAACCCGCGGTGGCCGACAGCGAGGACGCCGTGCCTCCCGGCGAAACCCCCGCGGGACGCATCGCGCGGCACCTGCCGGCCGAACTGCAAAACAACCTCCGCAAGGTCGCCCAGGGGCAAGAGGTTCGCATCCGACTCGATATCCTCGCCGAGGGGCTCAATTCCCTGTACGAGTCGGAAACTTGGTACGACGCCGTCGCCTGGGCCAGGACAACAAGACTTCGCGAGCTGCGAGAACTCGAACAAACGCCCCCTGCGGAACTGACCGAAGAGCTCAAGAAACGCCGCGACCGCTTGCGGATCGAAGCCGCACTGCCCGGCGTTTTCGAAAGCCGCGGGGCCCGCAGCATCGCGTTGACCTACGCCGGCTTCAACTTCCCGACGATCTTCCAAGTTGAGAAGACTCAGTTCCAATCCTTGCTCAACCTGTTCGTGCTCCGCCTGATCATCGACTGGGTGCTGGGATTCGCGATGATCTTTCTCGGCATTCTGGTGACCGCCTCGATCATCCCAGACATGTTGCAACCCGGTTCGCTGCACCTGTTGCTCAGTAAACCGGTTTCCCGTCCGCTGCTGTTTCTCGCCAAGTTCATCGGCGGCTGCGCCTTCGTGTTGGTCTGCGTGACCCAGCTGATTGTCGGACTCTGGCTGATCGCCGGGCTGCGGCTCGACATCTGGAATCCTCGCCTGCTGTGGTGCATCCCCGTTTGTGTGTTCCTCTTCTCCGTATTCTTCAGCGTCTCCGCCGTCGCCGGGCTCAAATGGCGGTCTCCGATCTTGGCGATCGGCTTGGCGAACCTATTCGGCGCGGCTTGCCTGATCATCGGACTGGGAGCCACGCTCTCCGACCGTTTCATTCTGGAACGGGACCGGATCACCGGCCTGAGCGCTGCTGGCTCAACCCTGATCGCTTCCACCCGGGGCGGCCACTTGAGACGCTTCGACCCAGCGGCCAATCGCTGGACGGATCTGTTTCCCGACGATACCGGCAGCAGCGATCGAGTCATGCCGCCGGTCACGCTCTCCGACGGTCGAGTCGTTTCCGCCCGGGTGCGGGGCGGCCGCATGAACCTCTTCGGGTCGGGCGCCACGCCGCTGCTGCTGATCGACCCGGCAACCAACAGTTTGCCCGAACCGACGATCGAAATGCCGGCTGGCACGCGTGAATTGCTCCCGGCCCAAGCGGGCGACTTGCTGGCGATCAACTCCGGCGAACTACTGATCGCCCGCGCCACCGATCTGCGGCCCGAAGATCAAGCGGCGGCCGCTCCGCCAACGCCCGCATCGCCGCCAACCGACTCGCTGGGTACCTGGTTTCCCAAACTGATCAAAATGATGGGCGGGCCGAGCGAGGGCTTTCAATCGATACTTCCGGCGGGTACGGCCTTGCTCACACCCAACTCCGCCGCCCTCAGCCCCAACGGCGAGCGGTTGTTCGTCTATTCGGGAGGCAAGTTACTGAGACTCGACCGCGACCCTCTACCGGCGGTTCCTGGAAGTCGCCCGGAATGGTCGGTGGGTGCCAGATCGGAAATCGATTCCGTCGGCCGCTCGGCCTGGCTCCGCTGCCTCGGCGGCGCAGTGCTGCTGCTCCGGACTCAAGCCCCGCCCCTGATCTTTTCGCCCGACCTCGAACCGATCGCGATTCCAGGCCGCCTGCTCAGCCAACTCGGTGAACTCACCGTCACCGCCGCGGTCGCCTGCCCGAGCGGCGGTCGGAATGACGCCGGCCAGGCTGTGGCCAGCGGTCCGGTCGCTATCCAAACCGCCAACGGCCTGGCTTGGATCCTGAGCCAGGACGCCACCGGCAAATTCTCGCTCGAGCAACTGCGGGGCGTATCCCATGTCGAAGCGCTGCACTGGGACCGCGGATCGAGCCAATTGTGGGTCGCCCATCACGTCGATCGTGCCTCGGCGTTCGCGATCTCGGCTGCCCAAGCTCCGGCCGCCACCTCCCGTCCCAGGACCCAACTCCGGCCCACACTTTCCGGCTGGCGACTGTTCGACCGCTATGTCGTCACCCCGCTGAGGACAATTACCCCACAAACGGGGGAGCTCAGCGAGACCATTTCGGCGATCGTATCGGGCGAAGATTCCATGCAGCTTCCGTTTCTACCGCCGGACGATCCCGACAGCGTCCAGCAATACGACATCTGGCGTCCGGTGCTGACCTGCGGCGCGTTCGTCGTCACGATGCTGCTAGTCGGTTCCGTTTATTTCGCCCGCGCTGACTTCTAAAGACCGCCGCTTCGTCAGCTTCGACAATACCCGACCGCCCCCAAGCCGGCCGTGAGCCGTAAAAGTCGGGCAGAACCGACCGCGAGCCTGGGACCCTGCCGCGTCACGGGTTGCTGAGCCGGTCCGAATCGCCCACCCGAGGCGCTGGTGGGGAAAGTTCTGCCGGCTTTTTCGCCTTTGACCTTCCGCACATGCCTTTCGTTTGCGATATTCATCAGGCAATGCCGATGCCGCCTCGGTTCGACCCCATTCAGGGGAGCGACCGGCGCGGCTCCTTTCTGTCGGCGATATCGTATTCTAGATCCGCCACAGGTCCACCGATCCGCGAAGCCGTTCTTCTCGGAACGCGGGGGTCCGCGACCGTGGGGAAAACTTTGTAGGTGATTGAGATGGGTTTGGAGAAACTGCGGAACATCGGCATCAGCGCTCACATCGACTCGGGTAAAACCACCCTCAGCGAGCGAATTCTGTTCTACACAGGACGAATTCACAAAATTGAGGAAGTCCGAGGCTCGGGTGACGGGGCGACGATGGACCACATGGAACTCGAGAAGGAACGGGGCATCACGATCACCTCGGCCGCAACCAGCGTGAACTGGAAGGGCACCCCGATCAACCTGATCGACACCCCGGGCCACGTCGACTTCACCGTCGAAGTTGAGCGATCGCTGCGAGTTTTGGACGGTGCGGTCCTGGTGCTCTGCTCCGTCGGCGGCGTGCAAAGCCAGTCGATCACGGTCGACCGCCAGATGAAGCGTTACCAGGTTCCCCGTTTGGCGTTCGTCAACAAGATGGACCGAACCGGAGCTAACCCGTTCCGCGTCTGCGAGCAGTTGAAGACCAAGCTCGGCGCCGACGCGTTTATGATGCAGTATCCGATCGGCGGGGAAGAAAATTTCCGTGGCGTGATCGACCTAGTCGAAATGAAGGCGCTGACCTTCGGCGGTGATCGTGGTGAAATCGTCGAGGAAGGCGAGATCCCAGCCGAACTGAAGGGCAAGGCGGATGAGTTCCGCGGCAAGATGCTCGAAGCGCTGTCGATGTACAGCGACGAGATGATGGAATTGCTGCTCAGCGAAGAACCGGTCCCCAACGAGTTGATCTACAAGGTGGCACGGCAAGCGGTGCTCGCCGGTGCGACCCCCGTCTTCATGGGCAGCGCCCACAAGGACAAGGGCGTCCAACCACTGCTGGACGCTGTCGCTAATTATCTGCCGAGCCCACTGGAACGCGAGATCCGTGGCAAGGACCCGAAGGACGAAGCCAATCGCATCCTGCTGCTTCCCGATCCCGCCGCGCCGTTCGTCGGCATGGCTTTCAAGATCGTCGATGACCCCTTCGGTCAATTGACCTTCATGCGAGTCTATCAAGGTACGCTCAGCAAGGGCGAAAGCTATGTCAATCAGCGTACCAGTCGCAAGGAACGCTTCAGCCGGTTGGTGCGAATGCACGCCAACAAACGCGAAGACATCGACACGGCCTCGGCCGGCGATATCATCGCGGTCATGGGTATCGATTGCGCTTCCGGCGATACCTACGCCGCCGAGCGCGACTTCTGCACCCTGGAGTCGATGTTCATCCCCGAACCGGTCATCAAGGTTGCCGTGAACCCGGCCAGCCGCGCGGATGCCGACAAGATGTCCAAAGCGCTGCAGCGGTTCCGCAAGGAAGATCCGACGTTCCGCGTCTTCACCGACGACGAGACCAACGAAATCCTGATCAGCGGCATGGGCGAGCTCCACCTCGACGTCTACGTCGAACGGATGAAGCGGGAATACAAGGTCGAAGTCGAGGTCGGCGCTCCCAAGGTCAGCTACCGCGAAAGCCCGACCCGCGAAGTCGAGTTCAACTACAAGCACAAGAAGCAGACCGGCGGTTCGGGTCAGTACGCCCACATCGTCGGCAAGCTCCGCCCGATCGCCTCGGCAAGCGAAGACAGCTTCGTCTTCGAAGACCACGTCGTCGGTGGCCGCATTCCCAAGCAATTTATCCCGGCCGTCGAAAAGGGTTTTCGCGATTCCTTGGCCAAGGGCCCCGTGGCCGAATACCCGGTGGTAGGAACCCAAATCGACCTCACCGACGGCAGTTACCACGACGTCGACAGCTCGGAAAAGGCGTTTTACACCGCCGCACAAGGGTGCTTCCGCGAGTACTTCACGAAGGCGGCTCCGGTGTTGCTCGAACCGATCATGAACATCGAAATCGAGTGCCCGGAATCGTTCCAAGGCCCGGTCGTCGGTGACATCATCAGCCGCCGTGGCTTGATCACCAACACCGACGTTCGCGATGGGATCACGATCGCCACCGCCGAAGTCCCCTTGGCTGAAACCTTCGGTTATGCCACGGACCTGCGAAGCATGACCCAAGGCCAGGGCACGTTCACGATGGAGTTCGCGACCTATCGTCAGGTGCCTTCGAACGTCCAGGAAGAAATCGTCGCCGCCAAACGCAAGGCCCAGTTGGCCGGGTCCAAGTAATCGCCCCCCCATCGCTGCGAATCTCCCGAAAACCTCGGACCCTTGCCGGTCCGAGGTTTTTTTTCGGCGTTCCCGTAGCCAGTCTGCCTCGGCGGTGAGTTCGTCGGCGAACCGACGCGATATCCTAAGGGAGCGGTGGCGCCCCATGCCAAGACCCTGCACGGCCTCGCTCTTCCTCCCATTCCCAATTCGAACATGCGACCACTCTCCTTCACAGCATTTCAGCTGCTCACGATCTCCGCCTGCGTTGGCATCCTGATCCCACAGCGACTGCAGGCTGAAGAAGCGACCCTCTATCGCGACTCGTGGGGTGTGCCGCACGCCTATGCCAACACCCCCGCGGCCGGCATCTACGCGCTCGGCTACGCACAAGCGGAAGATCGCCTGGAGGACATTTACCTGAGCGTTCGAACGAGCGTCGGCCGCTTCGCGGAAGTTCGCGGCCAGGAGTTCCTGCAGCAGGACTACCTGATGCGTCTGACGGGGAATGACCGACTGCACCAAGAATATCTCCAGACGACGGCGCCCCAGCACATTCGCGACGCGCTCGATGCCTTCGCTGCCGGCATCAATGCCTACATCCAAGAGCATCCCAACCAGGCGGCGGACGTCGCCATCACCGTAGAACCTTGGCACGGATTGGCCGTCAGCCGCGCGATGATCCTCCGCTGGCCGCTCGGAACGATCATGAGCGACCTCCGCAATTCGCCCGATCCGGTCAAGCCAGCGATGGGCTCCAACCAATGGGCCGTTTCGCCAACCCGCTCGGCATCCGGTTCCGCAATCCTACTTTCCGATCCGCACCTCACCTGGGAAGGCTTGGCGGTGCTCTACGAAGCCCGCGTCCACTCCGGCGACCTGCACATGAACGGCTATTTCCTCATCGGTTCACCGATGCTCGCGATCGGCCACAATCAACGGGCCGGTTGGGCGTTGACCACCGGCGGTCCCGACACCGCGGACGTGTATCGAATCAAGTGCCGAGCCGAACCCACGCCCCAATATGAGTACGACGGGGAGTGGCGACCGATCCGCGTCGAGAACTATACGATCCCCGTCAAAGGTGGCGAAGCGATCGCGCGCCCCGCCTACTTCACCCATCTCGGCCCCGTGATCAGCGAACCCGACTTCGCGACCGGCGTGACTTATGTCGGCGCCTCCCCTTACCTCGACCAGACGGGCCTCTACGAACAGTTCTATGCGATGGCGATGGGCAAGAACGTTCACGAAGTCAACGCGGCGTTGGCCCGGCATCAATACAACGAGCAGAACGTCATGTCAGCCGACATCGAAGGGAACATCGCCTACGTTCGCAACGGTGCCACCCCGATCCGCCCGAGCGGTTACGACTGGAGCCGCCCCGTGGATGGTACGACCAGCAAGACGGCTTGGCAGGGGATCCATCCCCAACAGGATCTCGTTCAAATCCACAACCCGCCGCAAGGTTACATGCAAAATTGCAACATCAGTCCCACCAACATGATGGTCGATTCGCCGCTGACCCCGGACAGATACCCCCCGTACATCTTCAACGTCAGTTGGGACAACAACAATCCGCGCGGCCGGCGGACGGTCGAGTTGCTGCATCCCAATTCTCAGGTCACCGAACAGGACGCCATCGCCTACACCCTCGACGTCCACGATCGCTTGGCGGCCACCTGGCAGACGGAATTGCGAGCCGCCCTCGATGCCGAACCTGGCCGGGAAGCGAACGACCCGGAACTCAAGCTCGCCGCCTCGGCAATCCTGGCGTGGGATGGCAACTTCACCCCCGCAGCCACGGCCACGGTGCTGTACAAGTTCTGGCGGCTGAAGTGCGGCGAACAGTGTGACCTCAGTCCCCTGGGCAAGGGCCAAGCCTTGGACGCGGGGACCCGCGCCAAGATTCTCGATCTACTGCGCATGACGATCGACGAAATGAAAGCTCGCTATGGCAAGTGGGAAGTGCCTTGGGGCGAGGTCCATGTGGTCGGCCGAGGTGGCAAGTATTTTCCCGTCGGCGGCGCGGACTTCAGCAGCGGCGATAAGGAAGCCAATTTCTCGGAAACGCTCTTCGACGTCCGCTCGATTGAGGATCCCGACCGGCCCGGACGCTACATCGCCAACAGCGGTTCGATGGCCATGATCCTGATGTTCTTCGACCAAACGGGAATTCGGTCCTTCACCTGCACCCCGTGGGGTCAATCCGCGGACCCCAACTCGCCGCACTACATGGACCAGGGTGAACGGCTCTACTCCCAACGACAAATGAAACCGACCTATTGGACGAAAGCCGAACTGCTGGAAAATCTCAAATCGACCAGGAAGCTCTCGTTTTCCAACCGCGACGAAGATCCCGTGCGGAATTGAGTCTCGCAGCAAGGTCTCTCACACCCCGCGGACAGGCGTCGCGGGTGGGGGGAAATGGGTGGTGTATTAGCGATGAGCCACCGGGGACTCGATTGATCGGTGCCAAACCGATCAGCGATAAAGACCGTGCGAGAAACGGCAATCTCCAGATGGCCCTCGCAGTCCACCACCCGCGGTGAACGCGCGGCGGCTTGCACTCCACACTGTCCTCTCAGAGACCGTTACATCAATTCGGCAATCGGTGTCGGGTCGCTGACCAAATGGGAGGGACGTCCTTGCGGCGTGTACAGAATCTTGTTGGGGTCGATCCCGAGTTTCGTGTAGACCGTCGAAACGAAGTTCTCGGGCGATAGCACCCGCTCCACCGCCGAATAGCCATTACGGTCGGTGGCACCCACCACGGTACCACCCGGCGTGCCGCCGCCGGCCATCAGAACGCTCATCGCATTGGCCCAGTGGTCGCGACCGGCTTTGCTTTGGCCGGATAGCGTCGAGATTTTCGGCGTCCGACCGAACTCGCCCAACGCCACGACCAAGGTCGACTCGAGCATGCCCCGCTGGTCCAGGTCCTCGATCAAGGCCGCCACCGTTTGATCCCAACTCGGCAGACGCTTGTCGAGCGCCCCGAACAGATCGGCATGGTGGTCCCATCCGCCGTCATAGACCGTGATGAAGGGCACGCCCGCTTCGACCAATCGCCGCGCCAGCAGCGCTCGTTGACCGAACGAATTTCGCCCGTAGGCATCTCGCACTTCATCCTTCTCGCGGCTGATGTCGAATGCCGCTTGAGCGTCGGTTGACGTTACCAAATCCATGCCTTGGCGATAATATTCGTCAGCGGCCAACACCGGATCGCCAGCGATCTCCTCGTTGAACCGCTTCATGCGATCGATCGACCGGCGCAACTCGTTGCGACGGTCGAAACGATCACCGAGCAAATCGAGCGGCACGGAGACGTCACGGACGCGGAAGTTTTTGCCATTGGGATCGTCGGAAACGACGAAGGGCGCGTACTTGGCACCGAGGAAGTTCGGCCCGCCACTGCGCGACATTTGCGGCATCGAAAAATAGCCGGGCAACGCGGCCCCGACGCTACACTCCTTCGCGACCACCGACCCCATGCTCGGATGGAAACTGACAAACGCCCCACAACCGACCGGAATCCGAGTCGGCGAACCGGTCATCATGTAATGGTTGCCGGCCCCATGGTTCCCTTGATCATGGCGGATCGAGCGGATCATGGCGTACTTGTCGAGCAAGCCGGCTAGCCGGGCCATGTGCTGGGAAAAATGCACGCCGGAAACTTTGGTGGCGATCGGCTCGAACTCGCCGCGGATCTCCATCGGAGCATCCGGCTTGGGATCGAAAGTTTCGAAATGCGTCGGCCCGCCATCCATCCAGATCAGGATGCAAGACTTCGCCTTGGCATGGCGTCGTACATCGCCGACCGTGGCCGCGGCAACATCCCGTGCTCGCAAAGCGTTGACCAACCCACCGCCAAACAGGCCACCGATTCCGAGACGTAAGCAATCGCGGCGGCTGGCACCTTCGCAATTTCGAGAAATACGCATGGCAGGATTCCGTAGGGACGGTTGGTGGGAGGGATTACCAGGCGGGAGGCGTCTCGACGGGCGGCCGCGGTGGCTCGCGCCGCGACCGATCGCCACTTTTCGATCCGTTAATCGTACCCCATCCGTAAACCGATCTCCACCGGATTTTCGGATTTCGCACAGGCAATCAGTGGGGCGATCGACGAACTGAACGGACCCGCGCTGGGTCGGCAGACAGGTGGGCTCAATCAGGGCATTGTAGTTTTCGGTTACAAAGCGGTCTCGAGTCGACCTTTTCCCCCGCCGTCCTGGCCCCGAGGCAATCTGAAAACTCGAAACCAAGGGCAACCGCTCCACGTCCGCCGGTTCCACCCACCGCCACGATAAGGCTGCTCGGCCCCGAAGGAGGGCAACGGGTGGTTGCGCGGTCTCCCCCAATGCTCGAACTTGAGAACGGCTAGAATGGCCGAAAATCCCGCGACGACGGGCCCTTCGCTGGCGAAGCCACTTACCCTTTCGCCGCAACCGCCCAGACCGTCGACCACGCCCGCCCCCAACCTGAGTACCTCGACGTGAACCTGGTGATCCGCCGTAGCTTGAGTTTGACGGTTTTAACGATCATGCTCCTCAGCTCCAGTCGCTCCGCCTACGGGGAATCGTTCGTCTTCGTGAGCCTGCTGGAACAGCGCCAGATCGCGGTGTTTCGCCGAGATGTCGGATCGGGCGAGCTCGAACCGGCTCACCTGACCGCTTGCCCCGCCGAGCCGGCGTTTTTGGCGGTAGCGAACGATGGCCGCACCTTGTTCGCAGCGCTCCGCAGTTCGGGACAACTCGCCTCCTTCCGGATCGACCCGACCAGCGGACAGTTGAGCCTGATCCAGGTCGTGGATGGCGGTGAGGATCCCGCCTTCTTGATCACCGACCGCACCGGCAAGTTTTTGCTGACGGCCTATTACGTCAGCAACCGAGTAACCGTCCACCGGATCGCCGAGGACGGGCGATTGTCGACAGCCCCCGTTCAATCCGTGGCCACCGCCGACAACGCCCATGGAATCGCCATCGACTCCCAGAATCTGTCCGTCTATGTCGCCCATACCGGAGCGAATCGAATCGATCAGTTTCGCTTCGACCCACAGACAGGAAATTTGACGCCGCTGCAACCGCCTTTCGTCACCGCCCGGCCGGGGCAACATCCACGACACATCGTCTTGCACCCGTCCGAACGCTGGGCCTATTGCAGCAACGAGGCCGGGAATAGCGCAGAGGACGGCGCGTCGATGTACGCACGCGACGAAGTCACCCACGTCCTAACGCTCCGGCAATCCGTCTCGTCGCTGCCCGAGGATTTCGACGCGCTCCAGAACTCGACATCGCGCTGCCTGATGACACCCGAAGGCCAATTTCTGTACGTCGCGAATCGAGGCCACAACAGCATCGCCGGCTTTGCCATCGATCCGAACTCGGGCCGATTGACACGCATCTCCGTCACCTCCACCGAAGCGATTCCTCGCTCCTTCGCGATCTCCCCCGACGGTCGCCACCTCTACGCCGCGGGCGAAGCGAGCGGTCGATTGGCAGTCTACCGCATCGCCGAAAACGGCGAATTGAAACCGCTCAGCTCGATCCGATCCGGCCCCATTTCCTGGGCGGTTCTCGCCGTCGATACCCAGCCTTAACCACAACTCGGATTTCCAGATGTCGATCAGAACCATCGTCGTCCCCCTCGGGGGCGGCTTGGACCGGCTTCAAATCACCAGCACGGCACCCCGGCAGCCCGGGCATGGCGAGATCACCGTGCGACTGCATGCCAGTTCTCTCAATTACCACGACTACGTGGTGGTGACCGGGGTCTGGGCACCGCGCGAGCCTCGAATCCCGATGTCCGACGGCGCCGGTGTGGTGACCGCGGTGGGCGAGGGCGTCACCGAGTTTCAGGTCGGTGACGCGGTCGTCAGTCTGTTCTTCCCAGAGTGGGCTGATGGCGAACCGGGACCCAGTGAAGGCAACTTCGCGCGAGTCCCTGGCGATGGTCTCGACGGTTATGCCCGCGAACAGGTCACCGCCAAGGCGAGTGCCTTCACCCACGCCCCGCAGGGCTATAGCCATGCCGAGGCCGCGACGCTGACCTGCGCTGGCCTGACCGCTTGGCGGGCGTTGATGGCCGATGGCTTGCTCAAGCCCGGCGACAGCGTACTCGTGCAGGGTACCGGTGGCGTCTCCATTTTTGCCTTGCAGTTCGCCAAGTTGGCCGGCGCGACCGTGATCGCGACCTCATCCTCGGACGCCAAACTGGAGCGACTGCGAGCGCTCGGTGCCGACCAACTGATCAACTATCGAGAAAACCCGAATTGGGGCGAGACGGTACGAGCCATGACCGAAGGTCGGGGAGTCGACCATGTCATCGAAATCGGCGGACCGGGGACCATGGAGCAATCGATGATCGCCGCGCGAATCGGCGGCCACATCGCGATCATCGGCATCCTCACCGGACTGGTGGGCCAGGTCTCCTTCATCCAAGCGATCGCCCGACACCTGAAGCTCCAGGGCGTTCTGGTCGGCAATCGCAAACATCAGCTCGACATGATTCGCGCGATCGATGCGACCGGCATGAAGCCACAAATCGATTCGCGTTATCCCTTGGAAGAGATCGCCGAGGCCTTCCGTCACCAGGAATCCAACCGTCACTTCGGGAAGATCTGCTTGGAGTTCTGATGCACCGCAGGCCGGCGCGATCACCTGGACCTATTCCTTGGTGTCGACAACGACCTTGTGAATTTTGCCGCTGAAGCGATGGGGTGCGCCGGACGCTACGCCGTAGTTGGCGACAGGCGTTCCCAAATCGGCGCCGACGTCTGCCAGGTCGTCGACGGAGAAGATCCCTGGCTGGGTCCTTCCCAAGCGTCCTTCGGCCACCTTTTCGCCATCGACCGAAATCGTTCCCACGCCACCCTTGGCCATGCCGCCGCCATCGTAAGCGAACTCGTAAACCACGGTGTATTTGCCTGCGGCGAGCGGCTTGGCGGCGACAATGTCCGTCGAATCAAGACCGAGAAAGTTGTAGGTGAAAGCCGGTCTGCCGCCCTGAATGTAGAACGACAAGCCACCGAAGCGGCCGCCCTGGCAGACGATCACACCGTTGGCCTCGTCATCGACCTCAACCTCGGCGGTGAGCGTGTAGCCCTTGTTGCGTAGGTCGATGAAGACATCCACGCCCATGGCCGTCATCCCCTCGTGCAGGGTCATGCTCGTGCGTCCTTCCATCACCGTTGGCCTGCCGACCAGGGCGGCGTTCGTGCGTTCGAGCACCCGGTCGTCGATGGGCAAGACGTGATACTTGGCGGCCTCCTTCATGAAGAGCTGCTGCATCGACTTGAGCTTTTCCGGGGCTTGGGCCGCCAAGTTGTTAGCCAAGCTGAAGTCCTGTCGCGTGTCGTACAGATCCCAGACATCCGCCTGCAGGGTATTCAGCGGAACGCTACGCCAAGCCGGGCGATGGATGGTGCGGGCCAACCACCCATCCTGGTAGATGGCGCGGTTACCGAACATCTCGAAGTACTGCACCGTGTGACGTTCGGCCGCCCGGGCATCGTTGAACGCATAGGCAAAACTGGTCCCCTCGATGGGGTCTTGTTCGATCCCGTTGACGTTGCGGGGGGCCGGGACGCCGGTGAGTTCGTAGACCGTGGGGGCGACATCGATCACGTGAGTGAACTGGGAACGGATCTCACCCGTCGACCGAATGCCCTTGGGCCAATGGACCACCATGCCGTTGCGTGTGCCACCAAAGTCAGAGCCGACTTGCTTGGTGTACGAAAACGGCGCATCGAGCGCCACGGCCCAACCGGCGGCCATGTGCGGGTAAGTGCTGGGGCCGCCCCACTCGTCGAGGTGCTTGAGCATGTCCTCGACTTTTTCGGGAACGGCATTGAAATAGGTCATTTCGCTGAACATGCCGTTCATCTGGCCTTCCGCGCTGGCACCATTGTCGCCGGCGATGAAGAGGAACACCGTGTTGTCCAACTCACCCAGTTCCGCCAGGGCATCGACGAGGCGACCAACCTGCTCATCCGTGTGAGCCGCAAAACCAGCGTATACCTCCATCTGCCGAGTGAACAACCGCTGCTCATCGGCGCTGAGCTGATCCCAGTCTTTGATGTCCTCCGGTTTCGGTGCCAGCTTCGTACCCGGGGGTACGACCCCGAGCTCGATCTGCCGCGCCAACGTTTCTTCGCGCAGCCGATCCCAGCCTTGATCGAACTTCCCTTTGAATCGGTCCGCATAGGCCTTGGGGACGTGGTGCGGCGCGTGCGTGGCACCCGGCGCGTAATACATGAAGAACGGCTTGTCCGGTGCCAGTGAGTGCTGGAATTGTGCCCACGCGATCGCTTTGTCCGTCATATCGACGGTGAAGTGATATTCGGGATCTTCGGGGACCTCGATCTGAGTCACGCCGTCATAGATCGTGGGGGCGTACTGGTTGGTCTCGCCGCCGAGGAAGCCATAAAACTTTTCGAACCCACTGCGTGTGGGCCAACGATCCTGCGGACCCACGGGTGAAATCTCCCACGCCGGCACCTCATGGCTTTTGCCGAAGAACGCGGTGTTAAAGCCGTTCTGCCGCAGCGCCTCAGCCATGGGAGTGATCGTTTGCGGCCGGATGGAGTTCATCCCCGGCATGCTCGTCGCTGTCTCGGTGATCGACCCCATGTTGTTCGAATGGTGGTTGTAGCCGGTGAGCAGGGCGACGCGAGTGGGCGCGCAGACGGCGGTCGTATGAAAACGATTGAAACGCAAGCCCTGGCTCGCCAGTCGCTCGAGCGTCGGCATCGGGACCGGCCCACCAAAGGCATCCGCCACCCCAAAGCCCATGTCATCGATCAGCACGATCACGACGTTGGGCGAACCGGCGGGAGCTTGAACTTGAAATCGCGCTGGGGGATCGACGTTCCTCACATCGAGCTCGGTGAAAACAGCTCGCCGCGGTTCCCGGATCGGCAAGACGCTGCGATCGATGCCCTTTTGTCCGAAGGCGGGCAAGGCGACGAACGCCATTCCCAACGTCAGCGCCATTGCGAACACTTTCATCTCTTTGCTCCTGGCCGATCCAATAGGACGAGTTCGGAATGTGAGCTTGTCGCATGTCCATTCCATCGGTGCCGCGCAACGCACCGAACATCCTCAGCATAGCACTACCAGGCGTAAAACGCCCACGGCCCAGCACCCGTCTGGTCGGGCGATTGCTCGATGAATCCGTCGCTCTGGGCTAAGGCAACTAAATCGCCTGAACCCCGCCCCGAGATCAGCTCGACTCGCTCCCCGGCGACGCGATCAGGCGACTCGACCCGCCGGACCAGACGCATCCAGTGCAGCGGCAAACTCTTGCCATCCGGTGCGGCGATTTCCACCGACCCGGGGCGAGCCTGCCAAAGTCGCTGGCCACTCAATTTCGCTAACAACGGCAAGCCGATCCGGATCAGACAGCAGGCCGTGCTGACCGGGTTGCCCGGCAAGCCGAGGACCAATCGCCCGCGGGGGCCGACCGCGCCCAGAACCGGCTGCCCGGGCCGGATCGGCAGCCGATGAAAGATGACCTCACACCCGGCGCCCGCAATCACGCCGGGGACATGGTCGTAGTCTCCCTTGGAAACGCCGCCGGTCAGAATCACCGCATCGCTATCGGCCAAGCACTGCGCGAACTGGGCCTCCAACGCGGCGACATCATCGCCACAGCGTGACAGCCTTCGCAACCTCAGCCACGGACGACCGTCGAGTAACGAGGCGACCGTCGGCCCATTGCTGTCACGCAACTGCCACGGCTGGGGCGACTCGTCGACGCCGAGCAATTCGTTGCCCGTCACGATCACCGACACTTCGACCGGCCGATAGCAGTCGATCTGGGCCGCGCCGAAATTGGCTGCCGCCGCTACCGAAGCGAGCGTCAACCGCGCACCGACTTCCAGAATCGTCGCACCGGCAAGACCATTCTCACCCCGTCGCCGGATGTTCGCTCCCATGTCCAAAGTTCGCGCCGCGTCATGCCAACGCACTCGATTCGACGTTTCGCTCGTGTCCTCACGGCGAACGACCGCTTCGGTGCCGCTCGGGATCACAGCACCGGTAAAAATACGCAGCACTTCACCCACGGGCAGAGCGGACGGCGGGTCGCCCGCCTGCACCTCGCCCGCGACGCTGATCTCGTCGGTCCTCGACAAATCCGCCAGCCGCGCCGCGTACCCGTCCATCGCGGAAACGTCCGCCGCGGGGCTGTCGCGGTCGGCCACGAGCGGTTCGGCCAGCACACGCCCGGCTCGCGGCGCGATCCGCTCGACACCGACCGTCCGCAAACGCTGTCCCAAAGCCGCGATCGCCTCATCCGGCCCCAACCGCCTTCGTTCCGCTTCCGCCATCAAGGACAAACTCCCCGGCTAACCGTTGAACACAAGTCGCAGCGCCGTTGCTGCTCCTCGCGCCGGCGCACATCCGTCAGTGACCAGGCACGCTTACAGGAACTCGGTCCAGCCCTTCGATTCGATCTCGCTGACCGCCTTGCGCACCCGCTCTTCGGAACTTTTGGGGGCGACCAAGGTGGCATCGGGCGTGTGGACGATGATCAAATCATCGATGTCGATCGTGACGATCAAGTGCTCGGGCGACCCGTGGACGATGGAGCCATGCGTGTCGATGCCGATGTGCCGACCGCGAACCGCGTTGCCCGATTCATCCAACGGCTGCAATCGCGCGATCGCCTGCCAACTGCCGACATCGTCCCAATCGAAGGGGGCTTCGATCACAGCCACATTGTCATGACGTTCCATCACCGCGTAGTCGATCGACTTGCCGACGATCTGTTCGAACTCGGCATTCAGAACCTGATCGAATCGAGGCGTTCCCACCGCGTCACCGATCGCATCGATGTGAGCCGCCATGTCGGGCTGGTACCGTCGCAGCAACTCCAAAATCGTGTCGGCGCGCCAGAGGAAAATGCCGCTGTTCCACAAGAAGCGGCCAGACGAGACGAACATCTCGGCGGTGGCCGCGTCGGGCTTCTCGCGGAACCGCTCGACCTGGAATGCACCGGAATCCGCTTCGCCGATCGCCGCGCCCCGTTCGACGTAACCGAACGATTCCGCCGGGTAGGTGGGGGGAATGCCAAAGGTGACGACCCGCATCGGATCCGCTTCGATCAAGGCGACCCCCGCGGCGACGGCGCGCGCGAAGGCCTTGCGGTCCAAAATCACATGGTCGGTCGGCATGACCAGCAGGATCGCGTTGGGATCCTCGGCGGCGATGATCGCGGCGGCCAAACCGACGCACGGCGCGGTATCGCGGCGGCAGGGTTCCCCGATCACTCTCGCATCAGGCAATTGGTCCGCGATCGCGTCGACCAAGGGACGACTGGTCACGACCATCCGCCGGGCGGCGGGAATCGCGTCGCCCAGCCGATCCGCCGTCGCTTGGATCATCGTCGTCGGACCGGAGAACGCGAGCAGTTGCTTCGGCAAAAGCCGACGACTGGCAGGCCAAAACCGCGTTCCGCTCCCACCCGCCATCAACACCGCATGCAACACGCTAACCCCTTTATGGAATCATGGAATCGAATTCGATGACTCCATCATAATGTCCCTTCAGGCCGCGTGGCGACGACGCTCGGGATGCAACGGACTGGCCCACCGGCTGATCCGTTCCACTTGATCGCCCCAGCCCGATGACAACCTGGCTTTCACGAAGACTTCGTACAGCCGATCGATCGTATCGTTCAATTGGCGGATCGCATCGATCCGGCTTTCCAACACCTGACGCCCTTCGGCATCCGGATCCTTGTTCAGCTTCGCCCCGCTCACGCCCAACGACTCGGCCTGCAACGTCAACTCGTATTGCTGACCCAAGCGGACCATCGTCAAGCCAGCCTTCCGCGGCAGCTTGCCGGTGCGGATCGCTTCCATCGCTTCGGGCAGCCGCGTCGGGTTCTCGGAAGACAGCGTCGCGCGACCGGAAATGCCCGCGGGGCACTCCAGCGCCAGCGATTTCGAAAACATCACGGTCACCTCGGTGTTGTCCGACAACTGAAAGGTATCCGAGTCCTGATCCACGGCATGCCACAGCCAGAGTAAAAACTCATTCCCCAAGAAATCCGGGTGCGGCGAATCCGTGTTCGCCCAACCGGCTTGGCCACCGGTGTGCTCGGGATGAAAGACGGCTGGCCGGACGTCGTCGAAGAGGTTGGTCAGCCCTTCCGATTCCGCCCATCGCGATGCCAGGTAACCGGGGCTGACCCGATCGAACTCCATCTCGAAGGCGAGCCCCATCAACTGCGCGAACTGGTCGCTCGCGGTCCCCTTGGGTCCGCCGAAATAGACCATCCCCGTCGGGGCGTCCCACAACGCCGGAAACTGATTCGAACGGACATACTTGCCCCCCTCGGCCTGCATTCGCGCCCGCTGCTGGACCGATTCCTTGATCTGCTCCTTCTGCGCCTTGTTCGGTCGCCGCCCCGGGTTGTCGGCCATCAACACGGCCGTTTCCATTTGCGTCCACGCCTTGAGAATCGCCGAGGGGATCTGGTGCGTGTCGACACGGATCGCGAAATGCAATGCGTCCAACAGCACGTTCTTCTCGAGATCGAACGTCAGGTCGAACAAATGCTCACCGGCCAAAAAGCCGGAGCGGATCGGATCGTCGGCGGTCACCCGCACCTCGCCCGCACCGAGCTCGGCCATCCGCTCCAAATGCTCCGGACCGAAGATCCCTACCTCAGGGTTCAAAACACGATATCGCTCGAAGCTCAGACTACCGTGGAGAAATGCCATGCGTGATTACCAAAGGGGTCGAGAGGGAAGGGGAGGTACGGGGGATCAACCATCCGCCCTAGACAGCCGATATCGACCAATCCGCCCGATCAACCTTTGATAAACGCGGGCCGACCAACCGCTTTGCCCCCGATGCGATCGCCTCGCATCCGCACCAAACCTCGAGGACCGTTTCATTTGCCCAAACGGATCAAATGCCCACCGACCGAGACGCGACCCAGGCCCGCAATTCGTCGACAACCTGATCGAAGAGCGACGACCAGTCACCCATCCGTTGTTGGCGAAAAATCTGGATCGTGGGGT
The DNA here is from genome assembly GCA_002422955.1 of Planctomycetaceae bacterium UBA6172. Lineage (GTDB taxonomy): Bacteria > Planctomycetota > Planctomycetia > Pirellulales > Pirellulaceae > UBA6163. The sequence continues at coordinate 19,246 of DITY01000268.1, forward strand.
ACCAGTCGCTCGTGGCCCCAGACTGCAACCACCGCCAATCGGGCACACGTCCCAGCAGCAGCCAGACCGGAACACCCAGCGCCGCGGCCAGATGGGCCGTCGAGGTGTCGATGGTGATGACCAGATCGAGATTCCGGATGATGGCGGCCGTGTCCATGAACGCGCCGCCCGAGCGGTCGATCGTGTCGGGCAAGCGGTGGATCCGATCGCCGAACGAAGCCCGCTGCAATTGCTCGCTGCCATAGCCATGCTGCAACGACACCAACGATACGCCGGCCACTTCGGTTAGCGGTGCGAACTCGGCCAGCGAGATCGATCGATAGACGTCGGCGTGAAAATCGGGATTACCCTGCCAACAAATCCCCACCCGCGGGCCGGGAATCACCAACGACCGCCTCCAAAAATCGACCAGCGTCGCACCGACGTCAATGTACGCCGCTGGGTCGGCGACGACGGCCGGATAGGCGACGGCCAGTTGACCGGTTCGCCCATACCAACGATCGACGACGTCGATCAGCGACGCCTGATAATCGATCCGCGGCAAGCCGAACGAATCGATCGGCAGCCCGTCGGGGATCAGCATGTCGATGCCGCCGATCGACGAGAACAAGGGGATCAGCTTGGGATCGCACCGCAGGATGGTTCGCGCGCCGGCTTGTCGCAGAGTGTGCGCGGCCCGCACGAAATGGATCGCATCGCCGATGCCCTGTTCCGGATAGAGCAGGAACACCTTTCCAGCCGGATCCTCGCCCTGCCAAACCGCGCCCGCCCCAGGAACTCGAGCCGCGGGTAAAAAGTGCCAACGATAGCGGTACTCCGGCCAACCCTCTTCGTAGCGCTGCTGCAACAGGTAGATCACGCCGAGGTTGCGATGCAGTTCCGGCTCCTCGGGGGCCAACCGCAGCGCCTCATGATAAGCGGCCAGCCCGCGCTCGACCTCGCCTGACCAAATCCACAGCGTCCCCCGATTTTTCAGGGGCGATAGGTAGCCGGGCTGCTGCGAAATCGCGTTCGAGAAACAGGCGTCGGCCTCGTCGAGGCGACCGAGCATCCGCAGCGAGTTGCCGAGATTGTTCCAGGCGATCGGAAACTGGGGCTGGATGGTGAGCGCGTCTTGATAGGCCACGGCCGATTCGGCAAACCGCCGCTGGTCGTAGAGCGCAATCCCCAAATAGACCAGCGTCGCGGGATGCCGCGGATATCGCGCCAACACCTGGCGGTAGGCCGCCTCGGCCTCGGCAGGCTGACCCGACTGGTGAACCTGCCAAGCGCGGGCCAACACGTCTTGAACGTTCATCGCCTCACCGACCCTTGGTGCCGATCACTTCGTATCGCGATGGATGATCGACAATTGACGGATCTGACGATTGAGCCGATGCTCCAGACGCACCGACACCTTGATCGCCTCGGGCGAAGCCAAAAACGGCGGCGAGGTTTCGCTGCCGCTGGCAGAGTTGTCCAGCCCGGTCGCGTTGGCATCGGGTGAGCCGAAATCGGCGACGCGCCAGCGACCAAGGCCCTGCTGCAACCCATCTCGCTCATAGTGCTGGGTAAAGGTATCCCAAGTCGGCTGGAAGATCTGAATGCTCCCCGCGACGAGTACTTTTCCCGAGCGATAGAGCGAAGGCTGGTAGGCGGTAGCTGGAATCCCAATTCCGACCAATCCCGAAAACGGAGTCACCAAGGTTGCCGCTACGGCGGGTGATGAAAACCCCGCATCTTGCGCGGTCAAACGATCGGGTGACCGTGGCTGCCAACCTCGCAGCGAACCACCCGCTAAAACTGGGTACATCAGGTCGACAAAGTCACCTTGAATCACCGATGCGGTTCCCGAGGTGACCTCCCGCAAGGCTTGCCGGAACGCCGGATCGCTGCTGGAGACGACCACGCCGGTGGAAGTGGTAATCACGGGTGCCAAGGGATCGAAAATTTTAATGTCGAACCCAACCGCGCTGGGGACCAAGACGTCTTCGCCGATTCGGACCCCGGCAAGCACGAACTC
>DITY01000268.1:21336-23151 GCA_002422955.1 Planctomycetaceae bacterium UBA6172
CGCACGTGGGCAAAGCGGTTGTGAGGCTTGGCCAAATCGGCGAGCGAATTGGCGGCCACCGCACCCGCCGGATCAGGAATCCCGTTGGTGGAGACCCGCCGCAACGACAGGTCACAATCTTGATGCAGCTGAGCCATGCCCAGCAACCAGTCGCTGCCAGCGTTCAGCCTCGGCAGCCGCGGCGGCTGCGCGCCAGTCGTGATGTTCAAATCAGGACGGATCAACAATACCCGGCGGTGGATCCGCAACCGATCCGGCAAGCCGTTCGCATCGACATCCACATACTGCAGTCCCGCTTGGTATTCGGGGCTGGCGAAATAGACGATCTCCGCATACTTCGAACGGATCATGACCGGATCATTCATCGTCAGCGTGTTCGGGTTATACGCGGTCCCCGCAAGCTCCGCCGTCTTCTGGTCCAGAATGAAACGTGGCACCATCCCGGTAAACCAGTTGTCGCCCGTGGCGACGGCGGTGAAGGCCAGGTAGTCGTCGAAGTCGCCATACCGCGATTCGGGCGCGGGATTCTTGGGGTCGTTGACCGACAAGAACAGCGAGGAGGTCGCGTCGGTGACGGGACCTTCGTAATACATGAAATAACCGTCCGGCTCGCTGCCCTCCCGACTCGGCTGCATGGGCACGGTGCAGCGGGTCAGGTCCTCCTGCAGGCGGTTCGTCACGTCGCGAAGGTCGTTGGTCAACTCGACCTGCACGCGACTATCGCGAATCGATTCGCCGATGTAGGCAAATCCCTTGCCCAACGCCGCCATCAACAACAGCGTGACCGCCATCGCGACCAGCATCTCGACCAACGTGAAGCCGCGATTCGAGCCGCCTCGCCACCGGCGCGGCGGGGAAGCGGGCTGGTGTGCGATGGCACAGGGCCAGGCAGCAACAGACACAGGGCTGCCAACCGGCCGCACGCTTCGATTCAGACTGAAATTCATCCGCGGTCTCATTGGAAATACTTCTCGAATACGACCACGTCGCGGGCGTTCAAATCTTCGCCGGGCTTGAAACCGACGGGCTTGGAACGATCGATGATGAACATCGCTTGATAACGCTGGTTCTGGCCGATGTCCTCGTTGTACTCGCGTCCCAGCGACGGTGGCGGGACCGAGTTGGTGATGTTCTCGTCGACCTCGAAGAAGCCGATGGTCATCCAGACGACGTAGGTCTGCGAATTATCAGCCGCCAGGTTCGGCATCCGCATCAAGGTCTGGTAACGGATGAAGGCGTCGCGCTGACGATTCTGGGAATGATCGGTATTGGGCGTCGTCGACGGGAGCGGTTGTTGCGCAACATCTCGTACGAACAACGGCTCCTCCGCCGGATTCGGCGACGCCTGGGGATCGCGGTGACGGAAATAGGATCCGTCGACCCCACGACGACGCAGCAACTCCTGGGCCGCGGGATTCGCCCCGTTGATGCGTGGCGCGAGCCCCGCTTCGGCGTGCGGACGGTACACCCCGGCAAACTCGGTCGGGAACCGTGGGTCGTAACGCGTCGGATCGTAATTGACAACCGAACCCTGTGCCAACGTGCCGCCCACCCCTGGCACGTCATACCCACGCCGGTTCCGCAGGAACCGCTCGAAGCTGAGTTGTCGCAAAGAGTTCGGATTCGTGTACTCGTCATCGGTCATGTGACCCTGCATCAGCCCCCGCCAGACGGGGAACTGGGCGAGCGTATTGAGGTTGATTCGCCCCTGGCGTAGGCCGTCGTACCGATAGTTGAACGGCGGGTTGTACAGCTGCCGCAGCCAAGCCTCCGCGTTGTCTTCGACCCCGGCAACCCGCGCCGGCAAGATCATCT
>DITY01000196.1:0-10701 GCA_002422955.1 Planctomycetaceae bacterium UBA6172
AAACACAAATCGTCCGCCACGCTGGCGGTATGCGGCAGCAACTCGCTCAGCCAAGCCCCGCTCTGGCCGTGCTGAGCAAACTGAAAGCGCGTCGGTGCGATCGGGAATCGATCCTGCGTGGCGGTCATGCCTGTGAGACGCTGGCCCTGGCGAATCGAATCCGGCAAATCGTTTCCGAAGCTGGCCACGAGTTGCGGCTTGTAGTCGAACAGATCGTGTTGTGATGGAGCGCCAGACTGAAACAAGTAAATCACTCGCTTCGCTTTCGCGGCGAAATGAGGGATTCCCGTTAGTCCACCTGGCAACGTTGCTTTCGGCGAAGCCGCTGACGATTCGCTTATCAAGCCGTTGAGTGCCGCCGCACCGATGCCCAGGCGACCGAAAAAGTGCTGCCGGTTGATGAGCAGACGTCGAAGGAGCAAGGGGTTCATGGTGTGGTAATTGCCTCGTCGAGGTTCAAGATCAGACCAGCGAGCGCCGTGTAGGCAGCCAGTTCCGAGTCTGTGATTTGTTCATCTCGCGGAGATTCGCCCTGACTGATCAACGCGAGCGCCGCATCAGGATCTCCGCGGTACCTGACCAGGTTGGCATTGAGGTTGTCGATCAGCAACGTCAACTCTTCCGGTCGCGGGGGACGGGCGAGGACTTTGCGAAAGGCGAGCGAGACTCTGTCCGAGGCGCTTTCGCCACCGTCGAGGATCACTCGTTGAGCAAGACCGCGGGCCGCTTCCACAAAGGTGACATCGTTCATCAAGGCCAGTGCTTGCAACGGAGTGCTGGTGCGACCGGGACGCACGCGACACATCTCACGAGCTGACGCATCGAACGACATCATCGTCGGTTGTGGACTTGTACGCTTCCAAAACGTGTACAAGCTGCGCCGCCACAGATTCTCTCCGTGATCCGGCTCATAGTCAGTACCCGAGAGATCCGTCCAGAGCCCCTTCGGCTGATAAGGCCTTACCGAGGGCCCTCCGACCTGGTCGACCAGGAGACCGCTAACAGCCAACGCCTGGTCACGGATCATCTCAGCCGGTAGCCGCACGCGTGGACTGTGAGCGAGCAAACGGTTCTCCGGATCTCGCTCCAGAAGCTCCGGTGTGACACGTGAAGATTGCCGATAGGTAGCGCTCATGACCAAAGTCTTTAATAGGGCTTTCATGTCCCAGCCGGTCTGCATGAACTCGCAGGCCAGCCAGTCCAGCAATTCCGGATGACTGGGTGGCTCCCCTTGAGAACCAAAGTCCTCTGCCGTCTTGACTAGACCCGTACCAAAGATCATCTGCCACTGATGATTCACTGCGACTCGAGCGGTCAGCGGATTCTCGGGGCTCACCAACCACTTTGCGAAATCCAATCGATTTGGCTGCGCTCCAGAGGAAAATGGCGCAATACCCTCGGGAACACCAGGGCTCACTCGTTCGCCAATTCGATCATAGGCGCCTCGAATCAAAACGAACGTTTCGCGAGGAACTGGCATCTCTTCCATGACCATCACGGTGGGCATCGCGTCGAGCAGCTTTGTACGTTCATCGCGCAAACGCTGGACGTTCGCGTGGGCTTCACGCAACGGCAGGTCTGCGTGCTCGGCCAGGAAGCATGCTCGAAGCTTTTTCGCCTGAAACGCGGTACGTCCAGATGCGGCAATGGCTGCCAACTGCCCTAGATTTTCCTCAGTTGCCACAATGCCGATCTCATCACCGGTCAAATCGCGGTCATAGACCCTGACGTCACTGACATGTCCCTGAAAACGGTCGAGCGGTCCGCCCCCTGCTCCAATTCGCAGCGGTTGATTGGTCTGAAACGACTGATTCAGTTGATCGAGTAAAACTCGCAACCTCTGCGACTGGCCGTTGATATAGATCTTCACGCCGCTTGCCAGCCGCGAGCCATCGTACACCACTGCGACATGGTGCCATTGTTGGGCAGGGAATGATGCGTCGGTTTCCACGCGAAGTGCGTCATCAAGCCAGCGTTTCGTCAACTGCAACTGCACGCGCCCCGCTTTCCAGTAGACGCGATACCCTTCAGAGTCAGAGGCAAACCTGGACGCTTCCGATTGTCCCGCCATCCGCGACAACAGGGCACCATCGGGACCTGTCGGTTTGATCCAAGCCNNTCGCCCTCTTCAAACTTCAGTGAACGGCTTGCATCCTCGCCGGCCAGATCGAATCTGGCCTGGAGAGAACGAGTGATCGACCAATCCGCTGATGAATCGGGACGCAAAGTCTGCTCCCAAACTGCCTGATCGGCTTGCGAGTTGGGTTCAAACTCGAGCAGTCGTAATTCAGCGGCTTGCAATTGCCGGTCGATGTCTTCTAGCTCGCGTTCCTGAGCATCCGTCGGTGCGGTCATCACCGGAGGCGAATTGCCGAACTTAAAAGCTCGGCCACTTTCCGGCACGTTATTGAAGAAGGCGAACATCCGATAAAAATCCCGCTGGGACAACGGATCGTATTTGTGATCGTGACAACGCGCGCAACCTATCGTGAGTCCCATCCAGACTGTCGCTGTGGTATCAACTCGATCGACCACATATTCCACCGCGTACTCTTCGGGCACGATCCCGCCTTCCCCGTTGCCCCGGTGATTTCGGTTGAAGCCCGTCGCCAGTCGTTGCAGTTTTGTCGCGTCTGGGAGTAAATCGCCAGCGAGTTGCTCGATCGTGAATTGATCAAACGGGAGGTTGCGATTGAACGCCTCAATCACCCAGTCGCGCCAGCGCCACATCGAGCGCTCGCCATCGCTCTGATATCCATTCGTGTCGGCATAACGGGCCGCATCCAGCCAGGGCAGAGCCATCCTCTCGCCATAATGCGTCGAGTTCAACAGGCGATTTACAACCTTTTCATAGGCATCGCTCGTTTGATCGGCCAGGAATGTGTCCACTTCCTGCACGGTCGGCGGCAGTCCGGTCAGGTCGAGTGAGAGTCTGCGGATCAATGTGAAGCGGTCGGCTTCGGGGGAAGGTGCCAACTTTTGTGATTCCAGTTTGGCAAGGACAAAGCGATCCACCGGATTCCGCGCCCATTCAGACCGCTGGACTTTCGGTTCAGACGGACGGACGGGCACGGCGAAAGACCAGTGCGATTGATATTCGGCGCCTGCTCGAATCCAGCGTTCCAACAACTGCACCTGATCAGCGGTCAGCTGGCGGTTGGAATGGGGAGGAGGCATCTGCTGCTCAGGATCATCCGAGCGGAGCCTTGCAAGAAGCGAACTCTCGGCGGGATCATGAGGCGTAATTGCGCCGGTAGTGACCGCGGTCTGCCGCATATCCAGCCGCAGATCAGACATCCGAGTTTCAGGATCCTGTCCATGGCAATGAAAGCAGTTTTCAGACAAAATGGGACGTATATCGCGGTTGAATTGCGGCGATGGATCATCTGCCGCTACGTTTGTGCCAAGCAGACACGAGAGGACGAAACAGCTACCCAGGTATCTCATGCCGTGTGCACTCCTGTCTGACTTACGCGATAATTTCGTCAATCGGTCTTCCATGGTCGATATCAAGTCGCTTGCGGCCAGGGACTTCAAGCTTACGGGAGTCGAGGCCCAGTTGTTTCAGAATCGTAGCATGGATGTCGGTGACGTAGTGACGATCTTCAACAGCGTGGAAACCGATCTCATCGGTCGCTCCATGGACGACACCTTCTTTGATACCGCCACCAGCCAGCCAGACGCTGAATCCGAAAATGTGATGGTCGCGTCCATCGGCCCCCTGTGTCCCAGGAGTGCGCCCGAACTCGGTGGCAAAGACGACCAGGGTTTCGTCGAGCAACCCACGACTACTGAGATCCTCCAGCAACGCCCCGACCGGTTGGTCGACGGCTCGAGCATTCGCCTCGTGGTTTGCTTTCAATCCGCCGTGCGCATCCCAGCTTCCCGCGCCGCCAGCACCGTGTTGGACCTGCACGAACCGCACGCCCCGCTCGATGAGCCGACGTGTGGCCAATAGTTGCGTCGCGAATTCACGGCAGTGCGGCTGATCGACTCCATACCGGGCCTGGGTCTCAGCCGTTTCGCGAGAAAAGTCGACGATCTCAGGAATGGAAGTCTGCATCTGATACGCCATTTCGTAGCTCGCCATGCGGGCCGCCAACGCGGCATCACCGGGATAATCAAGGCCGCGTAGCGCATTCAGTTGGCGGAGCAGATCCCTATTCAAACGGTGTGCATCCGGTGCAATGGGAAGTTCTGGTTTTCCGAAGGCGAGCGGCTGGGCTGGATCAATGCGCAGGGGCACGGCATCATGGGCCGGGCCGAGATAATGACCGTCTCGCTTGTTCCAGTACTCTCGATTTCCGATCGAAATGAACTGTGGCAAGTTATCGTTGAGACTCCCCAGTCCGTAATGCACCCATGCCCCCAGAGTGGGAAAATCGCCATCGAGCTGATTGCGGCCTGAGTGGAACTGCGTCTGGGCTCCATGGTTGCTGTCGGTGGTCCACATCGAACGAACGATCGACAGTTTGTCGACGTTGCGAGCCATATGCGGAAACCAGTCGCTGATTTCGATCCCGCTTTGGCCATGCTTCTGGAATCCGACCTGCAGTGGATATAGCAAATTGCGCTGCTCGGCGTTCATCGCGACAGAGCGCTCGATACTGAGATTCTTCTGAACGTCCGCGAACGGAGTTTCCGAAATCGATTTGCCCGCATATTTGTTGAGCATCGGCTTGGGATCAAAACTTTCCATGTGGCTGTAGCCGCCGTTCATGAAAAGCCAGATGACGCTCTTCGCTTTAGGAGTAAAGTGGGGGACGCCCACGGGCCATTCTGGGGCCGAGCCCTGCCCGTAGCCGTCGCGATGCAGCATGGCTGCCAATGCGATGCCCATCAGACCCCTTCCACCATCGGTAAGGAAAGATCGCCGTGCGGTTCTGTGTGACAGTTCGAATTGTACTCGCATCCCGAAATGATCCTTACCGCAGAGTGACAAAGTCATTGTGATTGAGCAAAACCCAGACGAGATGCCCTCGAGCCTGAGCGTGCGTTGTGCCAGGCTGCTGACGCAACGCCACCATCGTATTGACGCATGCGGTCCATTCCGCATCGTTGGGTGCGGTACAGAGTATCCCACGAAACGCCTGAAGGACAAACTCGCGGTCATCGCTCTCCGGAATCTGCGATCCCAGACGATCGGCGATTTTCTGGGCGGCGCTGAGGACCAAACCACTATTGGAAAGTGCCAGCGCCTGTTGTGGCACGATGCTTTGGTCCCGCCGGTAACACTCTCTCACGTCCGCATCGTCAAAGGTTGTCAGGAACGGGTTTCGTTCCTTGTCGGAGTGAATGAAGTACAGGCTGCGGCGATTGGATGTGGCCTGGTCCGCTGCCGATACCGGCGGACCGCCCTGGGTAAGGTCAATGTTTCCGGTCAGAGAGAGAATCGAATCCCTCACAGCCTGGGCTTCAATCCGTACCGAGTTTCGCTTCCACCAGCGGTGATTGTCGGGGTCGCGAGCGAGATTGGCCTCTCCGCCCGCCTCCGAGGACCCCATGCGATAGGCCGCTGACGACACGATCAATCGGTGCAGATGTTTCATGCTCCAGCCCTGCTCCACGAACTCGCTGGCTAGCCAGTCGATCAGCTCGGGATTCACTGGCGGAGCACTCTTGCGTCCAAAATCAAAGGGGCTGGGAGTCATCGGAGTTCCCATGTGCCGCGACCAAACGTGGTTCACTGCCACACGCGCCGTCAAAGGATTCCGCGGATCGGTGATCCAGTCGGCGAGCGCTGTTCTGCGGCCGCTGCTGGACGACGGGAATGATATTGGGGCATCATCTTTGTTGGGGTGTACGAACCGAGTTGTGGTCCACTTCGCGCCTGCGAAAGATGCGACCTGGTCGGCATCGGCGATTGGGGCTATCGTCAGACTCGTAGCCGCGTTTAATGATTCACGCGCCGTCTCCAGCTCTTTCATCATGCCGGCTTTCGCCTCGGCATTCGCGCTGACCTGGCGAAGTTCAACAAGCGCGACCGCATGGCGAGCCTTGGCAACGCCTGCCTCGCGCGCTGCGCGAATGGCGGACGCCTTGGCAACTCGGCGGAGCTGGGCGGCCGCTACGTTGCCGCTTGCATCGTCGGTCGCCCAGGTGGCTCGCAGCGCCGCGCAACGGCTTTCCGTGCTCAGCAACTCGCTGGTGGCAACCGTCAATGCCAATTCGGCGACCGTGAGCTCTTGTTGGGCAACGTCAGCGGCTTGCTGCGATGTCCCATCGCTCTCTGCGCTCGGCGACGTGCTTGCGGCGGGATTCGAAGAATTCTGAGGATTCGATCCGGTGGGCTGATCGACGGGCGGAGTGACCGTTTGTGACGCTTCGGCCGAACGTTTTTTGGCGACAGCCAATCGATCCCGCGCAGAAGTCATATCGCGAGCGGCCACATCGACTTTATTTCGAGCAGCATCCACGTAAGCATTCAAAACCCACTCACGACGCTCGGGCTGCCAGGCCTCTTGCGGGAGTGCGACGGGCTGTATGGCCAATGTCTTGAATGCCAGAATCCGCGGAACGCCCGGCGCGATGACCGTGGAGAGATCCGGTTTGGTTTCGTCGCCACGCACGTAAAGATGAGTCGGAGCGTCGATCAGTCCGTCAAAGACTCGCGGAATTCCGTCCTGCGATAGGTCGACTTGACCTGGTACCATGTCCATCCGCACGTGGTAGGGTTCAAAAAAGGCTCGCATGCGGTAGTAATCCGCTTGTTCAATCGGATCGTACTTGTGATCATGACACTTGGCACAGTTCAACGTCAGACCGAGAAGGCCTTTGCCAACATGCTCGACCGTATCATCCATCCATTGCAGACGGCTAAACAAAACCCAGTTCCTGGCTAGAAAACCGGTGGCGCGAAGTTTCTGAAGATCGTTCGGATACAATTCGTCCGCGGCCAGCATTTGCCGGATCATCTCAGCATAGGCGAGATCCTCGTTGAGAGATTCAACGATCCAGTCGCGCCAGTGCCAAATGTGCTTCTGACTGTTGCGGAGCTCGTCCCCCAATCCCCACCAGTCACTGTATCGCCAGACATCCATCCAATGTCGAGCCCAGCGTTCACCGTGTCGTTCATCATCGAGCAGACGTGTGACCGCCTTTTCGTACCAGTCCGGGGAAGTGTCCGCTTCGAACGCATGAATCTCATCTAGCGTTGGCGGCAATCCGATCAAGTCGATCGATAACCGCCGCAAGAGCAAAGCGCGGGAGGCTTCAGGTTGCGGAGTCAATCCGTGTTGCTCATGCTGCTGCGCGAGAAACGCATCGATCGGATTTCGCACCCAGGTGGGATTCGCCACCGCAGGAACCTCTGGACGAATCGGGGCGCGAAAGGCCCAGTGGTCACGCGGATCGGACTCGGGCACCTCGTCTGCAGGTGCTGGGGCGTTTTCGGCGATCCACCTTTGAAGCGATTCAATCTGATCGGCCTTGAGCGGTTCACCTTCTGGCGGCATCCGCTGAGATGGGTCGTCATCCATCACACGCGTCAGCAATCGACTCTTGGCGTCACCTGGCGTGATCGCCGAACCAGAATCACCCCCTCTGATCGCCAGCGCGACGGTATCCAGCCGCAGTCCGCCCTCCTGTTTGAGCGCTCCATGGCACGCGTAGCACCGTTCCCGCAACAGTGGTTTGATTTGCTTGACGTAGTCGCCCTGCTCATCCGCGGATGCCGAAGTGAAGAAGAGGAACAGGAGGAGATAGGGAGAGAGGGAGAAACGTAGCGGAATGACCATGCGGAGGCATGTGCCACGCCACATCGGTGGCTTGCGGTCCGCAGTCCTATTTGGCTCAGTGGTCATCGCAGGCGGTCTCAATCCAAGTCTCCCCATCGCATTGCCTCCCTCTCGAAAAGGGCATCGTCGCAAAAGGATATCTCCGCAGCGAGTGATCAGTTGCCGCCGTAGTATCCAGAAGAGTTCATTTTGCTCCAGGACATGTCATTCGCGAAAGGGTGTAACCGGCATCCCGCCGGTTAGCAGGCGAGGGTCAATGGTTCGTAATTGCCCAGCAAGTTGCGATGGGCAGGAGCATTGCTCGTCTGGCGTTCGAGGTAGAGACTGCGGGCCAAGAAGAGCCGAATTCGCGACCGGGTGCTCTACGACGACGGGCTCTAGTACTTCGCTTCGGGGCGTAACGCGCTCGCAGCCAGCGGGATCACCTGACCACGTTTCGCACCGGCGTCCCATGCACCCGGACCGCGAAGTGGTGATTCTGTGGCTTCAGCAGAGGAAAGCCGCTGAGAAAACTCTGAAGTGGACCGGAACTGCCTGGAGAACCGGGATTACGCTCTGGCGATTCGTCGCACATTCGGCAGCTGGAAAGGCCATGGATGCTGCGGGCGCGTCCGAGGAAAAGTAAAATCCAGGACGGTCACACGCTCTTGGGTGCTGCGTTCCGATTTGCCGAAGTCGTTCATTGTTCCAAAATTTTCCAGTGGCCGCCTTTGGCCGGTCCGATCCGAGCGACGAGTTCCGCTTGCCGAAGTGCGGCGATATTTCTTTCAATGGTCCGTTCGGTACGACTAAGCCGCAGGGCCATCTCAGGTATCGTGATTTGGGGCTGAGCGATCATCAACTCAATGATTTGCTGCTCGATTTTCCCCGACATTTTCCCCGACATTTTCCCCCTAGTCTCGTCGGGGGTTTCGGTCGTCCCTGTTCGCTGAACGACCTCGGGCGGGAACGGGAAGGAGATCCACAATCCGGTAGGTTCCTGCTCGATCACCACCTCAGCGAGCCTCGCGGCAGGCGGCAAGGATTCGTTCAACGCCCCGGCCCCAGGCTTCGATCTGGCCGGCTCGAAAGAAGACGTTGGCGATGTCCACCCGCCAGCCCTAAACTCAGCACGCCGTTCGTGCGCTGCTGAAACCGGCCAGGGGCTTGAATCAACCGCGTCCCCGCCAGCCCCCACCCAGTACCGCCGATTTTGGCTGAACCGCTTCTTCGATGTCTTGGCGTACTGGATGTAAAACAACGGCCCGGGCAGGCGGCATAGGGAAAAGTCCGTCGTAGGAACCCGGGGAAGTTGCAGCTCCAGGTCCCGTCGCGCTGGTCCGCGTTCGATAGTTCGTCCGACAAACGCCGCTAGCGTCGGACCTGCCGCACGCGAAGGCTGGGTAGGGTGGGCCGATCAATATTCCCAGTCCTCGTGACGGACGGGAAGGCGGTTCAGCGTCTGCCGATGGTGATGCCACTGGGGCATGTGGGAGTCCATCAGGGCCACGAATCGGGCGTTGTGGGTCGGTTCCAACAGGTGCGTAATCTCATGCACGAAGATGGACGCTCAGATGGACGTTCTTGATGTCCTTGAGGATCACCTCGGCTTCGATCGTGCCCAGTTGAATCGTGGTCACCATCAGCAGCCCATCCCGGCCGGTCGTCTCCCACGAAACTTCCCGCATCGACCGCATTCGGTTCTGACCAGCACCCCCTTCGGCGCGTCGATGAGGTAATGGTCACGACTGAATAGGTCGGGTGGCTGCGGTGGCGATGGTTGGCATGGCCTGCCCCGCCGTGGTAAGGTTGCACGAACAAACCAAGCGGAGCTTTCCCCATGCAAGTCAACATCCCGGTCGAATTGGAATCCTTCGTCGAGGAAGAGTTCGCCACCGGCCGCTACGGCAGTCGGGAGGAAGTGTTAATCCAGGCGCTCCAGTGGTTCCGCGATGAAAGGCAACAGGCCGTAGCCGGCATTCGGCAGGGCCTCGCTGACGTAGCCGCCGGGCGAGTCCAACTTCTTGCCGATGCCTTTGCCGATATTCGGCGTGGGGCGGGAACGTCAGGGCCCGAATGACCTTTCGCGTGGTGATTACCAAGCGAGCGAGGGAGGACCTTCGTCGGTACTTCCTGCTCGCTGCGGAGCACGCGCCCGGAACGGCAGCCAAATGGCTGGACCGATTCGAGACCGCACTCGGATCATTTGCGATTCATCCGGAACGTTTCCCACTGGCGCCCGAGAATAACCTGGTCGAGGACATGATTCGCCAGTCATTTTTCGGGCAACGGGTCGGTCGCTTTCGTGTGCTATTTACCCTCCGGGACGAGGATGTGATTGTCCTTCACATCCGACGCGGCACGATGAATAAGGCGACTGCCGAGGATCTTGACTTGCCCTGATCCACCCTCAGACGACGCTTGGCCCGGCCATTCTGGCCGCCATGTCAAAACGGGGGCGGTGCTGATGGGGCATAGCCCGGTAGCCGCAGGTCACTTGCTCCGCTTGGCCCCGGGGCCTTTGTCTTGATGCGATTGCCCAGTCTTCGGCGCCCGAGGGGCCCTCCGAGCCGGCCCGGTCGACCCCGAAATCTTCCCGTCTTCTCGCGGGACTCCGACAGTTGATTGCGGCCGCCCGCGCTCTAATCCCTGCCGATCGATCCCCATCATCCTCTGCATGATCTCGAGTCGAATCTCGGGCTTGCCGTACCGAGCGATGAAGGCACAGACCGAGACGAGATCGGTGGCGTCGAGGTTTCCGCGGACAACGTGTTGCGAAACCCCCGACTTGGTCAGGCCGGTGATGGAGGCGGTTTGCCGAGACCTACTACCTGCAGGTGACCGAAGATGACTTCGCCACGGCCGTGGTCCCACCTGTGGTCACATTACTGGTCCCATCCCAAGGGAAGCCGATGCCCCCTCGAACCATCAAGCAACAAAAAACCCCGGGGAAACCGGGGTTGTGATGGCTGCTGAGGGGGTCGGA
>DITY01000196.1:10731-13422 GCA_002422955.1 Planctomycetaceae bacterium UBA6172
TGTTCGAAGTGTACCGTTTTGACGGTAGCTTGCAAGGGCGGTTTTCAGAGGCGAGAGGCGAGAGGTTGGCGGGCTAGGGGGAGGCGTGGCGGTAGTGGGTGAGGCTGGTGGCTAGGCCGTCGCCGATGGCGACTTGGGGGGCGAAGCCGAGTTGGTGACGGGCTTGGGTGATGTCGGCCTGCGAATCACGGACGTCGCCGACGCGGGGGGGCTCGAGGACCGGGTCGATCGGGCACTCGAGCAGCCGCGATAGGTTGCCGATCAAATCCCAGAGCGTCGTCCGCTCGCCACGCCCGATGTTGAACGTCCCGCCAACCGCTTCAGGTACCGTCGCGGCGAGCAAATTGGCGTCGGCGACGTCGGCGACGTAAACGAAATCGCGCGATTGATGCCCGTCGCCATAGATCACGGGCCGCTCGCCCCGCAACGCCAGCGAGACGAATCGGGGGATCACGGCACTGTATTCGCTCCTCGGGTCCTGGTGCGGACCGTAGACGTTGAAATACCGCAGCACGACCGTCTCGAACCCCAAGCCGCTGGTAAACGCCCGGCAATGATGCTCGGCAGCTAGCTTCGACGAGGCATAGGGTGACAGTGGCTGCGACGCGTCGGTCTCCCGCTTCGCGACGAACGGCGAGTTGCCATACACGGCGCTGGTCGATGACAAGACCAACCGCCGCACGCCATGCCCGCGGGCGGCCTGCAACAGGTTGATGGTGGAGGTCGCGCACCAGGCATGGCAGAGCAGTGGCTCACGGACACTCCGCGGGACGCTGGCCATTGCCGCCAAATGAAAGATGAAGTCGATGCCACGCACCGCCGAGTCGACGACGGCCGGCTCGGCACAGTCCGCTTCGATCACCGACAAGTTCGCGTTGCCGTCGAGGTGCGTCAGGTTCGCCCGATAGCCGGTGCTGAAGTTATCGAGCACACGGACCTCCGCGCCGCTCGCCAACAACGCGTCGACGAGGTGCGAACCGATGAACCCGCCGCCTCCCGTGACGAGACAACGACTGCTGCGGAGCGTTTCGCGGGCGTTGGAGAGGGACATGCGAGGTGCCAGAAAATAGGAACTAGGGGCGAGGGGAGACGGGCTGGAGACCTGTGGCGGCGTCGGGGAGCATGATTCGCGCGCTGCCGACGCAGCCGCTGCCGGGTTGGCACGATCCGCTGGCGGCGAGCAGCCGACCGTCGGGCAGCCCTTCGATGCCGAGCGACACGTCGAGCAAATGACGCCCCAACAGGCGGAAATCGGCATCGGTGACGAGTAGCACTTGGGGGCTGCCGTAACAGCCGAACCACCAGCGGTCGTGGGCAAAGGTCGCGGTCTGGATGCCCAGATGCGTTTGGCCGCTGGGGATGACGTGCTTGTGGAGGAACTTGAAGTCGGGGTCGTATTCGTAGACGTAATTTTCTTCGATGTCCGCTGGCAAACCTCCGACGACGTAGAACCGTCCGTCGCGCCAGCCGATCCCACCCGCGCCGTGAAAGACTTGTGGAGTCGCGTGGCGGGCGACCTCTTGCAACGTCGCGGCATCATAGACGTAAACCCATGAATCGGCGTTGCCGGCGGGGTCGTTGAACTTGCCCAGGTTCACCGCGACGTACAGCTTGCCCGCGTGGTGGCAGAGGTCGCCGTGGTGATTAGCGACCGGGACTTTCATCAGCAGCTTGCCGTCGAGCGTCGTTTTGACGAGCTGGGTGGTAAAACTCCAGTAAACCGCCTCGGGGTCGACGCAAATGCCTTGCAAGTGATGCGGGTAGCGTCCCTCACAGTCGACGTTGTGGTAGTTCTGGGCGTGAGCGAAGGATAGCGAGCTCAGTGTCAGCGCTGCGGTTAAAACGAGGCGGATCATTGGCTCGCACCCTGGGCGGCGGCGGGCGTTTCGGGCAACAGGTCGAGTACGGCAAGAATCGGCAGGTGGTCCGAAGCGACGGGTTCGTCGAGCACCCGCACTTCGATCGTGTTCCAGCGGGCCCGCGGCCGGACGAGCACGAAGTCGATCTGGCGGCTCGGCTTGACGACCGGGATCGTCGGCTGCGGACGGTCATTGGCTCGCGTCCACTGGAGTTTGAAGCGGTGCAAGGTCGCACTTTCGGGGCCATCGTTGAGGTCACCCGCCAGGATCGCCGGTTGGTCCGGCCGAGTCCCGATCAGCTCGTTGATCGCCGCGGCCGAGGCCAGACGTTCGCGATCGTCGGACCGGTGATCGAGATGCGTGGCCAGAAATAACAGCGGAGCGTTCAAGCCGGGAACGGCGATCTCGGCCTCGATCAGCCCACGCTGTTCGCCATGCTCGAAGTTTGGCAGCGGATGATTCTGCTGCCGCGTGATCGGATGCCGCGACAGGATCGCGTTCCCATAACCGCCCCCTTGCAGTTCGATGTTTTTCCCGAAGGCCACCTGCATCTCCGTCAGTCGAGCCAGCTCGGCGGGCTGATCGACCGAGCTCGAACGTTTGACGGACTGGTCCACTTCCTGCAGCGCCACCAAGTCGGGCGAGACCGACCGGATCACCCGCGCGATCCGCTCCAGATCGAGCTTGCGATCCACCCCCTCGGCGTGATGAATGTTGTAACTGAGTACTCGCAGCCGGATCGGCTCGGCCGCTGTCGCCGGAACGCCGTTGACGATCGCAAAGAGAATGAGCCAAAGCATCGCGAAGCGGAGTCGAATCATGGCAGGGCACG
>DITY01000054.1:0-11285 GCA_002422955.1 Planctomycetaceae bacterium UBA6172
GAACTAGATTCTTATCCCAGAGGGGCCGGGGATAAGGGCGATTTAGGATTCTTATCCTCGGCTGAGGATAACACTTATCCTAGGGAGTTGCCAAAGGTTTTTTGCGCCGGGGAAATCGAAAGAGCGGCCGGGCGAGGCGGGGGGCGTTGGGCCACGTTAGCTGATGTCGAGCCGCGGGGGTTAGTGTGGGGAGGGAGAAAGCAGCGAGACTGGGCGCGGCCAACCTGGAGAGCGGGTAGCGACCGGATGGATGGGTCGCTGGCTTCGAGGTTGGATGGGGAGAGGGTTCGCGCGGCGGACTCAGGCCTGCGGGCGCATGGCGAATTGGCCGAGCAACGCGGTGGCGAGTGGGTCGTCGTCGGGGCCGCAGAACCCCCAATGCTCGCGACGGCGCCAACCTTCCGCATAGGCATATTTGCCCGACATCCGTCCGACGACGGCCGAACCGTCTCGCATCGTCTGGATGTAAGAATCCATCCCTTGACTCTGGTCCAACCAGAGCTTTTGACTGGCATGGGCCGCGAGCGATTCCGCTTTGTGTTCCAGCACTTCGGTGATGTCGACGTACAGTTTCGGGATCACCCGTTCGCCCAGTGGTGTGGCGTTGCCGACGGGCTGGGCATGGTAGACCGTGACGGGTTCCATGTAGACGTCGACCGGAGGATCGCTTTCAAAATTCGGCATGCCGTGGCAGAAAGCGGCCGAAACCGCCAAGCGACAGGCTGTCTCGTGATCCTCCATGTAATCGATCGGCGAATGCGTCAGGACGATCGACGGCCTGGCGATCCGGACCACGGCCGCGACTTTGCGAAGGAGATCGGTGGTGTAGGCGATTTCCATGTCGGGACAGATCGGCGGATAGAATTTCGCTCCCAAGATCTGAGCGGCATGCTTCGCTTCCTCGAGTCGCACGGCAGCGCACGTCGGTCGGTCCATCGTGGTCGAACCACGACAGCCGTCGGCGATGTTCATGTAGTGCAGGTCCCAACCGAGCGCGCGGAGTCGCAACAGGGTGCCCGCCATGACGAATTCGATGTCGTCATGGTGGGCGGCGATCGCTAAAACGGACGGCATCGTGTCAACTGACCTCGGCGATGTGGATGTAAGCGTGGACGTGAGGCGCCCCGCGGAAGTGACAGACCGCACTGGGTCCTTCAATCCTCCAGATATCCCAGACTTGGTCTTCTTTCAAGTCGCCTTGCTTGTAGAAGGCGAATCGCAACGCGTCGATGCCACCACCGGCTTTGATCAGTTCCATCGCTTCCGCCCCGTCCTCGTCGCGGTACGGGGCTAGGATCGTCGCCAGCGTTTTGCTGACCAATTCCTTCTGATCCGGGGTCATGTCGGCGACGGCCAAACCGGGGAACTTGCCCGCGGCGCCCTGGGGCATGACCGCGTTCTCGGCTGGGGCCTGGGCCAGCAACGCCTTGCCGGCTTGGTCTTTATCCAGAGCCTTGAAGACTTCGTTGACCTGCTGGGTTTGATAGAAGAACAGATTGTCCGCCGGGTCGCCTTCGACGCCGTGGCCGTAGACGACCGGTCCGCCGAAGGCCGATTTGGCGAGGGTATTGCCATCGGCTCGCAGCGTCAGGTGCCGGCCGGTGAGCATCCACTGGAAGCTCCCTTCACCCGGTTGGCCGAACATCGCGATGCTGTAGGCGCCCAAGCCGCCGTCGTCGTAGTCCATCTGGTCCTGCAGTCGCTTGTAGCCCTCTTCGCTGGTCACGCTGCGGACGATCTTTTCGATCATGGCCCGCTGGCTGTCGCTGTAGAAATCGTTGTCGATCAGCGGCTTGGTGACGTGCCAGTTGGCGCTGACGCGAGAGCGTTTCGCGTCGTTGAAGTCATGGCAGACCTCGGCGCGTTGGGCGTCGGTCATCGAGGCGTAGAGTTCCGCGGCCACGGTTTCGGCGGCCGATTTGGGCGAGGGGGCCGCGAAGACGGCGGAGGGGATCGAGGCCGCGGCCAACGTTGCCACCCCGGCTTGCAGGAACGTTCGCCGGCCGAGCACTCGCGACACGGGCAGGTTGCAGCAGGACGCCAGTTGAGGTCGGCAAGCAGCGTTCAGAGGCTGATCGGCCGACGGTTGATGCTGATTCTTGGCCATGAGTGGGTCGCCCTGTGGGATGGGGGTGGGAAGTGAGAATGAGAAACGGCTAAGAGCCCCTCGCCGCGACGGTCATCCTGACGATGAACGTCGTGTCGGGGGCCTCTTGGTTTAGTGTAAGCGATCCACCGAGTGTGGTGTGCAAGCGGGTTGCCAGGCTAGCGGCGGATGCGGGACGGGGGTTGCAGGTAGCCGGCTTTCTTGGCGGGAGTGGTCCGATTCGCGGGAGCCGCCAGCGGTATCGCCGTACTGGAGCCGCGGCGCTGGAGGTCCCGCTCCTTGACCGGCTCGACCCAACTGCGGTAATCGGTCGTCGGGATTTCACTGGCGGCGGGTGCCTTGGACGGTTGGTCGTCTCGGAACGGGTCGCTGGTGTCCGCATCGACTCGCGGCGGGGTCGGCTTGACCGGAGGAATCGACGGGCTGAACTCTTCGAACCAGTCCTCCTCCGACTGCTCGCCCTGGATTTCCGGAGGCAAGGGCGGCACGACGGCTTTGGGCTGTTCGAGCTTCGGCCGAGCGGGAGCCGGCTGATGGGGCTTCGCTTCAAGCTTCGGCGAGCGGCGGGCCGGTTCGAGCGGCAGCAGTTGGACCGGGCCTTCCATCGCGTCGGAGGCGAACGGCAGGCCGCCCTTTCGGATCGGCAACGAGTTCAGCGATCGCGGGTCACATTGGTCGTCCTCCTCGCAGGGAACCAACTTCCATGTCGACTCGTCTTGGATATCGATCACCCCGCTGGGCATCCGTCCCTGTTCCAGCGGCAGGCCGTCGAGCAGCATCGAGTCGCAAGGGAGTTCATCGCAGGCCTGGCTGCGGCGATCCCCTGTCAGCATGCGGGACAGTCTCTTGGTCGAAGACAGTGATTTTTCCACCATCAGATCGAGCCCGCCGGCGACCGAATCGAGCGTTCGAAAGATCGGATTGGGCATCGCAGAGCGACGCGCGGGGCGATGTTTGGCGTGACCATGACCCGCCTCCGCTGCCGTGCCGCCGAGGGTGACCAATGCGAACACGAGCAGCGTTCGTTTGCTCGGGCGGGACGTGGGGTGGGCGGGGATTCCCTGGGACATGCTTCAGCCTCCTGCTGCGGCCAATAATTTTCGCGATAACGCGACGAAATCGGGGTGGTGCGAGATACAAGCGATCGATCCCGCAAACACAGTCACCATCGGCAACTGAAAATCGGAACCACCAGCAGAATCGTTAAGCACGGCAAACCCAACCCAGATTGCCAAATCGTCGCCTAACGACGCCGTTTCGAAAAGTTAGCGAGAAAACTCAAGCCGTGGCTGGGATCGGGCCAGAAGTTGGGGGACGGTGTGAGCAGCAGTCGACGGCTTCAGCGTTTGCGCAAGACGTAGACCACGTCCTCGCAGGCGGCGTCGACTTCGACCGGTTCGTCGATCTCATAGTGAAAATCGAACGTTTCCACGCACTCCCAAACTTCGGCGGCGGCGATCAGTTTCGCCATCTGCGGCGCGGTGTAACTGCGGAGGACCAGCACGTCTTCGATCCGCCACGAGCGGGATGGGGTGTGGATGTCGAACCGAATGCCGAACCGTTCGATCCGAGTCCGTTTGTTGCGATCGATCGTCCACATGTGAGTGTTGACGGCCAGATTGCCCCGTCGGGCCGACCACGATTCGGTCTCGCTCGGGTTCGCAGTCGTCGGCGTCAGGTGGACGCCCAGCAAATACAGTCCCCCTTTGCGAATGCACTGGCCCATCGACCGCAGGTGGCCGAGGGCCTGCTTTTCCGTGTGCAGGTGCCGAAAGCTGTTGATCGTGTTGAAGGCGACGTCGTATCGTTTGCGGGTCGTGAAATCGGACATGTCCGCTTCCCAGGCCGATTCTGGAAATCCGCCGCGCCGCATCCGCTGGTTGCTGAACGCGACCGCTTTGGGGTTCAAGTCGATCCCGGCAACCTCGTATCCCTGTTTGGCCAAAGAGACCAACAGCCGTCCGGTGCCACAAGCGGGTTCGAATAACTTGCGGACCTTGCCGGTCGCGTACCGCTTGGCGCAAGCGAGGATGAAGTTCACTTCCGCGGCGCAGTCGGCACCGAATACCAGGTCGTAATACTTGGGGTGGTCGTAGATCGATTCTTGGACGACTTCGAGATCGGTGGCGGTCATGGGAGCGTGCGTGAATGGGGGCTGGGGCTTGAGGTGAAGTAAGCCGCCGGGTGGTGTGATTAGCGAACGGGGGCCAATCCCAAGCCGCGGCGGATCAGACCGATCTGGCCCGAGTGAATCTGCTCGTGCAGCGGGCAAAACAGGATCCCGCCGAGATTGATCGGATAGACGGCGTAGGGCATGTCGACCGGCTCCAGCAGGGCGCGGGGGTCGAAACCGGTGGTCAAGCCCAGCAGCGCCGCCTGATGGATGCGGTCGAAGCGATCGAGCAGTTCGTCCGCCGAATACTGCGACACGCTCGGCGAACTCGGGTCGGAACCGCGGCTGAAGGTTTTGCGAAACTTGCCCGGCACCAATTCCAAGTCGTCATCGCGACGGCCATGAATGCGGAACATCAGCAGGCCATATTGGCTGACCGCGAGATGTCCCACCTGCCAGGCGATGTTGGTCACGGCCAGCGACGACGCCTGTTCCCCAGCCACGGAAGGCTCCACGCTCGCCTCCGCGCCGAGTTGGCCGAGCCGAGGGCACTGGAACCACAATTCACGCGGCGTGGCCGCGAGCAGTTCTCGCGTGTATCGCCGTGCCCAGGCGATCTGGCCGAGCGCCCCGAGCAGCATCGCTTCGGCCGTCGCCAGGTCGGGTACCGGCGGATCGACGGCCAGCGGATTCGAGGCGGGCGTGGGGTTCATCAAGGTTCCGACCGGAGGGAAGGGGACAAGGAACTCAGGGCGAGGCAGTCCCCGTTTTAGCGATGTCGATCACGCCGTCCCAGCCCGGTGGCGGCGCTCCGTCGTGACGCCGCATGAACTCGAGCAGCAACTCGGTCGGCCGATCGCCCCGAGGCAATCGACCGAGCCGTTCCGCGGCCTCGGGCCAATCGCCCTTCAGGAATTGATCCAAGGCCGCTTGGTAGGCGAGCTCCGCCTGTTCGTACGATTCTTTGTCAGCCTGAAGGCCCGCCCAACCGGACGGCTCGGTACCGCCGAGCAATTGATGAACCATCACCCCGGCGGCGAAGCCTTCGGGACGGAGCTTCGCCAACCGTCTCAATCGCATTTGGCTGGACGCGACATGCTGGCGAACCCAGGCGGCGGAAGGGTCATCGACGAGCACGTCCGCGGCAAACGTTTTGGTCATCCCTTCCAAGCGGCTGGCCAAGTTCACGATCGGGCCGAAAGCGGTGACCTTGACTTGATCACGGGTACCGATCCGGCCGGCGACGGCCTGGCCCGAGGCGATGCCGATCCCGCAGCGGAACCCGAATCGCGGCTGTCCAGCGGGATCGTAGAACTGCTCGCGAATCCGCAGCGCCGCGCGGCAAGCCCGGCCGACGGCGTCGCTTTGATCAACCGGCCAACCCCAAAACCCCATCGCCGAATCGCCATGGAAATCGCCGACCACGCCGTCTAGCCGTAGGATTTCGCCCGTCATCACCCCCATCGCGTCGCTGACCCGAGCGAGCAGGTCCAACAGCTGTTCTTGCGAGCGTTCGCTCTGTTCGCTGAAGCCACGGAGGTCACAGAAGATCACCGCCAGCTCAGCCATCCGCGGCCGCAGGACCTCGTCGGGGTCCTTGCCAGCGATCGCCTCCATCACGACCGGTCCGAAGAACCGTCGCAAGCCGATCTGCTGCTGCTCGGCTTGCCGCGCCATGCGGAGCTGGGCCAGCGTTGAGCCGACCAATTCGGTGTATTTGATGTCATCGCGAAAGTCGTCCGCGGCGGTTTGGCGCGACGATTCGCGGCCGCTGTGGAGCGTCGGCAGCAGGGGGCCGGTGACGTAAATCACCCATCCGGCGCAGCAATCGTTCGGCAGCGGGACGCAGTAGGCCCAGTCGATCCCTTCGCTCGCCGTGTAGTCGGACGCTTGTTCCACAACGGGATCGCGGCCGCGGTCCGGACGGGGCGGACCGGAATCGCTGGCCGCGCTGCCCCACAGGTGCAGCACGCTCTGCCGCGTGGCGAGAGCCTGTCGTGCCAGGCCGGCGCTGGGGCGAGGCCCCTGCAGATCGGCGATCCGGTGGTCGTAATGCAGCACGCGCGGAGATCGTAGCAAGGTCGGCTGGCCCGGCTGATCGCTGCCGAAGTCCAGCACCGCCACGGCTGACGCGGCGGGGATGGAGTGGAGCAGTAGGCTGACGACGCGGACCAGCAGTTCCTCGTCGCTGCTACTGCCGCGGATGATCTCCGGCAACCGGCTCAAGGCCTCGATCCGCGACGGGCCATCGCGAAAGCCTCGCCCGCGCAGGTCGGCCTCCTCGTACAGGTGCTCGGCCAGCTCCCGTGGTCGTTCGGCTTCGCAAGCTTCCGGCCGGACCGCCAGCGTGAACGTCGTGTGGCCGATCACGAAGTGCTCGCCGGGCTGCAGGCGAAACGAATCCTGCCGCTGGCCGCGATAGAAGACCGGATTCCGCGCGGATTCGACTTTGCGGACCATCACCGCCCCCGCGGGACCGATGGTCAACGTCACATGTCGCCGGGAGATGCGGTCGTCCCAAGGCGTTTCCCAAACGCCGGCGCCGAGGCGTCCGACCACGATCTCGTACTCCGTCCCCGCCGGCGGTGCGATGCGGGGCGGATCGATTCGGGATGGTTCGCAATCGGCTCGCGCTGCGGGGGCCGGGTCGGCCGCTTGCTTGGGCAACGTCGGGCTGGGCAAGGCCCGCCGCCAACGCTCGCGGGGGTGAGTCCCTTGGGCGATCAGGTCGGGCATGCGGCCTCCGAAACATGTCGCGCCGCGTGTTCGCCGGCCAGGTATCCCGTGCTGAAGGCCGATTGGAAGTTGTAGCCTCCGATCCAGCCGTCCAGGTCCAAGATTTCACCTGCGATGAACAGGCCGGGGATGAGGCGGCTTTGCATCGTGCGCGGGTCGACCTCTTTCAGGCTGACACCGCCCGCGGTCACTTCGGCTTTATCAAACCCACGGGTCCCGCTGACGGGAAGCGTCAAGTTCTTGATCGAATCGACCAACGCCTTCGCCTTGGCCCGCGGCAATTCGGCGAGCGTGCAATCGGCCGTGCCGGTGACTTCTCCGACCGCTTCGGCTAGGCGTTTGGGGAACCAGCGGTGGGTCGCGGCCAGCGTCTTGCGTCCGCCTCCCTCGCGGCGCTGGTCTTCGAACCACCGCTCGATCTGGTCGGCCGAATAGTCGGGGGCGAGGTCGAGTGTCAGTCGCGTTTGCGCGGGGCTGTCGGCCGCCGTGATCACTCCGCTGACATCCATGGCCGTCGGCCCGGAAAAGCCGAAATGGGTGAACAGGAAACCGCCGCGGCGGGTGAGCGCCGGTTTTTTGGGACGTTTCTGACCCTCGGGCGGCACGCTCCAAACGCTCGCCTCGACGTCATCCAACGTCAAACCGCTGAGCCCATGCATCCATTCCTCGCCGCCGACCAGCGGGACCAGGGCCGGTCGTGGCGTGATCACCGTGTGCCCCAACTCCCGCATCCAGGCGTAGCCTTCGCCGATGGTCCCGCAGCCCGGCCAACTCTTACCGCCGACGGTCAAGATCACGGCATCGAAATCGAGCGTTTCGTCGTCGAGGACCACTTGAAACCGACCGGTATCGGGTGCTGGCCGCACCGCCCGGACACCGCAACCCAAGCGGATCTCCGCCCCCGACCGTTCGGCGTAGCCCTGCAAGGCGTCGCGGACGTCGAGGGCGCGGTTGCTCGCGGGGAAGATCTTGCCGGTCGCTTCGATCTGCGTCGCCACCCCCAAGGAATGAAACAGCGCCACCACATCGCGGGGGGACAGGGTGGCCAGTGCCTGTCGCAAAAACGCCCCACCCCGTCCGAAGGCTTCCATGATCCCCTCGGGGCCGCAGTCATGCGTCAGATTGCAGCGGGTTCCACCGCTCATCAAGATTTTGACGCCCGCTTTGCGGTTTTTCTCCAGGACGATCACCTGGGAGTCCGACCCAGCCCCGGCCAGCCGCTGGGCCGCGATGGCGGCCGCCATCATGCCCGCCGCGCCCGCACCGATGATCGCGATCTTCATGTCTAGCCGGGTGGGGTTGAGTAAAATGAGAGGAAAATTCGGTCCGCACAATCGTTCGATTTGACCCGATCGCGTGATTCGACTTCAGTTTGGTGACGGCGAATGCCGATTCAATGAAGTGAAATTGATTTTTGCGTCGCATGATCGATTGGCTAGCGGTCAACCGCAATCCCCAACGCGGCTCGTCAACCGTCCAGCCCACGGGTCCGATGGGCTGACGGCGAGCGATCCGCGGACGTCGTGCCCCTCCCGAAGCGTTTGGCTACCCTCCAGGCGTGTGGGGCATTCAACCCGAGCTCTTCACTGAACACCATGTCATCCTCACGATTTTCATTTTCGGAGGCTCGCAGCCTGGTCGGCGACCTGCAGCAACCGAACCCCCTGATCTACTGGGGCGATTTCCTCGCCACGATCATCAGCGGCCATCTGGCGTTTCATTCGCTGTATTTTCTGCCCCGCTGGTACCCCGATTCGCCGGCGCTCTGGCCCGTGTTGGCCATCGCCTTCGTCGCGACGGTCCTGCTGTATCTTCGCGCGGTGATGTTCATCCACGAATTGGTGCATTTGCCCAAGCGCGGGTTTCGCGGCTTTCGCGTCGCTTGGAACGCCCTCTGCGGGATTTTCTTTCTCGCCCCGTCGTTCCTTTATTATCCGCATGTCGATCATCACCGGCGTCAACATTACGGGACGGAACATGACGGCGAATATCTCAGCCTGAGCCATCGCGGCCCTTGGCTGATCGTCGGATTCATCCTGCAAGCAATGATCATTCCGTTGTTGGGATTGGCCCGGTTCCTGATCATCAGCCCGATTTGCTGGGTCGTGCCGGGCGCCCGCCAATTCTTTCATCGCCACGCCTCGACGATGGTGGTCGACCCGAGCTACCGGCGGACCGATCTCACGCCCCAAATCCATCGCATCATCCTGCTCCAAGAGGCCTTGTGCTTCGCGTGGTGCGTTTGGTTTTTGGTCCGTGGCGGTATCTTGCGCGGCGAGCCGGTCGACCCGATCTGGTTCATCGCCTACGCGGTCGGCGTCGCGGTGGTGGCGTTGAACGAAATTCGCACGCTCGGCGCCCACCGCTGGACGGGCGATGGCACCGCGATGTCGTTCGAGGACCAATTGCTCGATTCGGTCAATTATCCGAATCATCCTTGGCTCAGCGAACTTTGGGGCCCGGTGGGAACTCGCTTTCACGGCTTGCATCACCTGTTCCCGTCGATGCCGTACCACAATTTGGCTGAGGCACACGAGCGACTGATGGCGAGCTTGCCAGCCGACTCGCCCTATCGCCAGACCGTGGCCAAGAGCTTGACCAGTGAGGTCGTGGCGTTGTGGAAACGCGCCGTGGCGTCGACCCGGAAAACGACCGCGGCGAGCCGCGAGTTGGACGAGCGGAGAGCGGCCTAGCGCGGTGCCTAAGCCTTCAGTCGATCCCGATCGATCAGGCCAGCGATCGGTGTCCCTTCACTCAGCTTCATCGGTCGCTTGATCGGCGTCTGCAGTTCCAGCTCGGGATCGATGCCGAGCGCCGACAGCATCGTGGCGTGCACATCGGCGACGCTAACCGGATCCTTGATGCCGGCGGCCGGATCGTCCGGGTTGCGTTCCGCTGCCGTTTCGCCATGCACGACGCCGCCGCGGATGCCGCAGCCCCCCAGCGCGATCGAGAAGCCGTGGACCCAGTGGTCACGTCCCTCCGCGGGATTGATGCTCGGCGTCCGACCGAACTCGCCCGCGATCACGACCAGGGTCGTATCGAGCAGATCGCGGCGCCGCAGTTCCTCGATCAGCGCCGCAGCGGCCGGGTCCAGGGCACTGCAGCCCGCCGTCTGCAAGGCGTGATTGTTGATGTGCGAATCCCAGCCCGTCAGCGTGACTTCGACGCAGCGGACGCCGACTTCGATCAGCCGAATCGCCGCCAAGCAGCCGCGGCCGAACGGCGTGTCCCCGAAGGATTCCCGCAACTCCGCGGGTTCCACCTGCAGATCAAAGGCAGCCAACTGGTCGCTGGTCATCATCGTCAGCGCCGAGCGGGTGGTGGCGACATGCATTGTCCGAGCCCGATCCAAATCGACCAACCGCCGCCTCGCGAACCGCGGCTCCAGCACGTCCATCAGATCCTTGATCCGCGCGTCGTAGCGAGCGGTCTCGATCCCGCGTTGGACGTCCGGCACGGGGCTGGCCGGGTCATTGACCTGGAACGCGTCGTACTGGGCGCTCAGATAGCCACCCCGTCCCGGCGAGCCGGCGGGCAGAATCGAAATGTGTCGCGGGATCTCGGCCCCGAGGTCGCTCTGATGGCAGAGGATCGCGCCGAACGCGGGGTGTACCAGCGTCGGATCGGGGCGATACCCCGACTTGATCTGGTAGATCGCCCGTTCGTGGTCCCCTTCGTTGCCGACCACGCTTCGCAGCAAGGCCAGCGAATGCATCTGCTCCGCTAGCCTCGGCAAGGTATCGGCGATCCGCAGCCCTGGGACGGAGGTCGGGATCGGTTTGACCAGCCCCCCACCTGGCGATGCGGGGTGCGGATCGAAAGTCTCCAATTGGCTGGGGCCACCTTGCAACCAGAGCAGGATCACCGAGCGCGGGCGGGCCGGATCCGCCGTCGGCGATGCCGCCCCCTCCGCCAACAGCCGCGACACGGGGCTCAGCAGCGTTCCGCCCGCTAACGTCTGCAGCAGACCACGCCGCGACCAATGGCTTCTCCGCCCGCAGTGAACGGGTGACAGCGATGGGCTCGATTGCGATGACAATTCCGGTTCCTGCGATGCGTAGCGGTCCCGTGACCGTTCCGGCTGTGACCATTCCGGCTGTGACCATTTCGGCCTCGGCACCTAGGGTGGTAAGCCCGTAAGGGACATGGCTAAATTCCTAGAAAGACCACTCAATTATTCTAGCCGCGCCGCCAATGTGGCGTTGGCAGATTGTTACCGCAGGGCGTGCGAAATCCGCATCGGGTCACGGCAGCCCCCCTGGCTGGCGGTTTGGGCGATCCGCATTTTCGACCTTGCCTTGGGGTCCCTGTATTCGGGTAGATTAC
>DITY01000054.1:11312-31408 GCA_002422955.1 Planctomycetaceae bacterium UBA6172
GCCGGGAAGTCGACCTCGTTTCGTATGATCTGCGGCATGGTTCAGCCCGATCGGGGGCGGGTCTTCTTGAGCGGCCAGGACGTGACCGACTGGCCGATGTTTCGCCGCGCGCGGGACGGCCACATGGGTTACCTGCCTCAGGAGCCGAGCGTCTTCAAGAAGCTGACGGTCGAACAGAACATTTCGTCGCTGCTGGAATTGCTGGGCGTCGATCGGAAAACGCGGTTGCAGCGAACCGACGAGTTGCTCGAGGAGTTCAACATCACGCACATCCGCAAGAGCAAGGCATCGGGCCTGTCCGGAGGCGAGCGGCGGCGGTTGGAAATCGCCAGGTGTTTGGTCAGCAACCCGCGGATCGTGATGCTCGACGAACCGTTCGCGGGGATCGACCCGGTCACGGTGCAGTCGATCCAATTGGTGATCAAGCAGCTCAGCGATTCGGGCATCGCGGTGCTGATCACCGACCACGCGGCCCGGGAAATCCTCGATACCGTCGACCGCTGCTACGTGATTTATCAAGGCCAGGTGTTGATCGACGGGTCGCCCGAAGACGTCAAGTTGCACCCCAAGGTTCGCCAAGAATATCTGGGCGATATCCAGTGATCGCCGGCGGCGACGGGACGAGATGAGATGAGCGGGTTGCCACGTCACCGCGCCTTGGTGCTGTTGGAAGAATGCACCGGAGACCACGTCTGGTCGGTCGCCCACTGCGAATCGCGAGGCGTTCCCGCGGCCTGGATCGGGGAGTTGGTCGACGCGCATGAATCGGGTTTTCGCCACGACTCGCAGACGCTGTACACCGACGCGGGGGTGACCAACCAATACCAAGGCGTGCGTGATTTCGACTTGGCGATTCGGCTCGGTCAGTCGCTCGGGATCGACGTCGAGCGGATTTTGGCGAGTCATTGGGGCCGCGCGGCGGTCGTGCTCGCGATCAAGGAAGCGGTCAGCGACGAGTGACGGACGGGGTGGGGCTGGCGGCGAGCGCGACGCGGATTCGGCTGCGCCGCGCCGATTCGTTCGGATTGGCCTTGTCCGCGACTCGGTGAAGTCGATAGAACGCTGGTTGGGCATGCAAGCCTGGGCAAGGACGCCAACTCAGGACAGGAAGTCGAAAAATGACAGCGGAAACGCCTCCCAAAACGCTGCAGGAATTGCTGGTCGGGTTTGACGATTTGTTGATCATCGGGGACCCGTTGGTGCGATGTACCGATGCCCTGCCGCTGCGCGATGCCTGTCCGGGCTGCGTGACCCTGGTCGATGGCGCGGCGCGGTCCAATTTGGTCCTGCGTTCGGGCGCGGCCGCCGTGGTGACGGCGAGCCAGATCGATTCGCTGCAATGCACGCAAGTCGTCACCAAGGACATTCACGCGGTCTTCACCCAGCTGGTCAAGGCGTTTCGTCCACGGCGCGAAGATTCGGTCGAATACTCGTCGATCCATTCCAATGCGCAGATCGATCCGACCGCTTCGATCGGTTGCGGCACGCGAGTCGACGCGGGTGTCGTGATCGGCGCCGGCGTGGTGATTGGCGACAATTGCCATCTGATGCCCGGCGTGGTCGTGATGGAAAACTCATCGATCGGCGATGATTGCCGCTTGTTCCCCAACGTCGTCGTCTATGAACATTCGCGGATCGACGCCCGAGTGCTGATCCATGCCGGCAGCATCATCGGCGGCCATGGCTTCGGTTATCGGCAAGTTCATGGCCGGCACGTTTCGACCGCGCAGCTCGGTTACGTGCACATCGAGGCGGACGTGGACGTCGGCGCGAACGTGACGATCGATCGGGGCACCTATGGCGTGACCCGGATCGGCGAGGGGACGAAGATCGATAACTTGGTGATGATCGCCCACAATTGCCACATCGGCCGCCACAACCTGATCTGCAGCCAGGTCGGCATCGCCGGCTCGTGTCAAACCGGCGACTACGTGGTGCTCGCGGGCCAAGTCGGATTGGCGGATCATGTGTCGCTGGGCGACCATGCCGTGGTCGGCGCTCAGGCCGGGGTGATGGAAAACTTGGCCGGCGACCAGACCTACCTCGGCAGTCCCGCGACGAGCCAGCGGGATCAGATGCAGATCATGGCCGTGCAGCGGCGGTTGCCCGAGTTGCGCCGCGAAGTGAAATCGCTCCGCCGCGACTTGGAGAACCGGTTTTCCCAAGTGAGCACGTCAGCCGCCGGCGACCACGTCGGCGAGAACCCCGTGGTGGGGACTAACGCGGATACCTCGGTCGATGTTCAGGACGACGCAATGTCCAGCCGAGCGGAGCTGGATTCGGCGGCCGATGACGAAACCTCGCCATCGCCGCACTGCATCCCATTTCGTCGACCCGCGGCCTGAGGCGACTGAATCGATGTTTGGCGGTTATCATCCCCAAGGCAGCCTGCGCAGGCTCGCCACCGATACCACGCGGCCGATCGGCCTGATCGCGGGCTGGGGTCGGTTCCCGGTGCTGGTCGCGCAGTCGTTGGTCGCGCGGCGGATTCCCGTCTGTTGTGTGGCGATCCCGGATCACGCCGATCAGCATTTGGAGTACCTCTGCGATCACGTGCTGTGGTCGGGCGTCGGCCGGATGGGGTCGCACATCAAGTACTTTCGCAAGCTCGGCGTCCGTCAGGTGACGATGGCGGGCAAGTTGTTCAAGGCCGATCTGCTATACCGCGGCTCGCCGTGGCTGCGGCATACCCCAGACCTGGAATGCATCCGAACGTTCGGCCCGCTGTTGCTGAGCCGTCAGCGAAACGCGCGGGACGATTCCCTTCTGACGGCGGTAACCCAGATGTATCAACGCCATTCGATGGAAGTGACGTCCGCGACCGACCTAGCCCCCGAACTGCTCGCCACACCGGGATGGCTGGTCGGCAAGAATCGGTCGTTGCGGCTGGAAAATGACATCCAGTTCGGTTGGCAGATCGCCAAGCAGATGGGCGGTCTGGATATCGGCCAGAGCATCACGGTCAAGGACGGCGCGGTCCTGGCGGTGGAAGCGATCGAAGGGACCGACGCTTGCATCCGGCGGACGGGTGAGCTTTGCCGCCGTGGCGGCTGGGTGCTGGTCAAAGTCGCCAAGCCGCGGCAGGACATGCGGTTTGACGTCCCGACGATCGGCCCGCAAACCGTGGAGATGGTCCGCGATGCCAAAGGTGCCGCGATCGCGATCGAAGCGGGGCGGACGATCATCGTCGACCAGCGGCAAACCTTCGCCGCCGCCGAGCGGGCTGGGATCGCGATCGTATCGCTCCGCGAACCGCAACTCGACGCCCGGACCATCGCGGCTTAGGCGGTATCGACGAACTGCGCGGCGGGATAGATGCCAGCCAGCACAAGGATTACGTTCTACTCATCCTGTTCATCACCTAAAACAGCGACAATTGCGGCAGCAGCGACTTCTTCGCCTCACCCCTGGTCATCTTCCAAGGCGTCAGCTCTCGGGACCTGGAAGCCGCTAAAGGACAGGACTGAAATCGGCGCCGCCACCCTCTAATATTGGCTCCGAGGTGGTAACAATCGAAGCCCGCCGAGGTAAGACTCGCGGGCTCAAGCAACGCATGTGACCGATCTCCTGAACGGAAGGCCCCGCCTGGTATGAGCGCCATCACCCCCCACTACCGCAATCATGCAGCAGCTGCTGCAGAGCCAGTCGTTTTCCATCGACGAGTACCAGCGCGAATACAAATGGGAGAAGAAGAACATTGACGAGCTGCTCTCCGACCTGCAGGCTAAGTTCTTCAGTCACTACAAGCCGGGCGACGAGACGCCTGCGGTCAGTAGCTACGGCGAATATTTTCTCGGCTCCATCATCGTCAGCAAACGTAATGGCAAGAACTACCTGATTGACGGCCAGCAGCGAGTGACTTCGTTGACGCTGCTGCTGATCTGCCTGTACCGCGCCGCCAAGGCACAGAGTCTGCCCGTAGTGCAAACGGTGGCCCCGCTGATCTTCAGCGACAACCTGGGCCAGCCCAAGTTCAATCTAGACATCCTCGAGCGTCTGCCCGTTATCAAAGCGTTGTTCGAGGGCGAGCCCTACAACCCGGACGGCAAGGACGAGTCCATCCAGACGATGTATGCCCGCTACCGAGACATCGAGGACAACGACCTGCTGGCCGAACTGGGTGCCGCGCTTCCGCACTTCATCTACTGGTTGCTTACGCAGGTAGGCCTGATCGAGATCGCCACTGACAACGACAGCTACGCCTACGCCATCTTCGAGACGATGAACGACCGGGGCAAACCGTTGAGCCCGGTGGACATGCTCAAGGCCTATCTGCTGGCCCCCATCGAGGACCCCCAGGCTCGGCAGCAGGCCAACCAGACCTGGAAGCAGCAGGTGCTTGAGCTGATTTCCTGGGGTGGCTCCCACGAGCCCGAGCGCGACGCAAACTGCATCAAAGCTTGGCTGCGGGCGCAGTACGCCGAGACTATCCGCGAGCGCAGGGCCGGTTCCGCGGACAAGGACTGGGAGCTGATCGGCTCGGTCTTCCACCGTTGGGTGCGCGACCAATCCGAGCGATTGGGCCTGGGCAAGGCGCAGCCCAACGTGAGGATGATGGCCGAGAGCTTTCCCTTTTTCGCAAAGGCCTACCGGCGCATCCAACACGCCAGCCGGCACTACACGCCGGGTCTGCAGGCCCTTTACTACAACGCCCATAACGACTTCACCTGGCAGAGCACGGTGCTGCTGGCACCGCTTGTGGAGACCGATGACGACGAGACAGTGCGCCGCAAACTGGCGGTGACGGCTACCTACCTGGACATTTGGCTGATGCGCCGGGCCGTCAACTACATCCGGGTGGGGTACTCCAGCGTTTCCTACGCGATGTGGCTGCTGTGCCGCGATATTCGCCGTAAACCTTTGGCCGAGTTGGTCGGCATCCTGCAGGAGAAGTTGGCCGAGGACGAGGTGACCTTTGAGGGCAGCGTGGCCAAGGGCCGAGCGGGGCTCCAGGGACTGGGACTGAACCAGTTCAGCCGGCGGTACATCTATCACCTGCTGGCGCGCATTACCGAGGCCACCGAGATGGGCGCCGGGCGCACCGAATCCTTCGACAAACTGGTGAACCGCGAGGTCAAGAACCCCTTCGATATCGAGCACATCTGGGCCGACGACTACGAGGCGGTGAAGGCACTGTTCGCCAACGAACCTGAGTTCGTAGAGTGCCGCAATCATGTCGCGTCACTACTCTTATTGCCGGCCGACGTGAATCGCAGTCTCCAGGCCAAGCCCTTTGAGCAGAAGCGGACGTACTACGCCAATCAAAACTTTTATGCGGCTAGCCTGGATGCCAGCGTGTACAAGCACCAACCGCAGTTCCGGCAGTTCGCCGAGAAGTATCACTTGCCGTTCAAGGCGTTCACGAAATTCACCAAGGACGAACAACTGGCCCGGCGCGAACTGCTGGCGGCACTCGTGGAGATTGTCTGGTCGCCTCAACGCCTGCAGGAAGCCGCCGCATGAGCCAACCGCCCCCCACCCCCAATTCGGTAGGCGTCGTCGCCAAATTCCGACAGTTGATCAAAGGCGCGCGGCAGCGAGCGGCAACGGCTGTCAATGCTGAATTGAGCTTGTTGTATTGGCAGGCTTGTCGCCGCATCCACCACGAAGTGTTGGGTAACGAGCGTACGGGCTACGCAGAGAAGATCGTCGCCATACTGGGTCCGCAGTTGACGGCTGAGTACGGGCGGGGCTGGCGCGCCCGCCACTTGTGGCTGTGCATACTGCCTGCGCGAACCTACCCCAGCCATGAAGTTATGCACGCGCTGTGTGCCATACTGAGCTGGTCGCATATCGTCGAACTGCTCAGAACCTTTGACACCCTGGCGCGAGATTTCTTCGAGAATCAATCCCTGCGAGGACGACGGTCGTTGCGCGCGTTCATTGGCCAGATAAGTAGCTCGCTCCTTTCGCGCCTGGCGGCCACTAAAGACAATGCCGGCATCCTGCAACTGGCTTCGCATGGTCAAATCCTTGAGCAGCCCGTCGACCTGGCTGAACCGGACGCCTCCCTCGAAGCTCGCCGCGACCACGCCCGCGCGCTCGGGCACTGGATGATGCACGAACTCCTGACCGGAAGGACCCGCCTGGCATGAACGCCGAACACCAGCAACTGGAATGGAAAGAGGCCTGGCGCGACGATCATTTGAAGTGGGTCTCCGCTTTTGCCAACGCCCAGGGCGGCACGCTGGTANNTACCCAACTCCCATCAGCTACCGCGGCCACTACTACCAGCGCAGCGGCAGCACGCTGCAAGAGCTAAAGGGCGCGGCTTTAGACCGCTTTCTATTGCGTCGCTACGGCCGTACCTGGGACGGCGCGCCCCAGCCCGGTGTCACGGTAGCCGACCTGTCACCTAGCGTTTTCAGACGGTTCCGGTCGCTGGCCTCGCGCAGCGGCAGGTTGGATGAAGCGGCGCTGGCCGAGCCCGATGCCTCGCTGCTAGACCGGCTGCGTTTGACCGAAGGCGACTATCTCAAACGCGCCGCCGTGCTACTTTTCCACCCCGACCCGCTGCGGTACGTGGGCGGTGCCTTCGTGAAGATTGGCTTCTTCCGCGAAGCGGCTGAATTGGTCTACCACGACGAGGTCAACGGCGACCTGTTCACCCAGGTGCGACAGACACTGGACCTGCTGCTTACCAAGTACCTGAAGGCAACTGTAAGCTACCAGGACATCGTACGGGTGGAGCGTTTCCCCGTGCCACGCGAGGCGCTGCGGGAGGCGGTGCTGAACGCGTTGGTGCACCGCGACTACATGACGCCGGCACCGGTACAGATCCGCGTCTACGACAACCAACTGGTGCTTTGGAACCCGGCCGTGCTACCCGAAGGCTGGACGGCCGAGACACTGCTGCGCCCGCATACCTCACAGCCGCATAATCCTGATGTGGCCAATGCCTTCTTCCGTGCCGGTGAGATCGAGGCCTGGGGCCGGGGGATCGAACGCATTTTCATCGCCTGCCGGCAGGCTGGGGTGCCCGAGCCACTGTTGCGTCTGGACATGGGAGGCTTGTGGATGACATTTCCGTTCGATGCGGCGTATCGGGATTTGGTGCAGGGCAAAGCCGGGTCGGCAAGTGCACCGGCCCCCCACGGCGAAGTCACCCCCGAAGTCACCCCCNNCCCCCGAAGTCACCCCCGAAGTCACTCGTCTCATAAGCGTATTGCGGGGCGCGATGAGTCGCTCAGAACTCATGGACGCCTTGGGGCTGAACGACGAGAAGCACTTCCGCCGCCAGTACCAGCAGGCCGCCATGGCCTTGGGATTGGTGGAGATGACTGTTCCCGACAAGCCCAGAAGCCGTCTGCAACGCTATCGACTGACATCCCGAGGTAGAGCAGCAGCGGCTGCGTTATCGGTTCGGACAAGAGATTTCCTATGAGCAAGGCATTGTGTCTCGAGCATGGGATGCACAACCGCATTGTCTAGCGTTTCACCCCGCCCACCGGGGTCGAAGTTCCAGAATATCGCCAACTTGGCGACCGGCAAAAGCTAGAGAACAACTGCGGAATCGAAACGACGTTGCGGCGAGGCAACCTGGCCGGCACGAGTTCCACGCCGGCGCAGATCGGTGCGATACGGCAGAAGCTGCAGACAACCGCTGATGCGACTAGCACCAGCCTGTACAAGGCGAAGCTGCGGACCTACCAGTTTGCTGCACCATAGGTTGCCGGTGCAGTCCGCGGCGGGCCAGGCGCTCGAGACGGTGCACCGGATCGAATGGACGAATCCGGACAACAACAAAATCGCGTTATCGGGAGTTGGCAGAGAAAAACGGCGCCCGTGAATGGCTAGGCGGCGGGCGGCTCGGATCAACCTCGCTCGAGACCGCCGGCGGCGATGAAGAGGGTTAACGCCTCGACCGTCGGACGGACGGCGTGCACCCGGATCACGGCGGCGCCGGCCGCCGCCACGGCCAACGAGACCCCCAGCGTGCCGGCATCGCGATCGGCCTGGGGATCGCCGATCAGCTTGCCGATGAACCCTTTTCGTGAATGCCCGATCAGGATCGGGGGGCCGATGCCAACGAACCTGGCGGTCGCCCGCAACAATTCTAAGTTGTGCGCGTGGGTCTTGCCGAAGCCAATGCCGGGGTCGAGGCAGATCCGCTCGGGCGCGATGCCGCGTTCGATGCACCACGCAAGCCGCTGGCGCAGATAGTCCTCGATCTCGCTGACCACGCAGTCGTAGCGGGGATCGTCCTGCATCGTCTGGGGTGTGCCGCGCATGTGCATCACGCAGACGCCGGCGGCGGTGCGGGCCGCCACTTCCGCCATCGCGGGATCGCCTTCCAGGCCGGTCACGTCGTTGATGATTTCGGCCCCGGCCGCCAGCGCCGCATCCGCCACAACCGCTTTGCTGGTGTCGATGCTGAGCGGCACGTCGACGCGTCCGACCAGCCCACGGATCACCGGCAAGACCCGCGCCAGTTCTTCCCCCGCGTCGACCGGGGCGCTGTAGGGGCGAGTGCTTTCGCCGCCGATATCGATGATGCTGGCGCCGTACCGCGCCATGCGGATCCCGGCCGCGATGGCCGCCTCCGTGGTGCCGTGTTGGCCACCGTCGGAAAAGCTGTCGGGGGTGACGTTGAGGATCCCCATCACCAGCGGCCGTCGACCGCCCTCGGGGCCGATCGCCCGCAATTCGCGGCGGGCCAACTTCCAGACCGGCGGTTCAGTCATCACCACCGCGACTCCATTTGCGACACGATCCGATCGGCCAGGTCATCGATCGTTTCTTGCATCGCCGTTTGGATCGATTGTCCCGCCTCGGGAACGAAGCGACTGGACTGGATCACCTGAGTGGCTTGCGCGGTTTCCAGCGCCCATTGGTCACGGAGCAGCGGGCCACCTCGGCGATCGATCCAATCGACGGAGACGCCGACGACGGCATCCAACGCCCGTGGATCGTCGCTGCTCGCTTCGGTCAGAACGCTCTTGCCCTGCTGAATGACGCGCAGCCGCAAGGTGCTGTCGGCGTTGGGATCGCCCGTGACCTTGTAGGGGGTACGGAGCTCAATTTGGCGAACGACCGCCTCGGTCAAGCGGGGACCGAGGTCATGCCGGAAGGTATCGTTGCGGGCGATCGGAACATGGACGGTGCGAATGTCGTCGCGGAACAGCGCCCGCGCGCCGAACTGGTAGGGCGCGCAGGCCCCGCCGACCAAGGCCACCGCGGCGATGGCGGCCCAAGCGCCCAGCGTCACCCGCGACACCCGACGCGGCGAGGCGGATCCCGATCGGCGCGACCACCACGCGGCGGTCATCGCAGCACCGTGCCGGAATCGGAGGTGATCAGCGGCTTGACGCGTTTCGCTTCCGGGAAGACTTTCGTCAGCCAAATCAGCGGCCGATCGGGGATGGCGGGATACGGTTCGATCGCGGCGAGTCGAGTGGTCGCCTGGTCGGCATAAGGCGTCATGTTGAAATCGGCCAGCAGTTGTTGGTAGTAGAGTCGCGCGGCTCCGTATTCGCGGCGGCGTTCGCGATACTGGGCGCGAACGTACAGTCGTTCGGCTTTGCGGAAATCGACCTCGGCCGCCGCTTTGGCGATCGTGTCGCGAGTTGCCGGCTCCTGCATCCGGTCGGGAAAGCGGGTCCGCACTTGGCGAATCAATTTATCCGCCTCGTCGAGCGTCAGTTGGCTGTATTTCGGCCCGGCGTACATTTCCAGCTTGCAGCGGATGCCGAGCATGTAGGCGTTGAACAGGTGGTCGCTGTCGGTGAACGTCTCCCGCAGGTCGGTCAAGAACTCATCGGCATCGGCGTACTTGCCTTGGCGAAAGTGCTCGACCGCGGCCGCCATCGTCGCGTCATCAGCCAGGCGACCGGACGGATCGTTGTAGCGGATCTGATCAAGGACCCGGATCCCGTGACCATCGATGTCAAACCAGGGGCGTTTGCTGTCGACGAAGTTGACCGGCATGATCTTGCTGCCGCCCGCTCGCTCCGTTTCGATCCAGTACTGGGCGATCGAAAACAGCCGGGCCGCGGCGCGGTCGTTGTGCCGCGAGTTGGGAAACTGCTTTTGTAATTTTCCGTACGCCTGCTCGGCCTTGGGCAATTGGTCGGCGAAAAATAGACTTTCTCCCTGCATGAACAGGGCGTCTTGGGCGATCGCCGATCCGGGATGCGCCTTGGCCGCCTTTTCGAATTGCTTGGCGGCCTGGATGAAGTCCTTGGCGGCCGCTTCACGGGGCTTTTGAGTCGCGCCGCGGAACACTTCGTCGCCGACCTGCCAGTGAATGCGTGCCTTGGCCAGCCGCTCCTCCCGTTCCTGAGCGCTGATGGGCACGCTGTCCTCGCCGTTGAAGGTCCGTTGAACGCGGTTGGTGGCCGACCGCATCCAACCGGGCGATTCGATCCCGGCGCAGCCGCCCCACGCGAGTGACGAGACCAAGACCAGTCCGGCCGACAAACGGAGCTGCCGCAACCGCCAGGCCGACAAATGGCCGGACAGTTCGGATCGCTTCGCAGTTCGCTCTGGTAACAACATCTGGCGGACATCCTTGTCGCAGGTGAAACGCTCGGGGCGACGTCGTAACGACCAGCGCTACCCTGGGAAATCAGGTTCCGACGTCACCTTGTCGTGGTTCTTAATGGGAAACCCACTTTGTTGGCAACAGCGATTGTGTGCGCGGCACGGCCCCCAGATGGGTGCAGACGCAGCGGCTGACGACCGCGCGGAGATCTCGATACAAATTTTCGCCCACACCCTCAACCGGCCCGCCTGTCGCGTCCTGCAGCCGCGTGCAAGCCTGCAGCACTTCGCGGCGAATCGAGGCAACTTCCCGCTGACGGGGTCGACAGGCGGGGCAGAGCACGCCCCCCATATGGTAGGCGAATGGAATTCGGGCCGCGGCCGTATCGACGCGGGTGCCACAGCCGACGCAATCGCGCGTCGCGGGGGCATGCCCCAAAATGCGGAGGCCGGTTAATTCAAAGCGGAGCACGGCGAACAGCGGGTCCTCCGTGCCGTCGATCGCGGCGATCGTCCGCAGCGTGAGATCGTACAGCGGGTGGCTGGCCGTCGCGCCGGAATCGGTCCACAGTCGCAAGACCTCCGCGACATAGTAGCCGCAATTCAACCGCAGCAGCGATCGGCTGGCGGCGCGAAATCGTCGCTGCAATTTGGCTTCGGTCAGCAGATCGAGCGCGTCGGAGGACTTGCAGATCACGACGATCCGGCAGACGGCGAGCAGATCGAGCGCCCCGTCGAAGGGACTCTTCGGCCGCCGCGCCCCTTTGGCGATGGCGGAGATTCGCCCCAGATCGCGGCTGTACAAAGTTGCGATCAGGCTCGTCTCGCTGAACTCGATCAAACGCAGGACGATCGCTTCGGTCTGTTCGGTCGCCATGGTCGGGGGCCACGCAGGGTGAAGGCCGGCGGCTTACAGATCGACCGAGTCGCCTTCGCCCAGTTCGCCGAGCCGCGCCAAGAGTTCACTCATTTCGGCCGCCGCGTGCGAATCCCCCTGACGCCGAGCCTCTTCGATGCCGTCTCGCAGGAAGGTTCTCGCCCGTTCGACCTGTCCGAGATCCGCCAGTTGCTGCGCGGCCATGAAGAACGCCGGCACGTATGGCGGATCGTCGCGGGTCAATTCGCCGAGTTTTGCGACGCTAGCGGGATGGTCCCCTTCGCTCCGCAACTCCATGGCCAGGCTGTAACGAAGAAACGTGTCACCCGGTTCTTCGACCAACATCGCTTCGATTTTTTGCCGACGATTCATCCGTTTCCTATCCCTTTCCATTCTCGCGCGACAGCGAATTGTGGAGCGTCAACATCAA
The DNA here is from genome assembly GCA_002422955.1 of Planctomycetaceae bacterium UBA6172. Lineage (GTDB taxonomy): Bacteria > Planctomycetota > Planctomycetia > Pirellulales > Pirellulaceae > UBA6163. Next base: position 23,102 of record DITY01000054.1, read on the forward strand.
CTGCACGCTCCCCTTCCGACGATACAACTCCACGAATCGACCGAATTGATTCAATTGACACAAGCCGTCTTACCGATACCAGCGTTGATTAGAGCGCGTCGACACCGCTCGCGTGATTCCGCGGGCGGGTCGGTCGAGCAATCGATTCGATCATTTCACGTACCATGAGCGTCTAGTGATGGCAAGCGGTTCCATTCATCGAACTCACCGAAGTGAGCAAGCTGGCCGAAAGACTCGCCGACGAAGACTGGTGACTTGGGGTTGGATCGTTGCCACCAGTTGGTCGGTCTGCGGCCCCACCTGGGCTGACGAGTTGAGCTCGATGCCCGTAGCAGCAGTCGGCGGCGTCCTGCCAGCGATGGAGGCGCAGCCGTCTTCGAAGCTTGCCCATCCCCCGGTTGTCCGGGCGCTCGGGGTCGAAGCTGATGACGCACCGGGCCAGGTAGCGCAGACGGCGGGCGGGTTGCTCGATTCGGTCTTCGGCGGCAGCACCGGCTCGAAGGACGAGGAGGATGGGCGGCGAGCCTTTCCGTTGCCCCCCCCGGACCCCTCGACGGTCAATTGGGCTGGGGTGCCCTACCACGCGCCCAAGCCATCCGCGGTCGCCGCTTCACCCAAGGAGGGCGCCGCCCCGCTACGTGACGTTGCCGCAGATACATCAACGCCGAACCGATCGATCAACAGCCCCAGCGGCGCGACGTCGGCGACTCCGAGCCAATCGATCGCGCGAAGAAATACGGGCCTGCCCCAAGTCCCGGCGCCACCCGCGGTCGTCAAGACGTTCAGCTCGCCACCGACTTCGGCACGGATTGCCGATGGCCGCGTGGCCGGCACCGCACGCTCGCCCGTCCCGACTCAGTCCAACCTGTCCAGCAATTCCAGCAGCCGTCGTGACGGTCGCAAGCCGATCACGCCGCTGATCACCGGAAAGGTTCCGACGCCGCCACCGAGCGCTGCCGTCGCCGCCCAGCCCGCGGGCGAACTCAAACCGGGAACGCAGTCGGCGCCGACACGGCGTTCGGTAGCGAACGTCGACACCTTGCCGCCCCGCGCCGCCGAGATCACCAGCGAGCCCTCGCCGGAACAACGCCCGACGGTCCCGGCCCTGCCGCCGTCACTGAACGGGTTGCCGATCGCCCAAAGTTCGCCCCAGCGGCGAGCGATTCCCCAGCCGCCGCCGGAAACCGTCGCCAAGGCCGAGCCGAAAGCCGCCGTCCCCGAAGCGACGATGGCCCTGCCTGACGCCGCGGGCATCACCGAGTTGGAGGTGCCCAGCGCCCCTTCGCCCGACCAACTGGCGACCCTGGATTTAATGCCGCCGACCGCTGAGAAGGTTCCAACCGAGCCGCTGAGCCAGGATCCGATCACCGGTACCGCGACGCCGCTAAGCCCGATCGATGATTCCGGCGTGGCCGCCGTGCCGACTGCGGAAGAACCCTCGGCCGAACAGGATTTCTTGGGGAGCGGAGTGGCTTCCGAGCAGATTGCCAGTCGCTACAAGCCTCGCCCAGCGGGTGTCATCAACAGTCCGGCGGCGTTGGGCGGAGTGATCGATCCGTCGGGTGAACTGCGGATTTCGCGTCCGAAGCAACTGGCGGTATCCGAGGCCCCCGGCGTCAAGGTCGTGACCGAAGGCCCGGCGGAAATCCTGATTCGTCAAGTAACCCAATATGAAGTGCGGGTCGAAAACCGCGGCTCGGCGGATGCGACCGGCGTGGTGGTGCGAACGTCGCTGCCGCCCTGGGCCGCGCTGCAAGGGCAGAACGCTTCAGCCGGCACGGTCCGACCGACCTCCGAGGGCGGCGACGGTCAAATCGAATGGACGATCGACAGCATCCCGGCCGGGACCGTCGAGCGATTGTTCGTGCGAGTGCAAGCTTCCAAGGCCGGGACGTTCGACGTCGCTACCCGCTGGACGACAGCCGCTCGCGACCAAACGGCTCAAGTCACGGTTCGTGAACCGAAGCTGGCCGTCCAGATCGACGGACCGGACGAGATCGTCTTCGGCCAATCGCAGCGATACAAGATTCGCGTGCTCAACCCGGGTGATGGCCCTGCTTCCAATGTCGTCTTCACGCTCAAGCCCGATGCGGCCGATCCGGTGAACCAGCGGTTGGGGAACATCCCCGCGGGCAAAGAATCGAGCTTCGAAATCGAGTTGACCGCTCGCGACCGTGGCAGCTTGGGAATCCGCGGCGACGTGACCGGTGACCTCGACCTGACCGCCGAAGCGAACAAGTCGGTGGAGGTGGTCGCGGCCGACCTGGAGGCAAGCCTGTCGGGCTTGCCGGTCCAATTCCAAAATGCCGAGGCCATCTATGGCCTCGAAGTGATGAACGTCGGGCGTGTCGCCAGCGAAGCGGTGAAGGCCGAGTTGCAGATTCCGAGCGGCATGACCTACATCGGTGGGATCAATGGCGCCAAGCTAGAAGGGGATCGGCTGCACTGGACGATCGCGTCCGTACCGCCGGGCGAAACGCGGCAGTTTTCGTTCAACTGCCAATTGGAACAGACCGGCAACCCGCTGCTCACCTTCCGCTGTGTCGGTTCGGCCGGGGGTGAAGCGGACGTGCAGCTCGAGACCGCGGTCGAAGCGATCGTCGATCTGAAGCTGAGCGTCCAAGATCCGCCCGCCCCAGCCCCCGTCGGTTCCGAAGTGATCTACGAAGTTGTGATCCACAACCACGGCAGCATGGCGGCCGAAAACGTCCGCGTCGTCGGCCAGTTCGGCCATGGCATCGAGCCGATGCGAACGGACGGACAGTCTGGCGAGATCAGCACGGGTCAGGTGCTCTTCAGCCCGATCCCGAGGATCGAAGCCGGGGGCGAGTTCAAGATTAAGATCATCGCCAAAGCCGAAGCGGCCGGTGATCATCGGTTCCGCGCCGAAGTCCACAGCGGTGAAACGGTGCTGGTCGCCGAAGAAGCGACGATCTTCGTCGACATGACTCGTCAACGGGTCAGCAGTAGTAGCAGCACCGGCGGCGGTCTCGACGCGCCTCGCTAGGCTCACGGCTCAGATCTTATAAGAAAATCGTGAACCGGGCCCGACCGATCGGGCCCGGTTTTTCTCTTTTGCAGCCGGGCGCTAACGCTCACTCCCCGCTGTCGACGCCCCACAGCAATGCGTTGCGGAGCAGTTGGCGAAAGGCGGGCTGTTCGAAGTCGCCTTTGGCACCCAGCGACGTGTAGAACGATCGCCCACCGTCGGCGCGGACGAAAGTCCAAGCGACCGGTTCCTCCGGATGCCCCGCCACCCGACCGACCATCAACACCTCGGCCGTCGGGTCGACCGGCGAGACCTGATAGAGCGATCCCCCAGCCACGAACGACTTCGGCTCGATGCCGCGCAAGATCGGGTGTGAACTGGTCGCGGGGACGAACTCGACCGTGGTCTGCAAGTCGTTGCCGTGATGATTTTGGTAACTGCCGCCGAACAGGTCGGCGTCGAGGGTCGGCCAATCGGCAGCCCCCGCGGGGGCTGGCCGGTTTCGCAAATGGAAGGCATGGCTGGCGGTGCGAATGCCGATCACCGGTTTGCCCGCCGCGACGAAATCACGCACGACCTGCAGCTGTTCCGGCGGCGGCGTGCGGCGGCGGACCGATAGCAACAACGCATCGGCCTCGGCGAGCAATTCGATCCCCGGCATCGAGTCGGGCTGGTCCGCGGCGCCATGGATCAGGCTGACACGAAAGTCCTTCCGCAGCGGATCGGTCGCGAACGGGGTCAGCGTCGTCGCGGTCTCGTATTCCGGTTCGTTGACGACGATCGCCACATGGGATCGACGATCGTCGGCAAAACGAAAGGGGCTGCCGCCGAGCAGCTGATCGCTCGAAATCGTCGGACAGACGTGGCGTTCGATGTGATCGATGATCAGGTCGGTCCCCGAGAAATGGTTCACGTACGGCGCGGAGGCGGGGTTGTACATCGTGTCGGTCAGGTCCCGGGCTAACACGACTTGCTGGCCAGCTTGGGCGAGCCGCCGCAAGCCGAAAGGTCGCCCGAGCACGCACATGTTGGTGTGGACTCCGGTCAGGATCACGTGATCGATCTTGCGCTGACGGAGGATGTTCCAGATTTCGGTCCCGGAATCGGAAATGAAATCCCGCTCGCCGTCGATCTCGATCAGATCGATCTGCCGCAGCCAGGGGGCCTTGGGATTGCGGCCATCCGCCTCCAGTTTCTTCGCCCACGCGGCATGCTCTTCGACCGTGTCATCCTCACCCCCATCGGTCTGGTCGATCGGGTACTTGGCCCGCTCCTCGGCCGGGATCTGGTAACACCATTTGGCGATGTCGGCGGGATACTCCGTGACGCCGGGCACCGCCATGGCTCGCAGCCTGGCCGGGTGGGCGGCGTAGGGCTCCATGCATCCGCTGGGGGCGTGAATGATCGTCACGCCACTGGCCCGGGCCTGAATCAAGAAGTCGTTGATCCGCGGGGCCAACTCGCCGGTCCGCAGCGCCGCGCGATAGCCGTGGTGCGAATCCCACATGTCGCAAACGATGATCGCCGTCGCAGCCGGTTCCCACCGCTCCGCCCGCTCGACGCGGTGATACCGTTCGGTCTGCCCCGGCTCGACCGGGATCTGATGACGCAGCCGCAAATCCAGCGGCGCGCCGGCCGCCCGGTCGACGCCATCCGCTCGGACCAAGCCGCAGAGCAGTGCGAAGGCGATCAGCCAAGCGTGGGGCCGGAGTCGTGATGAAACCCGAGGAGCGGGGAGCCGGGGCGGGATGCGATTCATGAGCAGTTCCTTGCGGAAAAAGATGTCGGACCCGGGGATGAGTCGGTGGGTGGGAGGCGATTGGCCCGGGGCGTTTTGCAATCCCGGGTTCCAACGCTTAAGATACCGGCTGCCTCTCGTCGAGTCGCCGCCTCCCTTTCGGAAAACCGCGAATCAAAACGTCGTCCCCCTCGATTCGCCGGCCGCTCTCCCACCTCCCTCCCAGATTGCCTCCACCGCGATGAACTTCAAATCACGTTACTCGTTCCGCGCCGCTATCGGCTGCTTCGTCTTGGCCAGCGGTCTCGCCGCTTCGTTGGCGATGCGCACCGGCGATGAACCGGCCGGCCAGATGCTGACTTACACCTCCGCCTGGATCGAGACGCTCGACGAAGGTCAAAAGCAAAAGGCGTTGTTGCCCTATGACAGCCCAGAGCGGACCAACTGGAACTTCATCCCGCTGCCGACCCGCAAGGGGTTGCCGATGATGGAGATGACCACCCCGCAAAAGGCGGCCGCGCTACGAACGCTGCGGGCGGCGATCAGCGAAGCGGGCTACGAAAAATCGAGCAAGATCATGCTCCTNNGAAAAGTACTACCTGACCGTCTATGGCAAGCCGGCCGCCACCGGCACTTGGGGTTTCAGCTTCGAAGGCCACCACCTGTCGCTCAATTTCGTCTGCCGTGACGGCCAAGTGGTCGCGAGCACCCCGCAATTCATGGCCAGCAATCCTGCGGAAATCCAGAGCGTGGTCGATGGCCCGCTCGGCAAGGGGACCCGCGTGCTGCGACTGGAAGAAGAGGTCGCTTTCGAACTGATCAACGGCCTCAGCCCCGAGCTGCAAGCCCGCGCGATCATCGCCCCGGAAGCCCCGGCGGAAATCCGCTTCGTCGGCCAACCGCACGTCACGCCCACCGCCGCCGAAGGGGTGAAGATATCGGAAATGGATGAGGCCTCGCAGGCTCGCGTCCAACGGCTGATCGAGGTCTACGCCGGCACCCAGCCTGAACCGACCGCCAAGCAGCGGCTGAAGGAAATCAAGGACGCGGGGCCGTCGACGATTCATTTCGCTTGGTCCGGCGCGACCAAGCCCCAGGTGGGACATTACTATCGCATCCAGGGCGACACGTTCTTGATCGAGTTCGTCAACACCCAGCCCGATGCCGAAGGGACCCCCGCCAATCACATCCACGCCGTTTGGCGAGATGTCCGCGGCGACTTCGCCCTGCCGGTCAAGTAACCTCCACTTCGCGATCAGGCTTTGCCAGCTTCCCCCTCCGCGCCGACCCTCTCGCAGCTCACGGTGACCCAGCGCGATCACCGCGAGCGACATCACCGGCGGGTCGGCATCTGGACTGCGTCGCTGACGATCGCCGCCGTGCTCCTGCTCACCGACTGGTCGATGCGACAACTCGGCGGCTGGTCCGCCGCGCGGTCGCTCGTCAATTACTGGCTCGGCATCGATCAAAGCCTGCGGCAGCAAGCGCCCCCGGGACTCGTCTTTCCGGGAGAGCCCGTCTTCTATCGACAGCCCGACCAAAGCTGGGCCCAAGTCGGTTACGTCGAATCGGTCGTCTCCGCCGCGGCCACGCCACAGCAAGAATCGGCGGATGCGCGGCCGCGCGGCGGGACACGGGCCAACGACCAAGTGATCGTCCGTTGGCACGATCCGGACGTCGACCCCACCGCGCACCAGTTGGTGGCTTACGAATATCGCGGCACGCTGCAGGAAACGGCGGCGGTGCTGTTCACGCCGGAAAAGCGGGAGGTCATCCGCCAACTGCTCAAGGAAGCCTTTGCGAAATCGGGCGAATCGCTCGGCAACAGCTTCCTGCCGCTGATCCAACGGAGCGTTCGCGAATCGTTGCCGGTCTTCGAACGCGAACTGTACGCGGCGGTCGATCGCAACCAAGCCGGTTGGCAACGGATCAGCGACAAGTGGAAAGACGATCTGGTTCGCGAACGATTGATCCCGCTGGCCAAGGACCCGATCCTGCCGATCGCCCGCCGCCATGTCGAGCCGACGCTCAGCCAGATCGGCCGCGAGCTGTGGGATCGCGCCTCGGTGTGGCGATTCACCTGGCGAGTGCTCTACGACAGCGTCCCGCTCCCCCAGCGGGATTTGACGCGGGAGGAATGGGATCGGTTCCTGCGCGAGGAAGGGGTGCCGATCTTCGAAGCCCATGCCGCCGACCTGGCGATCGCGATTCAGGCGACCGTGGTCGAGATCGCCCGCAACCCACAGGTCCGCGGGGAGCTCGACGCCACCTTGTCCGACCTCGCCGCCGACCCCGAGTTGCGGGATTGGCTTCGCGGGATCCTCCGCGAAACGCTCGTCGACAGCCCCGCGGTACGCGACGCCTGGATGAAGGTCTGGACCAGCGACGAGGCGCGAGCCGCCTTCGATTCGGCCAGTCTTTCGATCGAACCGCTCATCCGCCAGATCGGCGACGAAGTTCTGGGGACGCGTGAAACCGGGATCGATCCTGGCTTTGCCCGCGTGCTCCGCAATCAGATTTTGGGCAAGGACAAACGCTGGTTGGTCGCGGTCCCCAAGTCGGCGGGCGAACACACCGCGACAGCCGACGGTCCATCCGCCCAGCCCAGCCTGATCCGACGCGGCAGCGGCGATCCGACCTACCCGCTGCTGCCGCTCGCCCCAGCACCGACACCGACACCGGCCAAGTCCCGGTAGTGAGATCGTTGCAACCGCGAGCGGGCAGAGGTTCACCGCGATACATCCGACTCGCCCCCCTGACGTCCGACTGCGTGTTCACCGCGGGAAAGACGGGCCTGATTGGGATCGCGGCAACCCGTGACATTTGCTCGGCTCCCGTCGTATCTGCTGGGCCTAGCCTGGAACATTTCACGGATCGATGTGTCCCGACCGTCGCGAAAGAAATATTTGACGGGCATTTCAATGTCCGATCTGCTGTGGATGTCGGCGTGGCGAAATCATTGCCCGTTGGCACGCTATTCGCCTTTTCATAACACCGAGGTCGCGGCGCGATTCGCGTTGCCGGATGCCGGTTTCAACTGACGATGGCCTTCGCACTGGATCAATCAATCAATTTCGGCTAGCTGGCCGGTGGAACATCAGGGTGGGGTGTCGCATGCTGAGTACGATTCGGAATCACACGGGGATCGTAAGCCGCTGGGTCACCCTGTCGTGGTGCTTGGGAGCTGCCTGCTGCGGATCGCTGGCCCAGTCGACGAGCGCCGCGGGTGCGGAGCCTTCGGCCGAGGAGGTGGCGGAATTTTTCGAGAGCCGTGTTCTGCCGCTGCTGGTGGGACGCTGCTACGCTTGCCATTCGGCCGAGACCAAGCCGGCTGGTGGCTTGCGGGTCGATGACCGCAATGGCCTGCTCCACGGCGGGGAATCGGGAGCCTCGCTGGTGCCCGGCCAAGCCGATACCAGTCTGCTGATCGAGCGGGTACTGAGCCCAGACGAAAAACTGCGGATGCCTCAAGAGGGCGAACGGCTGACCGAAGCCGAGATCGCCGTGCTGCGTCGTTGGATTGACGAAGGGGCCTATTGGCCGGCGGTGGACGATGTCACCGACCCCACGGTCGAAGACC
>DITY01000282.1 GCA_002422955.1 Planctomycetaceae bacterium UBA6172
CGCTGACGGCTGGTGCTGATGAACTTGGTATAGACCACGTCCAAGCGATCGATTTCGCCCAAGGCATACTGCCGCAGGTACTCGGCGGCGATCTTTTCGACTTCAGCGTACGGCGGTTGATCCTCGAACTGAGTCCACTGCTGCGTCGTCTCGAGCCCGCGGTACTTCAGACCGTTGATGCCACGCTTACCGCTGACGTCGACGACCAAGTTCGGGATAGCCCCGCGGAGTTGTTCGACATGGGGCACGATCGTCCGGAGCACGCCCGCGTTGTAACCCCCGCAGAGACCTCGGTTACTCGCTAGGCAGAGCACTCGCGCCGTGGAGGGGTTGTCGCGAGTTTCCAACAGCGGGTGGCGAACTTCGGTACCGGCCGCGACCAGTCGCGAAACGACCTTCGTGATCTGCTCGGTATAGGCGGTCACCGCCGCGGCGCGATCCATCGCCTTCTTGTAACGGGCCGTCGCGATCAATTCCATCGTCCGCGTGATCTTGCGGATATTGCGAATCGATTTGCGGCGTTTATCGAGGGCTCGAGCGTTGGCCATGAATCGGCGGTTTTAATCGAGGAAAAAGCGGGCTTCGGTCTTCTCGTCGCGAACATGCGAAGGCCGCGGGTCAGCGGCACCTCGCACGCCGAATCACTCGGCTTCCGGCTTGTATCCGGCCTTGAAGTCCTTGATCGCCGCAATGATCTGCTCGGCGATCGGGTCGGTCAGTTCCTGCTTGGTGTCCAGGTCCTCGACCAAGCCGTTGTACTTGCTATGGACGAACTTCAGAAAGTCCTTCTCCCACTGTTGGACCTGCTTGACCGGCACGTCATCCAAATAGCCGCGGGTACCGGCGTACAAGCTGAGGACCTGGTCGGTCATCTTCATCGGCTGGTACTGCGGCTGCTTGAGCAATTCGACCATTCGGTAACCGCGATCGAGCTGCGACTGGGTCGCGGCGTCGAGGTCGGTACCGAGCTGCGCGAACGCTTCCAACGCGCGGAAAGCCGCGAGGTCCAAACGCAAACCGCCGGCGACCTTCTTCATCGCTTTGGTCTGGGCCGCGCCACCGACGCGGGAGACCGAAATCCCCGCGTTCATGGCCGGACGGATGCCGGAGAAAAACAAGTCGGGTTGCAGGTAAATCTGGCCGTCGGTGATCGAAATCACGTTCGTCGGGATGTAGGCGGAAACTTCCCCTTCGAGCGTTTCGATGATCGGCAGGCTGGTGATCGAGCCGCCGCCAAGATCATCCGACAACTTGGCCGAACGTTCCAACAACCGGCTGTGGCAATAGAACACGTCACCGGGNNGCTTGCTTCGACAAATCGTCATAAACAACCAGCGCATGTCCGCCGTTGAACATGAAATATTCCGCCATCGCGGTCCCGGCGTAGGGTGCGATGTACTGCAGCGGCGCTGGTGCGCTGGCACCGGCGGCGATCACGGTCGTGTAATCCATCGCCCCTTCGCGACGGAGCACTTCGACGACCGACGCGACCGCGGAATCCTTCTGTCCGATGGCGATGTAGAAACACTTAACGCCGGTACCTTTCTGGTTCAGGATGGCGTCGATCGCGATCGCCGTCTTGCCCGTCTTGCGGTCGCCGATGATCAGTTCCCGCTGCCCACGGCCGATTGGGGTCATCGCGTCGACCGCCTTGATGCCGGTCTGCAGCGGCTGCGACACCGGTTTGCGTTCCGCGACGCCGGTGGCGATGATTTCCACCGGACGGGTCGTGGTGGTCTGAACCGGACCCTTGCCGTCGAGCGGGTTGCCGAGCGGGTCGAGGACGCGGCCGATGACGGCATCGCCGGCCGGAACGCTGAGCAGCGTTCCGAGCGAGCGGACTTCATCACCTTCTTGAATGGTCAGATAATCGCCAAGGATGATGACCCCAACGCTGGTCTCTTCCAGGTTGAACGCCAAACCGATCGCGCCGTTGGGGAACTCGACCATCTCCCCCGCCATCACCCCGGCCAGGCCATACACCCGGGCGATGCCGTCGCCGACCTCAAGCACCGTACCGACCTCGCTAACGTCGACCCTGCTGTCAAAATGCTCAATCTCCGCTTGCAAAACGGAGGCGATTTCGTCACTGCTAAACTTCACGGTAATGTCTCAATCGACAGGGTGAATGCTGAAAGGAATATGGTTTAAACGTCTTTGATCAACTCGCGTCGCCGGCGAAGGTCGAGAACTTCTCGACCAACTCGCGGGAAAAGCCGGCACGGACGCGTCGCCCCAGCTTGTTGATTCGATTCGAAACGCTGCCGTCAAAAATCGTGTCGCCCAAGCGAATCACCATCCCGCCGACCAGTTCGGCGTCGACGACTTCGACCAGCCGGACTTCCTTGCCAGCCGAACTGCTGATCCGCTCGATCACGGCTTGACGCAGGTCGGCCGCCAACGGAATCGCGGTCCGCACTTCCGCGGTGATGCGTCCCATCATTTCGTCTTGCAGGTCATTCGCGGTATCGCGGACCGCGGCGAGATAGCCCAGCCGTCCGCGTTTGGCCATCACCTTCAAAAACCGCACCAAAACCGGATCACAGCTGGGTCCGAACAACCGGTCGATGACCCGATACTTTTCGTCTTCGGTGATTTTCGGCGAGGCGAACGTGATGGCGAGCTGGGGGTTGTTCCTCAGCAGGTCATCGACCAACTGATTCAGCTCGGCCAACACCCGATCGGTCGCACCGGCCGAGATGGCGGCGGCGAGCAACGCTCGCGCGTAGATCTTGCCGAGCTGTTCGGCTCCGGTGTCGAGGACCGTATCGTGCAGGTTCGCTGGGTTCATATCGGTTCGCCGACAAAGCCTTGGCGGGTTACGGACGATTTTGAAGTGACTTCGATCAATTGTTGCTTGGCAAACGCTCGAGCGATTGCCGGATCAGTTCGGCGTGATCATCCGCCTTCAATTCGCGACTGACGATCCGCCGGGCGACCGAGAGTGCCATATCGGAAGTCTGGTTGGCCAGCTCCGAAATCGCGACCTTCTTGGCCTGATCGATGTCGGCCAGGGCACGATTGCGATGATTTTCCGCTTCGACGCGGGCCTCGGCCACGACCCGTTGGCGCTCGCCATCGGCATCCTTTTTGGCTTCGGCCAACATCTTTTGAACCTGAGTCGAGGCCTCTGCCAACTTCGTTCCGTATTGCTCCAACAACGCCTTGGCGTCGAGGTTCGCCTGATGGGCGTCTTCCAGGTCGGTGCGAATCTTCGAGTCCCGCGCCTCGAGTCCGCGTAAAATCACGGGCCAAACGAGCTTGGACAGGATGAAGAACACGCCGATGAAGATCGCGATGTTGACGATCGCCGAACCCGCATCGAACTGCAGCAGCGGCGGCGTGCCCGGCGGGTCGACATGACCAGCGTGAACTTCGTCGGCCGCTTGCGCCAACGAACCGCTGGCCAAAACGGCCAGAATCGCCAACCGGCCGGCCAAGGCCAAGCCGGATCGCCCATGGGAAAGCATCAACACAAATCACCCTTGAAAGTCAGGGCCAAATGAAACGGGAGCTGACAAAAACGGCGTAAACTGAAACTAGCTGATCAGGATCAGGATCAACGCGATGACGGTAACCCCTTCGATCAGAGCGGCCGAAATCAACATCTGGGTGCTGATGGTACCGCTGGCTTCCGGCTGACGAGCGATCGCATCGACGGCCGAGCTGCCGATCCGACCGATGCCCAAACCGGCACCGATGATGACCAGGCCCATGCCGATGCCGGCGCCGAGCTTGGTGAGGTCGAGGGCAGCCTGGGCAACTAACAACGCTAATTCAAACATCTTTCGCTTCGCTCCTGGAAACTTTACTGAGGGACAGTGAGGAAATATTGAGGCCCGGCAATGCTACGGATTCCCGAACCGTTCAAGACAACAAGGACGTTAGTGTTTAGCAACCGCTGGGCTGAGCCGCTGAGGCGACATCAGCTTATCCAATTCCATTTGGTTCCCGTCATCGAACGGGTCGCGATGGCTGTCGTGTTCATGATCGTGGTCACCGTGATGGGAGACCGCGGTGGAGATGAACAACACGGTTAAAAATGTGAAAATGAAGGCCTGCAGGAAGCAGATAAACAGTTCCAACAGGGTCAGGGCAATTCCGCCGATCACCACGGCCCCTTCGACGCCAAAACCGAGCGTCGGGGAAACCTTGGCGGCGGAGAAAATCAACAACACGAAGGCCGCGATGACCAAGTGGCCCGCCATCATCGTGCCGAACAAACGCATCGCCAACACGATGCACTTGATGACCAAGCCCATCCATTCCAAGAAATACAGCGGGATCCCGATCAGCAACATCTTGGGGTCATCCCAGCCGATCGGATTGAAGTGGGCGAAAAAGGCCTTGGCCCCGATTTCACGGATGCCGATGTAGATGATGGCGACGAAACTGCCGATCGCCAACATCACGTTCAGCGACAGGTTGCCCGTCGCGGTCCCGCCGATGTGTGAGTACGCCGGATTGCGGGTGATCGCCTGGAGGAAGTAACCGATCGGCAACAATCCCAGCACGTTGGCGAACAGTACGAAGAAGAACACGGTCCAAACGTAGCCGATGTATTTGTCGGTCAACCCGTGGAGGTTGGGCCGCACGACTTCCTCGCGAATGAAGGTCAGCATCGTTTCGAACAATTGTCCGAGCGGGCCTTTTGTCCGATATGCGTCGAGCCCTTGACCCGAGACGCGAATCCGCATGGCGACATAAAGGAAAGTCAGCACCACCACCACGGCCGTGACGAAGGTCATCAGCAGGTGATTGGTAATGAAGAAATGATACTCGCCGTTGACGATGCCGAGCGTCGGAACGTTGGTGGTTTCCGCACCGACCCGCAGACTGAACAACGGTTCGCTGTGCAAGGCGTGGGGCAGCACGTGGCTGACCGCCATTTCGGTCATGCTGGCGCCCGCATCAGCCGCTGCGACGATTGGTCGGATTGAGAAGAACATGGACGCTGTTACTTAGTCTGTCGAATGGATGATTTTCGAACCGCGGTTGCCTGGCAATTCGCTGTGGGGCAGATCGGTGAGAAACGAGATCAGGTGGCCGTGCCCCGGGTCTGGTCGGAAGCCTGTTCCGAAACGCCCTGCACGCCGCTGGACGGCATCCGCCGCCACGCGACCGTCGACAGGTCCCAGACTGTGAGGGTTATATACCAAAACAAGACATTGAAAACCGCCTCCGGCCTTCCGAGAGGCGAAAAAAATATCAGCCCGCCGAGGATCGCGAACGTTCCCGCTAACCGAATCCCCATCGAGCCGAGGATTGCGACGACCGGATCGGCGGCCGAGGAGCGACAGAGTACCGCATGCGAAGCGGCCGTAATCAGCAAAAAAAAGAACCCGACCGCGGCGAACCAGCCGGTATCCCAACCGACCAAGCCCGGGGCGAGCAGCCGATGGGTCAGAACCCCGAACAAGTACAGCAGCACCGGAACGCCCCATGCGACCGCACCGAGACCGCCGACGCTCGGCCGCGTGATCTCCACCGGAGCGGGCGTTATGTCGCCGACCGCAGCCGTGGCGAACGTCGCGTGCTCGGCTGGCACCTCGATCGGTTCGCTAACGCTCGCACGGCTCATGTTTACAGACGCTGGTTGACGGGCTGTGATTGACGGAAAGTGACGTGCGGCCGATGAATTGAATTATGAACGCGGGTCAGCGCGAAGAGGGATCGAAGTCGACGAATGCTGTGGAATTGGTCGACCGCGGCCCGGTTTGTCCACTTCATTCGTCGCGATGTGACCGATTGGCCTCCATGGCCATCCGAATGAACCGATACATCCCCGCGGCGAAACCGAGTACGGCGCCGATGGCCGTGGCGACCATCGTGGTATTGCCCATCCGACGATCGATCGCGTAACCGATGCCCGCGAACACGAGCGCCGAACCGCCCAATTCCAAGCCGGCTCCCGCAAAACGCCAAGCGTCACGGTTGGCGAACATCGACCGCTTCCGCCAATCGGAATCGTCCTGTCCTGACGGATTCATCAGTTCGACTCCCATTGGGCGACCAAGCGGAAAGGCATCCACCGCCAATCGCGAACGTCCACCGCAATAACGTTTGCGAGTTTGATTGGCATGAGCTTTTTTTCCAGGGGCTGTGACCGATCGCCGCACCCGTGTTTGGAACGCATTGAGGTCGGGGTTGGACGCACGCCACGGCGGCCGTGGGGGGAGCTTAATCGGACAGCACGCGGGCTTCGGCAACGCGTTCCTGTTCGAACCGGAGCCCGAGCCATTCGCTGTCGATCGAGATGAATCCTCGTTCCGGTCCGAGCCAATAAACGTACTCGAAATCACGGAAGTAATCGGTCGCCGGGGGGCGGCCGAGCAATTCGTCGACTTCGGCTCGTGACATCCCGACCAGCGAATGGCGGCGGAGCAGGTCATCGACCATGAACAGACGCGCCGGATCACTGCCCTGGGTCGCCTTCCAGATCGCCGAATCGAAACGGTACTTGACCGCGTGGCGAGCATACAGGGTGCCCCCGAGCAGCATGAGCAGCAGTACCGCGACGCCCCCCAGCCAACGCGTGAGCGGGTAACCGCCGGTCCGCGGGACAATCCGCGCTCCGTCGGCAGCCGACGCTGTCCCGTGTTCGCTTGGCATTTCAAAATCCGGAAGGTCTGGGGATCGGCTCACGGGTACGGCTCAGAGATTGGGGATGAGGCCGGCTGGCAATCGCTTCGGGGTCACTCGGGTTGGAGGTCAGTCGAGTGAAAAGTCACGACCGATCGCTTCGGCCTGCTGTTGCCAGAGCGTTTCGAGCTCGCGAACTTTGTCCGGATACTCCGCGGCGAGGTTGCGGGTCTCGGTTCGGTCGGTCGACAGGTCATACAGCTCCCAGGGATCACCCTTGGCGGCGACCAATTTCCAGTCGCCGACCCGGATCGCGCGATTCCCTTCGTGCAGCCACCACAGACTCTCATGGCGGACGCTCCCCGCCGCGGCGAACTCCGGCACCAGACTGATTCCCGGTGAGCGGGGCTGCGGTTGGTCGCCGTATTTTTCCGGCAGCCGGCCGCCGGCCAATTCCAGGATCGTCGGCACGACGTCGACCAGATGCACCGGCGTCTGGCGCCACTCGCCGCGGGCGGCGATGCCCGCCGGCCAGTGGACGATCAGCGGGGTGCTGATGCCGCCCTCGTGAACCCAGGTTTTGTGTCGCCGTAGCGGTGTGTTGGCGGCGCTAGAAAATCCGGGCCCCAGGCAGAGGTAACTGGCGGCTGAGCCCGGCGGCGCCGCCGGATCGTGTCCTCCGTTGCGAACCATGATCTCGGCGCTCGCCCCGTTGTCGGAGGCGAACAGGACCAGCGTGTTGTCCGCGACTCCCATGTCGCGCAACTGCTGCAGGATGCGGCCGATCTCGCGATCCATCCGATCGACCATCGCCGCGTGGATCGCCATCTTCGTCGCCTGAAATCGCTGCTGCTCGGCGGTCAGATCATCCCACGGGAGCGGCCGATTGATCTCGCCCGGCCCGAGTTTTTCCAGGGCTTCGGGGAAGTGGTAGGGCGGACCGATCTCCGGCTCCAGCGGCGACAGCGGCGCGTCGATGCCCCCGAGTTCGCGTTGCCGCCGATGCCGCTCGGAACGCGTCCGATCCCAGCCCTCCAAGTACCGATCGCGATATCGCTCGATGTCCTCCGGCAGGGCGTGCAACGGGAAGTGCGGGGCGATGAAGGCCACGTATTGCATGAAGGGTCGATCGGCATGCTTCTCGGCGTGTTCCCGCAGGCAATCGATCGCGTGGTCGGCCGTCGCAATCGTCGCGTAATAACCGCTCTCGTCCCCACCGGTTGGGAGCGGCCTGTCATCGATCTGGTTGCCGGCGGCCGAAAAGAAATTGCCCTGATTCCGCATGTCGAGCGAGCGATCAAAACCGCTGGGCAGCACCTTACCGTCGATGTGCCACTTGCCCGAGTGGTAATTGCGGTAGCCGACTTCACGCAGATACTCCGGCAGCAATTTCGCCCAGCCCGGGCGGGTCGCGCGGTTGCCACCACCGCCGCCGAATCCCGGCAGCGCATCGCGGCGAATCTGTTGGGCGTAATAGCCCGTCATCAGCGCCCCGCGGCTCGGCCAACAGCGTGCCGTGTTGTAGGCCTGGCTGAATCGCAACCCGCCCGCGGCCAACGCGTCCAGTTGCGGCGTGGCAATTTCACCGCCATAGCTACCGAGGTCCGAAAACCCCAAGTCGTCGGCGAGGATGATCAGGAAATTGGGACGCGGCGTGGTCTCCTGGGCAGTCGCCGTGGTCGCAACGAGCCAATACGCCAGCACCGTGAGTGGAAGAAAACCCCAGTGCGGCAAGCCGCCGCGATGTCGGATTCCGGTCATGATCGATCGAGCGGGGAGGAGAGGAAAGAAAAGGGTGGGGGTTGTCGGGGGCGAGTCGGCCCGGCAGTTCATCGAGAAGCCGTATCCTACTTTCTTCTCGGGCAACGTGTTGGTGAAGCCGGTCCCGGAAAACGTCCCGCGCGAATCGCTTCGGTCGTCGGTTGCGGTTATCATGACTTCGCGCCAGGCGGCTTAACCGATCCAGAATTGCTCACGGGAGTTTCGCATCCGATGCCGCAACCCAGACGTGCTTTCCTTTCCGACCTCGGCATGGGGTTCACCGGCTTGTCGCTGGGGGCGATGTTGGCGCAAGACGGCCGCTTGCGGGCCGAAGAACCGAGCCCCGCGGCCAACGGGGTGGCGGCGGGTGAACCCGCGAGCGACAGCCACCATCCGCCGCGGGCCACTTCGGTCATCTGGATTTTTCTCTCGGGCGGTTACAGCCACGTCGAGACCTTCGATCCCAAGCCGGCGCTCAACGAGCATGCCGGCAAAACGTTCGACAAGACGCCGTTCGAAAACCCGGCCAATTCGCCGCTGCACAAGAAGCGATTCCGTTCCGTCCCGGCCGAGGAGGTCAATGTCCGCGACGTCTACCCGTCGATCTATCCGATGCAGATCGGCTGGGCCAAGCATGGCCAAGCCGGGATCGAGATCACCGATTGGTGGCCGGAGTTGGCGAAGCAGGTCGACGAACTGTGTTTCGTGCGGAACATGTGGACGACCGACAACGATCACGCCGCCGAAAATCAAATCCACACCGGCCGGCATCGGCTCGACGAACAGCAACCGAGCGTCGGGGCGTGGGCGCACTACGGGCTCGGGACGCTGAACGAAAATCTTCCGAAGTTTGCCGTGCTGGGCGGTCCGACCCGTTCCGATACCCGGCTGTCGATCGATTCGCTCTACCTCGGCCCGCAGCATGCGGGAGTACCGATCGCACTCGACCCGAAGAACCCGCTCCCGTTTGGCGAACGCCACCCCAGCCAATCGCTGGAAGAACAGCGTCGGGAATATGACTTGATCCATCGGCTCAACGGGCTGCAGGCGGTCGAGTATCCCGAGGACCAGGAATTGTTGGCCCGGATCCGCGCTTACGAATTGGCGTTTCGCATGCAGGCGACCGTCCCCGAGGCGATCGGTTTTGCGGATGAGACCGCGGAGACCCGCAAGCTGTATGGGCTCGACGTCGAAGCGACCAAGGTCGCTGGTGAACGCCTGCTCGCCGCCCGCCGCTTGATCGAACGCGGCGTTCGGTTCGTGCAGGTCTTCCCTTCGGCTTATGGCGTGTGGGATTCCCACCAGAAGCTCAAGGACAATCACACGCGGCTATGCGGCACGGTCGATTTGCCGGTAGCGGGTCTGATTCAGGATCTGAAGCAACGCGGCTTGTTGGAACAGACCGTCGTCGTGTTCTGCACCGAGTTCGGCCGCACTCCGGGGCTCGAGATCCGGGGTGGCGGTGTCGATGGCCGCGATCATCACCCCAACGGCTTCACGATCTGGATGGCCGGCGCGGGGCTGAAAAAGGGCTTCGTCCATGGCGAGACGGACGAACTCGGTTACCATGCGTTAGGGGACGGGCATTACGTCACCGACCTGCACGCGACCGTGCTCCATCTGCTCGGGTTGGACAACCGTCGCCTCGAAATCCCCGGTCGCAAACGGCTGGAAATCGACCACGGACGGGTCATCCGCGAAATCCTCACCTAACCTCTCTGGCGTCGCTGCCAAGTTTCCCTTGCCTCACCCCACACCGCCCCCCGCCTCTAAACCGGACCAGGCCACCGCCGCTCGCGATCCGCTGACCGCCTGTGTGCATTGCGGCTTTTGCCTCGACGTCTGTCCCACCTATCAATTGACGGGCGATGAAAACAATTCGCCTCGCGGTCGCCTGCGGTTGTGGCGAGAGGAAGCCGAAGGCCGGATCGGGTCCGACCCCTGGACCGATTTTTACACGCAGGAGTGCGTCGGTTGTTTGGCTTGCGAGCCCGCCTGCCCGGCGAACGTGCCCTATGGGCTGGCGCTCGAACAGGTTCGCCATCGCCACGTCACCGAGGGCCGGGACAAGCCCGATTGGCGACTCCGCATCGCCGATTGGCTGGCCCGTCACCCCGCGTGGTTCAACGCGACGATGTTGCCGGCACGGGCATTGCGCAGGTTGAATCTGCTCCGGCATCGCAACCTGTTCCCCGGAACTCCGCCGCTGGTCGAGTCGACCGCGCGGTACGCGGAACGGCTGATGGCGGATCGGCGGCCGACCGGGCCCCGGGTCGCGCTGCTGAGCGGTTGCCTGATGGAAGCGGTTTTTCGCGAGCTCAACTTCGCCACGGTGCGGGTGCTGATCGAGAACAACGTGCAGGTCTTCGTGCCGGCGACGCAGGGGTGTTGCGGCGCGTTTCAGGAGCACCTCGGTCTGGCGGGGGTCGATCGCTTGCGCGCGCAAAATCGACAGGCCTTCGGCGGCGACGATTTTGACTTGGTCGTCACCAATTCCGCCGGCTGCGGCTTGGCGCTTTCCAAGACGCTGGCCGGGGACAAGCCGGTGCGGGACGTGATCGATTTCCTCAATGACTTGGGGCCGGTGACGCGAGAACGCGGTGCGGCGGCCGTCACCAAGACGCGGCTGTATGTCGATCTCCCCTGCCACTTGATTCATGGCCAACGCGTCGATCGGGTGCCCGAGCGGGCATTGGCCGCCACGGGCTATCGCTGGGAATTGGCCCCCTTGGCCCGCGAATGCTGCGGTTCGGGCGGTGTGTATCACCTGCGAAAACCCGAGAACGCCCGCGAGATCCTGGCCAAGAAGTCGGCGTTCTTGAACCAGGCGGAAGGCGACCCGGTCTGGCTGGTGACCACGAATCACGTCTGCATGATGCAGTGGAATTCGGCCCGGGCCGCGGGACTCGTCCGCCGCCCCTATGAAGTGCGGCACCTGATCCAGTTGCTCGACCCGGCAGGGAAATAGCCGGGTTCGCCACAACGATCAGGGTGACTGCATTGAGAGCGGTAAGATGATCGGCACCAAGGTCACGCTGACGATCAAGACGATGATGCTGAACGGGACCCCGATGCGAACGAAGTCACCAAAGGTGTAGTTACCGGGTGTGACCACCAGCGTATTCACGGGGGAGGATACCGGGGTCATGAAGGCGGTCGACGCGGCGAGCGCGACGATCATGGCGAAGGGATAGGGTGAGGCACTGAGTTCGTCCGCGACGGTTAGCGCGACGGGGGCCATCAACACGGCCGTGGCGGTGTTGGAGATGAACATCCCGAGGCCCGCCGTGACGATGAACAACGCCGCCAAGACGCCCCGCGGCCCCATGTCGTTGGTCAGCGACAACAGCGCTGTCGAAGCCAGATCGACCCCGCCGGTTCGTTCCAACGCGATCGAAAATGGCAACATGCCCACGATCAAGACGATCGTCTTCCAGTCGATCGATCGATAAGCGCTTTCCAGGTTCACGCAGCGGAGTGCTCCCATCAACAGGCAACCGAGCAGCGCCGCTTGCACGTTGGGAACCACGCCGCTGACCATCAGGCCGACAACGATCAGCAAGCAGGCCATGGCCCGCCCCGCCTTACCCGCCACCGGCAGGACTTCGGCATGCTCCCTGGGCAGACTGATCGCGACGAAGTCCTGGCTTCCGCTCTGAACGTTCTGAATCGATCTCCAGGGTCCGATCAGCAGCAGCGTGTCGCCGAGATTGAGCTGCTGATCTTCCATGCCACGCTCGTGGGCGACTTGGCCGCGGCGCAGCCCGATGGCCGTGAGGCCCGTTCGGGTACGCAGCTTCGAAGTGGTCACCGTTTGGCCGATCAGTGCCGAGTCGGCGGGAATGATCACCTCCGTCATCCCGATCTCTTGCGATCGGTCGGTAAAGTAAGCGCCAGTCAACGGAAGCGGGTCCAGCGAGTACTTTTCCAACAGCGACTCGCCGTTGGAATTGGGGTCGAACAAGTCCAGCAGCAGGACGTCACCGGCCTGAAAAACGGATTTGGCCCTCGGCTGCAGCAACGCGTGATGTCGCTCGATCGCCAACAAGTTCGCGCCGGAATCACGCCGGAAGTGAAGCGATTCGAGCGACCTGCCGACCAGGGGTGAATCGCGATTCACCCGGGCGCGGTGCTCGCGGTCGGCCAGGTTGTAGCGTTGGATCCAAGTCGCGAGGGTCGGCTGGTTCGAGACGCCGACCTGTTGATCGGCCGTAGCGCCCGGCAACCAGCGTCGGGCGAAGAGCATGTAGATGATCGCCAACGCCAACACGGGCAAGCCGAACGGTGTGAAGCTGAAAAAACGGAAACCTTCCTCGCCGCGTCGCACCAACTCGCTGTTGACGACCAGGTTGGGCGCGGTTGCCACCAACGTCATCATGCCACTGATCAAGGCCGCGAAGCTGAGCGGCATCATCAATCGGCTCGGCGGGGTCTTGGTTTGGTGCGAGATTCGCATCGTGACGGGGATGAAGATCGCGGTTACCGCCGTCGAGCTCATCGTGGAGCCGAGTCCGCAGACGACCGACATCAGCAATACGACCAATCGCCGCTCGCTGTTCGCGGCCGTTCGGGTCAGCCAATCGCCCAAGGCTCGCGCCACCCCGGTTCGCACCAAACCGTCACCGATGACGAACAAGGCCGCGATCAAAACGATATTGGGGTCGCTGAAGCCGGCCAACGCTTCGGTCATCGTCAACACGCCCGTGAACGGCAGCAACGTCAACATGATCAGCGCGACCGCGTCCATGCGTGGCTTGTTGATGGCGAACATCACGATCGCGGCGATCAGCAACGCGAGTACTGACGCCAACTCAGGATTCATCTGCGCACATCACTTCAAAGAATGGTTAACGAAACGGCCCGAACGGCGGGGCATCCGCCTAAGGTAACCCAAGGTAATCCAAGGTAATCCCTATCGATGAAAACCGCATGCTACCCGTACCCGATCTTGGCTAACTGCGAGGAAGCCTTGTCAACGGGCGAGCAGGTCAGAAGCAAGCCAGAGGTCCTTGGCGAAAGACCGCTATCGTCCCGCTGGCGAGAGGAATCCCCGCCTCTTCCGCCGAGCAGTGCGTGTTCGCCAGACCCACCGCCTGTCCACCTGCTACCCTGGCCGACGACGCCTTCATTCATCTCACGTCTGAACGCACGTCCAGCGTCTTAGGGTCGCCCGCCCAAACAACCGCGTGCGACTGTAGACGACTGGCCTGGTTAAATCAACGCGGTCGGCCGGTGTTTCAAACCATCCTAATCTCCGAGTCATGACCAACGCTCGACTGGCACGATCACGCTCGCCGATTACCTTGTGAGTCACTTCGACATCGGTTATTAAGAACTCAAGGTCCTTGCTCGCTTAGCGGATTCGTCGAGAACGGCCTACCGTTCGCTTATCAACTCGCTTTCTGGTGTGATCATGCTCCGTCGTTTGGTGTTCGCAGGGCTCATCGCCGTCTCATGCGTGTCCGCGGGGAACACGGCGTCCGCCCAGTTCGGCACGGTGTGGCAGCAACCTGCCCCCGTGGTCTGGCAACAGCCTGGCACCGTGGTCTGGCAACAGCCCGCGCCGACGGTCTGGCGGCAACCCGCGCCGGTCGTTTGGCAGCAGCCCGCGCCCGTTTTTCTTTCCAGTGGCGTGATTGTCCAGCAGCCGACAGTGAGGATGAGTCCGATGCCAGTGACGCGGGTTTATCGCGCGCCGATCATCGGTTATCAGCCGACACGGCAAGTCGTTACCCGCAGGCGACCGGTCCTTGGCGGCACCTCCTCGCGTGTCGTTTACGGGTACCGGCGGGTGGTTTTCTAACCCGCAAGGGGATTTAACGCGACGCCTCCGGTGTCACTGCGCCGCGGGTACCAAGGTCGCACCGCGGCAACATGCCAGCGTGCGAGTTTCCTGCCTACGCGGGTTTTTGCTTGCCCAGTCTCGATCATTGGCCACCACGAGCTTTCGCCGTGGGGCCAAGCTGCCGGTCGCGAACGATCGCGATCTTTAAGATCACCAATTCCCACGTCAGGAAGCCATCTCGTGAGCACCGCAAAACCCCAGATTGATACCCAAGCCGCGACAGATCGGTTGATGCGCCTGTTGGCGATCGAGGGCGTGACCGGACAAGAGCGGGCGATTGGCGAAGCTGTCCGCGAGGAATTGGTTAACGTCGGAGTCCCCGCGTCGGCGATCCGGTTCGATACGGTTCATGAGCGGATTCCGCTGCCGACGGAGACCGGAAACCTACTGGTCGACCTGCCCGGCACGGGTCCAGGGCCGCGGCTGCTGTTCTCGACCCATCTCGATACCGTTCCGCTGTGCGCGGGCGTGAAACCGAGTCTCGAGGGTGATCGGATCGTTTCGGACGGGACGACCGCGTTGGGGGGCGACAATCGGACCGGCTGCGCGGTGCTGGTGACTCTGGTCGAGACGCTGATCAAGCACAACCTTCCGCACCCTCCGATTACTCTGCTGCTGACGGTTCGCGAGGAGAGCGGCCTGCACGGGGCGCGGGAATTGGACCCAGCCGACTTGGGTGGGGCAGAGATGTGTTTCAACGTCGACGCCAAGTTGGCCGCGGAATTGGTCACCGGCGCGGTGGGGCAAGTGAACTGGGAAGTTGAGATCATTGGCAAGGCGTCCCACGCGGGCGTCGCCCCGGAAAAAGGGATTTCCGCGACCCTGGTGGCGTCCATCGCCCTGGCCGAAGCGAATCGGGCCGGCTGGTTCGGCAAGGTGACCAAGACGGACGGCCATGGCACCAGCAACGTCGGTATTTTTGGCGGCAAGGGCAACCAGGCCGCGGGCGACGCGACCAATGTCGTGACCGATTACGTGCGGATCGTCGGTGAGGCGCGGAGCCCTGATATTACCTTCGCCAGCAAGATCGTCGCGGGTTTTCAGGCGGCCTTCGAGTTCGCGCAAGCGGAGGTCAAGGATTTTGAAGGGAGTACCGCGGAGATCCGCTTCACCAGCACCCCTTCGTACCCCTCATTCCGACTCGAGGAGGATACGCCCGCGGTGCGGCATGCCAAACGGGCGGTGGAGGCGCTCGGCCTGGAACCGACCACGCTGTTTTCGAACGGCGGCCTCGACGCGAATTGGTTGGTCAAGCACGGCGTCCCCACGGTGACCTTTGGCGCGGGGCAATACGAGATCCATACGATCAAGGAATTCGTCGATGTCCCTGAGTTTTTGCAGGGCTGTCGGCTGGCGGTGCTGCTGGCGACCTTGCCAGCCTGACGCCGCCCGCGAAGTGGTCCTCCCCCGAGCAGGCTGCCATCGCGGGCCCTACGACCAGCACAATCGTTAAAGTCAGCCGAACCATTGGACGATAACTTCAAGGCACATCGCGCCCGTACGTGAAGCGACTCTGCTCACGCCATGGAGACGCTCACGCCCTGGAGTTACTGGTCATGGCCAAGAGTCTGCGAAGCTATTCGGGGCTGCTGTTCGGTTGGGCGCTGATTTGGATTCTCGGCGTCCCCGCGGTCATGGCCCAAGCCCCGTCGGAACTTGAGCTCGAAACGCTCGTACAAGACGAGTTGCCCCTGAGCCAGTTGGCTCAGCGGTTGCGGGACTTGGAAGCGAGCCAACAGCGATTGGAAGGGTTGGTCACGCCGCAGACAGAACCGGAGTTCCCGGGGGCTGCGCGGCGACGCGACTACGAACCGCTTCCCGACTATGTCTATGAGCAATCCTATTACGACCGCCAGGGTCTCGGAGCTCGTCCGATCGCGGACTATGCCCCGGAGGGTTATGAGGCGCGGGATCAGCAGGAAGGACCGGCCGAACCGGCCTTCGAGCGGCTATATGCGCCCGAACCGCTGACCGCCGCGGATCAGGACCGGTATGTCACCCGCGGACTTTATCCCGGGTCGTTCCTAGTGCCGGGCACCAGCACTTCGGTTCGGCTGCGAGGCTTCGTCCGCTTGGCCGGCCTCTTCGATTTCGACCCGATCGGTGTGCCCGACGCATTCGTCACGAATTCGATTCCGGTGCCGCAAGAGACGGGCCAAAACTTCAACATGAGCGGGCGAATCAGCCGGTTCGCGTTGGAGACCTGGACGCCGACGTCGTTCAGCGACTGGAACGTCCATACCTACATCGAAGGTGACTTTTTCAACGGGTTGGGGCAAGCGGCGGGCGGGGGCGGTAACCCGTTTCGCCTGCGACACGCGTTCTTTGACTTCGGCTATTTCCGGTTTGGGCAACAGAACACCGTGTTCATGGATGCCTCGAGTTGGCCGAGCCTCGTCGACTTCCAAGGCCCCAACAGTTGGGCCAACCAGCGTCAGCCTTCGGCCCGAGCGACCTTGCCGATCGGGGATCGGATGTACTGGGCCAGTAGCATCGAGCGTCCCTTCTCCGACATCACGACCGTCGATCCCGACAATGTCCGGTTGGGTTCGAACGTTCAGGACGTTCCGGACTTCGCCACGCACTGGCGGTATCAGGGCAATCGGGGGCATTTGCAATTGGCCGGTTTGCTGCGAACCATCGGCTACCGACCGACGGGCGGCCAGGTCGAGCGACAAACCGCCGGTGGCATCAGCGGCAATGTGGTGATCCACCCTTGGGCGGTGTTTTTGGGGACCGATCCGGTGGAGGACGAGGATCCGTCCGGCTGGACGCGGAGCCGCATCCTGCTCCAAGGGACGCGGGGTCCGGGCGTCGGTCGCTACCTGAACGACCTGGCCGGCCAGGGTCTGGACGGCCAGATCGATCCGGTGACGGGCGAGCTGGAACTCGCCGATGCGATCGGTTGGACCGGAAGCTACGAGCACTGGTTCGACGAACACTGGCTGATGAACTTCACCTACGCGCAGGTCGACGTTGATGACCAAGCCAGCCAACGGGCTGAGACCTACGACGGCGCGAAATACGTGGCCAGTAGCTTGTGGTGGATTCCGATCCCACGCTTGTCTTTCGCGGTCGAGTTCATGGCGGGTGAACGCGAAAATCTCGACGGCCAAACCGCGGATGTGCAGCGACTGCACGGCCTGGCTCAGTACAATTTCTGAGCCTCTGCCGGACGAGTAAATTGGGGGACGCGGCTTCGGTGGGCGATTCGCCTCACTCTTTTGAAGCGAGCCTGTATTGCGACGATTGCTGGTCGACTATTCTGCGTCATAAGGTTGAACAGTCCGGCATGGCCCGGCGCCTCGGTTGCCCCCTTCGGCTGGGATGGATTGATGAGTGATTCCGACGCGAGTCCCCAAGGCTTGATACAACGCCTCCTCGACTTGGTCGAGAAGGCGGGAAACAAAGTGCCGCACCCGGTGCTCATCTTCCTGAGCCTGATCCTGATCGTGATCGCGCTATCTCACGTCCTGCATGTGGCCGGGATCGGTGTGACGTTCGAGGCTTTGGTCCCCGCCCCCGAGGAAGCGAGCGATTCGGCAACGACCTACAAGCCGATCGACGACACGGGGACGATCGTTGACTACCGCAAGGTGGACGAGAAGGGCTTTCGGGTTGAGGAGCAGACGGTCACAGCGCGAAGTCTGTTGACGTCGGACGGGATCCGATTCATCTACGCTTCGCTGATCCCGAACTTCATGAGCTTCACCGCGGTCGGCTTGATGATCGCGGCGATGGTGGGGGCCGGCGTGGCCGAAGAGTCGGGGTTGGTCAACGCTTTGATCCGCAAGTTGGTGATCATCGCCCCCCGTTGGGCGCTGATCTACATCCTGTCGTTCATCGGGATCTTGTCGAGTGTCGCGGCGGATGCCGGCTACCTCGTCCTGATTCCGCTCGCCGGCACCGCGTTCTTGAGCATCGGGCGACACCCCATCGCCGGTTTGGCATTGGGATTTGCGGCGGTCGCCGGAGCGTTCACGGTCAACATGCTGATCAAGCCATTGGACGCGGTGTTGGTGGAGTTTACCAACGACGCGATCGCCTTGGTCGACCCGGGACTAACGATCGGCCTGGCCTCGAACCTCTGGTTCTCGATCGTGTCCGTCGTGCTGCTCACCCTGTTGTTGGCGGTGGTGACGGAAAGGTTAATCGAACCGCGAATGGGCAAGTACGACATCGCCTTGGCCGGCGATGATCCGCCCAGCGTCGACCAGGGGGCGCTTTCGGCCGACGAATCACGCGGGCTGTGGTATGCGGGGCTGGCGCTGGTGGTGACACTCGCGGGATTCGCGTTCCTGACGCTTCCCGAAAATGCCCCGCTCCGCGACCCCGAGACCGGCGTGCTGATCGGCAATTCTCCGTTCATGAACGGCTTGATCGCCTTGATCATGGTGCTGTTCTTGGTGACCGGGGCTGCCTACGGCTATGGGGCCAGGACCCTGACCAGCTTGACCGCGATCATCAAGGCGATGGAAAAGGCGATGAGTGGCTTGGGCGGATTGATCCTGTTGTTTTTGGTGCTCAGCCAATTCGTGGCGTATTTCAATTACACCAACATGGGTACGATCCTCGCCTTGAAGTTGGCGGATCTTCTGACCGCGGCGAATTTCCCGGCGCTGCTGTTGCTGATCGGGTTCATCGTGGTGGTCGCCATCATCGACCTGTTGATCACCGGCGCGATCGCCAAGTGGGCGTTGTTCGCCCCCATTTTTGTGCCGCTGTTGATGGCGTTGGCGGTCGCCCCCGAAGCCGTGCTCGCGGCTTACCGGGTGGCCGATTCGCCGATCAACACGATCACGCCGCTGAACGCCTACTTCGCGTTGGTGGTCGGTTTCGCGCAGAAGTACGACAAATCCGCCGGCGTGGGAACGGTGGTTTCCATGATGCTCCCCTACGTGGTGGTCCTGTTCGTCTGCTGGACATCCCTGTTCGCGATCTGGCACCTGCTCGGGATCCCGTGGGGGATATAGCAGCGGGGCGGGTAGCAGACAGGCGATCGATATCGTTCGCAGTCGCAGCTGCTGCCCGGCGAGTCCTGCGACCGGCGACATCGCGTGAAGCGTTCGTCGCGCGGGAACTCGGCGCATGGGAACTCGGCGCGGGGGCACACTCGTCGTTTCAGGTTTGCGTCCCGTCTATTCTGCCGGACCGAACGGCAAACCGATCGTGTACCAGACGAAGAACAACAGCGTCCAGGCGACCATCGTCGCGGCGGTGTACGGGAGCATCATCGCGACGACCGTACCAACCCCGGCGTCTGGGTTCCAGCGTCTGGCGAAGCCGACGACCAACGCGAAGTGCGGCAGCAATGGGTTGATCACGTTGGGTGGCGAATCGCTGACCCGGTAAGCCGCCAATACGACATCCGCGTCGACCCCCAACTTCAGGAACAGCGGGATGAAGACCGGCGCCATGATCGCCCATTTGGGCAGGATGTTGGGGACCGGGATGCTCAGGAGCAGGCCGATGAAGATGAACGCCATCAGCAGGGTGATGCTATTGAGGTTCGCCTCCTTCAACCAGTCTGCCAGCGTGACGGCTAAGACGGTTCCCAAGTTTGTGTAGGTGAAGTAGGCGACGAATTGGCCGATGACGAAAAACAGGAACAGGAGTCCGGCCAAATCGGCGAACGTCTGAGTGATCGCGTCGATCATCCGTTCCGCGGTTCGCATCGTTTTGGCGCCGAACCCATAAGCGACACCGGTCACCAGAAACACGAGCATGATGAGAAAGACGAGACTGCTCATGAAGGGCGAATCGCCGATGATCGCCCCGGTCTCGGGGTTGCGTAACGCGGCCCCTTCGGGAAAGGTCAGCCAGGAGATCACCGCGACGAACGCCAGCAGCGCCAGAGCCGCGAACGTCAGGCCGCGTGACTCCTCCGGCGAAAGCCCTTCCTGCTCGGGAACTGGCGAATCTCCCGCATAGCTCCCGAGACGCGGTTCGACCAAGCGGTCGTTGACCAGCGTGCAGACGACGATCAACATCACGCTCGACGCGACCCCGAAATAGAAGTTCGCGGTCAGCGGGATCGAGCCTGACGGGTCGACGATTCGAATCGCATCGGTGGTCATTTCGGCTAGAATCCCGTCGATCGGCTTGACCAGAAAATTGGCGCCGAAGCCCGCGGCCACCCCCGCGAAAGCCGCGGACAGTCCGGCCAGCGGGTGCCTACCGATGCTGTGAAAGGCCACCGCGCCCAGGGGGATCAGCACCAGGTAGCCGGCGTCGCTCGCGATGCTCGATACGACCCCCAGCGTCACCAGAATCGCGGTCATCGCGCGGGGCGGAGCCACGATCACGATCTTGCGGATGATCGCGCCGATCAGGCCGGACCGTTCGGCCAATCCCACCCCGATCATGGCGACCAAGATGATGCCGACGGGGCCGAAATTGATGAAGTTGGAGACCACGGAGGTGAAGACAAAACGAATTCCGTCGGCGGCCACCAGACTTCGCACCGCCGTCGTCGCCGCTTCGAGTTCGTGGGTCTCCGGATTGATCCGCTGGTACGCGACACTCGTTCCCAGCGACTGAAAGACCTGTGACAACACGACCAAAATGGCGATCAAGGTCAGAAACAACACCGCGGGATGCGGCACCTTGTTGCCCAAGTATTCGATCCCGTCCAAGACTCGCTGGAACCGCGACTTCGGAACGCCACTGGCTTCTGACATCAGACGTTTCTCTTAGTCCACAGGGATCTGGTTGAGCGTGTAATAGGCTTCGGGGTGCAGCAGCGGTTGGCCGCCGGCAGATCTGACCCCCGCGGCGAGCAATTGATGGACGTAGATCGGACGCAGGCCGTCGACCTGCAGACGCACGCTGAGTCGATCGGGGGACACGGTCGCCGCCCGGATCGTCAGCTCGCGGCTGTCGATCTCATCACTACCGTAGGTCGCCTGATAAAGGTAGGTGTAGCTCGACATTTGGTAAGCGCTGACGTCGCCGGCGGCGGCGGGATCGATCGGCTGCGTGAAGGTCAGTTCAAACCCATCGGGACGGGCGTGCATCTCGCGAATCTCGAAAGGGACGCGCCCGGACCAGACGAGCCGCTGCAACCCGTGGGACGCCGTACCCAAGCTGCTCCAGCCACGATTGGTCAGCCCCGCGAACAGACTGCCGTCGCTGCCCTGCGCTAGTCGGAAGACCGCCGAAGCGAATCCGGAGCGAAACGGGAAACAGACGCCTTGGTATTCGCCCCCCACCCGTTCCAGAAAGACCCGCTGAATCCCCGCCTGAGTGAACTCGCCGACGAAGAGCTGCCCCGCGAACGGGCCGAACTTGCCGTCGCTGGCGTCGACCATGATGTCCGTGGCCGATTGCCCCATTTTTTTGTAGGGGAACCAGACCGCCGGCGGACGCAGTTGGGGAAACTGCCGCAGCGCCACGGGGTAAGGGACACCATCGGGAATTTGCCGAATGCCCGAGATCGGTGAACCGGGAACGGTCATCGAGGCCAGCGATTCCGGATGGTGATAGAACGCGCCGCTCTTGAGTTGATGCAGCGAATTGGTCGGCACCCAGTTCCCTTGCTGGTCGGTGTAAAACATGTCTCCCGCCAGGTTGGCCCCCAACCCACTGGGCGACCGCATCCCGGCACAGGCCGCGACGAGTTGCCCGTCGGGACGAACCATCATCCCCCAGCCCCGCCAGCGGGCTTGTCGATAACCGAGCACCGGATCGGTCAAAGCGCGATCGAATTGGTCGCCGCTCAACCCCAAGCCGATGTTCAGGGTCAGCCACAGATTGCCCGCGCCATCCCGCTTGGGACCGTAGGCATATTCGTGGTAGTGGCCGGTCAGCCCCCAACCGCTGGCCAGCGTCAGGTACTCGTCCGCCACCCCGTCGCCGGTGGTGTCGCGGAGTGACGTCAGCTCCGAACGCTGGACCGTCAACAGCGCGCCGTCCTGCTCCAACAACCCCATCGGGTCATGCAGCGCCGTCGCGAAACGCTGGAACCTCACCGCCTCGGGGGAATCGCCGTAGACTCCGTCCAGGATCCAGACTTCCCCTTTGCGGATCGCGACCGCCAGGCGACCGTCGGCGAGCGGGGCCAAGCCGCTGACTTCCAAAACGGGCTGTTGATCGCCCCGCTCCTGCTGGCCCGGTTTCCAAATCGCGGCCCGCGAATCGGTCTTCGCCGCGGCGACCGCGATCGATCGGATCGGATAGTAATCGTCTTCGCCTAGCCTCGCTGGCTGATCCGCACGGGCGACGGGCAGCGCAACAGGTATCGCACCGAGCAGCCAGCCAAACAGCGTCGCAAGGATGGACCAAGCCAGCCGCGACGATCGCGGGTTACGAGTCACCATGAATAACGGAGCTCCCATCTGGTTTCGGCCGGCGGGACGGGGAGCGTCCAGCGGCTCTGGCCCTGGCTGGTCGTCAAACTCGCCCGCGAAGCCAACTCGTCGGGGATACTG
Source organism: Planctomycetaceae bacterium UBA6172 (assembly GCA_002422955.1). Taxonomy (GTDB): domain Bacteria; phylum Planctomycetota; class Planctomycetia; order Pirellulales; family Pirellulaceae; genus UBA6163. Next base: position 22,618 of record DITY01000282.1, read on the forward strand.
ACGATCAACTGGTCTTCATTCCGCATCGAAGTCCAGCCGGGCGTTAACACTGGGGTCACCGGTTCCAACCGGCTGCCGACGAGCAGACAAAACCGCAGCGGCGGCATCTCGTCCGCCGGCGGGTCGGTCTTCTCGGCCGCCCTGAGGGTCAAGCGGCGGACCAGCCCCACCGCCGGTGGCTGCGGATCGTCGCGAGGCGTGACGCGATCTTCGACCTGCCGATCGCGCAGACGATACAGCAGCGTCGGCAGGCCTTGGTCATCGAGTCGAAATCCGGCAAAGCGCCCGATCGCGGCCGCGGGATCGGCAGTGGCAGCGGTGGCAGCTGTAATCGCAGGGAGCGTACCCGGTTCGCCCTGGAACGGCGGTTCGCGATCGATCCGGACCGCGCGGTCACCCAGTGGATCGGCAGGCGGAGCACTGCGGATAAACCAGGTCCCTTGTGCGTCGAGGAATCGACCGTTCCAGGCGGTCGCTAGCCTCAAGCGTTCCGCATCGAACGCGAAATGGACCCCTTGCGGGAAGCCGACCGCGATCGCGTGCGGCCCGGCATCGCGCATGAAGGTCCGCAGCAGGATCGGCCGATCGGTCGGTTTTAGCTCGAAGTCTTCGCCGCGTGCCTGTTCGATCTTGGCCGGCAATGGTTGGCGATGGAGGTCGCTGAGGTAACCCCAGATCGCTGCGATCTGGCGGTCGGCATCCCCCTCGAGCAGTTCACGATTTTGACTGACGCCGTCGGGGAAAAACGTTGGCATGCGGGTTCTCGCCTTCAGCCCCGCGGGGTGCAATACGAAGGCATGAAACCAATCGGGCTGAACCCGGTCGGCGATCCCGGCCAGGTCGATGCCGACGACGCCGGGCAGCGATTCGCCGCGGAAAACGTGGCACTGGACACACCCGGCATCCAGCATCTCGCGACCGACATCGACCCGCAGGACGTCCGCGGCGGCGGGCCAGTCGCCCGCCGGGAGCACCCCAGCCACCGGGCCGCGACTCGCCGCGCTGAACAACGCCACGAAACGCTTGGCTTCGGCGTCGGCCAATCGCGGCATTCGGGCATAAAGGTAAGGGCGAACGTTACCGCTTCCGACCAAGAATCGCCCCAGCCAAGCGGGCTTCAGCTTGCGTTCGACGCCGCTCAGCGGTGGCGGCAATCGGCCCTCGTCACCGAGATCCTCGTGGCCAACCGTTTCGAAGTGCCCGCTGCGATCGCCAGCGACACCGCCCAACCCGTCCCGCTCGTGACAGGCGTAGCAGTTCGAACGCAACAGCGCTTCGCGGAGTGTCTGATCGGGCGGCGCAGGCTGACGGAGCGTTCCCAGCATCGCGACCAACGCCGCGGTCTGATCGGGATCCAAGCCGTACCGCGGACCGCCCGTCGGGGACGACGGCATCGCCAGCCAACAGGCCGTGGCGGACTCCGGATCGAGTTCGGCAAGCGGTTTGGCCGCCACAATTTTTTCTCGGCTATCCGCGGAGGGCGGATCGGGTG
>DITY01000140.1 GCA_002422955.1 Planctomycetaceae bacterium UBA6172
AAATCGCGGCTGATCAATCGCGCCGTGGCTCAGCACGTAGGCCACGTCTGCGTGATCACCGATGCGGACGCGTTCATCTGCGACTGGACGCTGCGCGAGGCGATCCGGCTGGCCGGCACCGGGGCCAAAATGATCCTGCCGCACAACTCGGTCTGCCGGATGACCCGTGAGCAATCGCGCCGGATCCTGCGTTGGGACCCGGCCGATCCGATCTCAGGCAAGCTCTATCGTCATCAGCGCACGCGAGCTTGTCCCGGTGGCTTGTGGGTCGTGCATGCCGATCTGTTCAATCGTCATCGCATGGACGAGCGGTTCGAAGGCTGGGGCTGCGAGGACACCGAGTTCCTCAGGCGAATTCCCTGGCGTCGGCTGCCAGGACCGCTGTTTCACATCTGGCACGCCAAGGCGTCCAAGGAACGGTTCGAACTAAACCGGAGGTTGCTGAGGTTTAAACCTGAGCTGCACCCGAGCACAATGGGAAAGCGTTGACTGAGCAGGCGATTTCGTGGCTCGGATACGCAGGCGGTACCCTTTCTTCACCAGCACCGCATCCCGCGATCGGTGCAAGCGATGAAATGGCGCGGGAGAACCGCGTCTCGCTCGAATCCAGCAATTCGCTGCCGGACGGCCGATGCCGCAGTCGTTTCGGGTGGCAAAAAAACAGAGCCGGCTCGCTACACTTAAGGCCCCACCCACGGGGGCGGGTTGCGTTTGGCTTTCAGCGTGACTTTAATGACCTTCTAAATCAGGTCCGCCGATGCCCCAGGTCGTGTCATCGGCTGCTCGCAAACTCGGAATGTCTGCTCTTGCCAAGCCGAGACGAATGATTGCTCCGATGTAACTCTTGGGTCGTGATCTCGGCCGTTGATCGATGCTTGACTCCTCAGACCCAGCCGATTCTTTGCCACTTTCGTCGGACGAGCGGATGTTGCTCGTTTATGAAGATTTACGTCAACTGGCCAAGCGTTACGTCCGTCACGACCCTGGGGGTGCGACGTTGGGGGCGACGGGGTTGGTTCATGAGGCTTGGATCAAGATCCGAAAAACTTTGGGCTGCGATTCAGTCCGCACCTTCAATCAGCGTGAGTATTACGCGATTTTGGCCCAAGCGATGCGGCGGATCTTGGTCGACCGAGCTCGGAAGAAAAAGAGCCAACGTCATGGAGGCCGATTCGTTCGGGTCGAGTTCTATCCGAACGACACCGCGTTACCAACTAATGAGTTCGATTTCATCGCCTTTAGCAACGCGCTCGATCGCCTCGAAGTTGAGTCCCCGATCCATGCCGAGATCGTGTCGCTAAAATTTTTCGCCGACCGGACTAACGACCAAGTTGGAGAGATGCTCGAGCGGTCCCCCCACTGGATCAGGAGGCAATGGACCTATGCCAAGGCGCGGCTTCTCCATTTCGTGGAATCGGAATAAAGTCCCGTCGATCCGGCGGATATGAAATGGAGATTCCGGACATATTTCTGCAAGCTTTGGAGTGCGCGACGCCCGAGCAGCGTGAGCGTTTCCTCGATTCGGCCTGCGACGGTCGTTCGGCGCTCCGGGCTGAGATCGAAGCGATGCTCCAGCGGGCCCCCCGACTCGACACCTACATCGAACGTTCGGCTTTCACAACCCCAGCGGCCCACGAGGCGTTGCTGCTCAGTCAAACCGAAGTCCAAACCCAATTGGGCTCGAGGTTTCGGCTCGTTTCCTGCCTCGGTGAAGGGGGGATGGGATCGGTCTGGCTCGCCGATCAGTCACATCCGATCGAACGTCAAGTCGCAATCAAGCTCCTAAAACCGGGATTCAACTCACAGAAAATCCTCGCCCGGTTCGAGACCGAACGGCAAACGCTCGCGAAACTCCAGCATCCCAACATCGCCTCGATTTTCGACGCCGGAACCGCCGAGGACGGACGCCCATTTTTCGTGATGGAGTTTTGTGGGGGCCCGAACATTACGGAATATTCGCTCTCGAAAACACTCGGCCTACGTGCTCGGCTCGAACTTTTTATCATGGTCTGTCACGCGATCGCCTACGTCCACCAACGCGGCATCCTCCACCGTGACATCAAGCCTTCGAACGTACTGGTCGCCGAGTACAACGGGCTAGCGGTCCCGAAGGTGATCGATTTCGGGATCGCGAAATCGGTCGGACAAGGGCTCCCCAAGGGGACCTTGGGTTCAACCCCCTGGGGGCTGACCGGGACCCCCGAATACATGGCCCCGGAACTGATCACGGGCGAACCGGCCATCGCCACCAAGGTGTCCGACATCTACAGCCTGGGGGCGATGCTGTACGAATTGCTCACCGGCTCGCCCCCATTCGGCACCCTGCGCCCCGACCAGGCTGGGCTGTTGGCGTTTGTCAAGCGGGTCGATGCGGCAGACCCAGTCCCACCCAGCCGAGTGGTCCGGCAACGCCTGGAGGACGTCCCGGCCGACTCGACTCCCGTCCCATTCCCTTCGCCGGTGCTTGACGAACCGCTTGGGGAACTCGATTGGGTCGTCTTGAGGTCGCTCGAACGGGACCCGAACCGTCGCTATCAAGACGTCGCTGACTTGCAAGCCGATTTGCAAACTTTTTTAGCAGGACAAGCCGTCACCGCGAAAGCCCCGGGCCTGATCCGGAGGTGCACCCGATGGTGTCGACGCAATCGCCTCCCGGCAGTCGCCGCGGCCCTGTCTATCGGCACTTTGCTTCTGATGGCCACGCTTTTCCGCAGCGCGACTTCGCGCGACGCCGGTTCGGAAATGGGGCTTCAAAGGGAGTCGCTCCAGGCCTCAGTCGCGATGCACATGGACCAGGGGCAGAAATTGCTGAGCAGTGGCAAGCCTCAAGAGGCCCTAGCAGCGTTCGATCAAGCGATGGGACACTTGCAGGAACTCGAACGGATCGCCCCCGACGACGAACAGGTTCAAGAGCTTATCCTGTCGGCACTCGACCAGCGGCCGCGTATCTTCCTGTCGATCGGCCAAGTCGAGGCCGCGGTCGCCGAAATGCTAAAGGGGCAAGAGCGGATCGCGACGATCGCGAGAACATTCCCCGATCGCGAACGGGCCCAGAGTTTTCGCGGGCTCCAACACCTCAATCTGGGGATCGCCTTCTTCGCCCTTCGTAGGGCTCCCGAAGCACGGAATCAATTGACGCAAGCCAGAGCGATTTTTGAGGAGCTGGTAAATGTCTACCCATCCAAACATGAACACCGGGAACGCTTAGCGGTGACCGTGAACTATTTAGGGGCTAACGTGGCTTCAGAAGGGAACGTCGAATAAGGCCTCGCCAACCATGAACGCTCCGCGTCCCTTTGGCGGAGGCTAGCGTATGACGTCCCTTCGCTATCGAAGTATGGCAAGAGTGAAGCGGAAGTCGAACTGACCTTCGCCGAGATGGCCTTGGAGGCGATGTGCCTTGAGCAAGCCGAGGCCTCGGCTCTCTGGGGGCTGGAGACGAGTCTTCGGTTGGCCGAATCGTTCCCCGATCGTCTCGACCTCACGCTGGCGGCAGTTCGCTCCCTGGCGATCCTGGCCGGTGGTCAAAGCCAGCGCGGCGGTACCGACCCCGCGATCGTGACCCAAGGCGAAGCGATCGGTAGTTGCGAACAAGCATCCGCGAGATTTGCCGACTCGGTCCAAGTGCGCGATGGTCTGGCGACGTCGCTGGCAAACCGCGGAGCCCTCTGGTCGACGCGGCAGGACCACCGCAAGACGCTGCAGGATATCCGGCCGCGGTAGCGCTGGTCGATCAATTTCCTAAGCAAACTGCCGGCCCAACCCAGCCACGCCATCTAACCGACCTTCAGTCATCATGCGCCCAGATGCTCATCGCGCTCGGCCAACTAGCCGAAGCGATGCGTTGGT
>DITY01000079.1 GCA_002422955.1 Planctomycetaceae bacterium UBA6172
GGCTCCGCGAAATGCGAGCACGTGATCAGCGGGGAGGAGATCATTCGCTATCAGCAAGTGGTTCGCAGCGTCCCGTTGCCTGAGAATGTCAAACAGTTCGTGCTGGATTTGGTGCGGATGCTGCGACCTCGCGAAGCGACCGCGGCCGAGTGGGTGAAGCAGTACATCGAGTATGGGCCTGGGCCACGTGCCAGTCAGCAGTTGGTGATCGGCGGCAAGGCTCGGGCGCTGCTGCATAAGCGCCATCACGTGTCGATCGAGGACATCGAGGCCTTGGCCTTGCCGGCGCTGCGGCACCGTTTGGTACCGACCTTCACCGCCGAAGCGGAGGGGATGAGCAACGACGATCTGATCCGGCGGGCCTTGGCGGAAGTGCCACGGCCGAGCGGCTCGCTCCTTTAACGGCGGCTATCGATGTCGATCCACGAGCTGCTCAGTGCCGGTCAACGCGACCGCATCCAGGGGCTGGAACTGTTTGCCCGCCAAGTCGTCGAAGGCTTTTGCAGCGGTCAGCACCGGTCCCCGCACAAAGGTTACAGCGTCGAGTTCAAAGAGCATCGGCCTTATGTCCGCGGGGACGAGATCCGTTCCATCGATTGGAAGGTCTTTGGAAAAACCGACCGGATTTACATTCGGGAGTTCGAAGAGGAGACGAATCTCAAGGCGACGCTGATCGTCGACAGCAGCGGCTCGATGGCCTACGCGGGGCAGCGTGTCGCGACCACGAAGCACCATTACGCCACCCAGTTGGCGGCGGCGCTGGCCTATCTGATGGTCGGCCAGCAGGATGGCGTGGGCGTCGCGACGTTCGACACGCAAGTGCGAGACTTCCTGCCGGCCCGCAGTCGAATGTCCCACCTGCAAGCGATCTGTTCGGTCCTGCAGAAACGTTCCCCCGGTGGTGAAACCGAATTGAGTCACGTGCTGGGCGGTTTGGCGAAGAAACTTCATCGCCGCGGGCTGCTGATCCTGATCTCCGACTGCTTCGCGGATGTGCCGACGCTGATTCGGGCGTTAACCCACTTTCGGCGCGCCAAGCATGAAGTCTTGGTCTTTCAGGTGCTCGATCCCGATGAACTCGACTTCCCCTTTTCCGGCCGGATTCGCTTCCGCAACCTCGAGCTGGCGGATGATCATGAGGAGGTCGATGCGGCGGCGTTGGCGGAGGCTTACCGCAAGAACTTTCGTGAACACCAGCGGCAGCTTCGTGACGGTTGCGGCAGGTGCCGGATCGACCATGTGCTGATGACCACCGACATGCCGGTCGCGGATGGGTTGGCCAGTTATCTCGCGACCCGGCGCAGGTTGGCATGACGCTGCTCAACGGCCTGCTCGCCCTCGGGGCAATGGCATTCACCATCCCGCTGGTCATTCACCTGTTGTTCCGCAACCGGTTTCAGACCCTCGACTGGGGCGCGATGCGATTCCTGCGGAACGTCGTCGAACAAAATCGGCGGCGGATGCAGTTGCTGAATTGGTTGTTGTTGCTGATTCGCTGCCTGATTCCGATCTTCTTGGCGTTCTGTCTCGCCCGACCGATCGTGACCGGTTGGCGACAACCGCGGGGTGACGAACCCGTGGCGTTGGCGGTCGTTTTGGATAACAGCTACTCGATGACGGCGCGGCAGGAGGAACGCCGCGATCGGTTCGCGGTCGCCGTGGAGACGGTGCGTGCGATCGCCGGGTCGCTCGCGCGCGGGTCCGAGGTCGTGCTGCTGACCAGCGACGGCATGGGCCGCGTTACCGACCCGGCGGGGATCGACAGCCAGCTTGATCAACTCCGGCCCGGCGGCGGGCCATTCGAGCTCGACACGTTGCTCGGCAAGGCGATCGGCGTGCTGAGCCAGAGCGCGATGGCCAATCGGCAGATCGTGATCGTCGCCGATCACACGGCATCCGGTTTCACCCAAGCGATGCTCGACGGCTTGCCGGCCATTCGGCAGCGGATCGCTTCGGTCACGCCGACGCCCGAAGTCGTTTGGGTGGATCTGCTGGGCGAATCGCCCAGCCCCTTTCGCAACTTGCGAATTCACAGCGTCGAGTCGGAAGCGAATTATGCGGTGCCGGGCCAAATCGTCCCGTGGATGATCGAGGCTAAGGTTGACGGCCCCGCGCCCGAAAAGGTCGAGTTTCGGATGCGGGTCAATGGCCAGCCCAGTGAGCGGCGAACGGAAATCGTCCGAGATGGCACGGCGCGGGCCATGATCCCGCTCACCGCGGATCAAGTCGGGCGTCAGGTGGTCGAAGTGGAGGTGGCCGCGGTCAGCGATCCGCAACGAGCGGACTGGACCGATGACTTTCCTCCCGATAATCGCTTCGCAGTCCCGCTACGAGTGTTGGAACCGGTTGAGGTCTGGCTGGTCGACGGCCATCCGACCGACAAACCGCTCGCTGGAGACACCGATTACTTGACGATCGCGTTGAGTCCGTTCGCGACGAGTTCGACGGCGGCGGGGGTCTCACCGGCGGATCTGTTTCGCCCTCGCAAGGTACGGTTCGGCAGGCTTGCCGAGACGCAAGCCGCTGGCGAGTGGCCCGCGGTCGTGGTGCTCGCCGATGTCGCGCGGCCGTCGGCGGCGGACTCGAAGTGGCTCGTCGACTTTGTGCAGAATCAAGGCGGCACCTTGGTCGTGTTCGGCGGACCGTCGATCGATTCGCAGTGGTACGACCAAAACTTGATTGATGACCAGCGAGTACCGCTGCTGCCCCTGCGATTTGGTGAACCACGGACTTCGGTCGCGGGCTTGGCGATCGACGAAACGCGATTGACCTATCCGCCACTGTCCTTATTTGGCACTCGTGAGAAGGGGACACTCGCGGGCACTTCGTTTCATGGTTGGTTGGAGATGTTGTCGCGCGGTGGCACGACCGACGCTCCGGCCGATCTACCACCCAACGCTCCGCCCAACGCTCCGCCCAATGCTCCACCCAATGCTTCGGCCGATGGTCAGGCCGGCGGGGCGGAGAATAGCACGGCTGCCGCCGCGGACCCGGCGCGCGAAGCCAACGTGGTGCTGCGGCTCGAAGGTGGTCAGCCCTTGATGGCGATCGGGGCGAGCGGGTTGGGTCGCGTCCTGCAGATCGCGTCGACGAGCAACGAAATTTGGACCACGTTGCCCCTCCGACCCGCGTTCGTACCGCTGATGCAGCGACTGCTATTGCACCTGTCGATCGATCAGGACGCGGGGTTGGTAGCGACAGCGGGAGAACCGTTGGTGCTCACGGGCGTCGCTCCCGATGGGGAATGGAGCGTCAGCACTCCGGATAACAAGTCGCATCGGTTTAAACCCGAAACCAGTCTCGTCTGGACGGACACGTCTCAGGCCGGGGCCTACCGTTTTGAGTCGCCGTCTGGCGAGGTGATTTGGAGCGCGGTGCGGGTTCCCGATGCCGACCTCAAGCCAGCGGTCGTCGATCGTGAGACTCGCGAGTTGGCGGCCGCACGGTTGGGCGCGACGCTCCATGATTCGCTCGACGAGTATCTTGCCGCGGACGCCAGCCGGCGTTTCGGTCGGGGCATTTGGAAGTACCTGTTGGCCGCGTTGGTCATCGCCATGGTCCTCGAACCGGTCGTGCAGCAATACCGCAGCCGCCACTGAGGCTCAGACGGTCGCGCGGCGTTGCTCGACCCGATAGGCCCATTGGCTGGCGACCGACAACAGCACGATGGCCAGCAAAACCGTTGGAATGGCGAGCAACGCGATCCGCTTGAGTCGGCCGTCGACCAGGTGCGCGCGCCATTGTTCCCGCAGCCAGGCGCGGTCTTGTTCGTCGAACAACAGCACTCCAGCCGACTCGTAGAGGACCTCTTCCCCCCTTCGCACCTCGCCATGCCACACACGGTCGGGAGCGAGGTGATCCGCGATCCAAGCGTCGTCCGGCAGCAGGCTCGCGGCGGCATCCGGCGAGTCGAGCAACTGTTCCAAATAGGTCTCGACCGCGGCCCGCGATTGAACTTGAAGCAATTGCCGACTCATTTCGGGCGTGCTCGCGGGCTGTGACCGTACGGGCCAGCGATGGACGTCCTCTTCGAGGGTCGGCATTTCCTCGAGCCACGCGGGCGGCGAAGGAACGTCTCCAGATTCGGCGACAGCGGGCACGGCCGCCTTGGCCGATACGGACCGACTGCCCGTGGCCGGTTCATCGGCTTGGACGAGCGTTACCGACGCGGTGAACAGCCCAGCAATCAGCAGCCAACCGATCGAGCGACCCGCGTTCCTGTTCATGCCGTTCATGTTCATGCCGTTCATCACGCTCGCAGCAAATAGGACTTGGGAAGCTTGACCGCTTTCTCTCGCGCCGCCGCAATCTGAATGGCCAGCGCGCTGATGCCCGCGACCAGGAGCCCCCAGGGCTGTGGGATCGGCAGGAGTTGCTGGACGAGCAACGCGACCAACATGAAGCCGAACACCGAGAACAGTCTCAACTGTCGCGTGCGCAAGGGGTCGGTCCAGTCGCACCAGAGCGCGACCGACATCAACAGCGCGAAATGGGCCGCCATCGCGCCCGCTCGTGGCGTCGCATGGTTCTCATACAGCGGAGGTGGCAACAGGGTTTCGAGGGT
>DITY01000015.1 GCA_002422955.1 Planctomycetaceae bacterium UBA6172
AGGCACCGCAGCCGACCGGAATCCGCGTCGGGGCACCGGTCATCATGTAGTGATTGCCCGCGCCGTGGTTGCCTTGATCGTGGCGGATCGAGCGGACGATGGCGAGCGACTCGGTGACTCCGGCCAGACGGACCATCAACTCGGAGAAGTGCAACCCGGGAGTCTTGGTCGGGATGGTGCCGAACTGCCCGCGGATTTCGGCCGGGGCATCGGGCTTGGGGTCGAACGTCTCGTAGTGGCTCGGTCCGCCGTCCATCCAGATCAAAATGCACGAATCGGCCTGGCGTTTAGCCTTGATCGCCTCCGGGTCCGACACACCTGTGGCGGGCGAAGCCAGAACCCTGGCCTGCAACGCACCGACCAACCCGCCCCCGATCAGGCCGCTAAGCCCCAGTCGCAAGCAATCGCGTCGTGAGCCGCCCTCGCAATTGATCGTCCATTTCGCCATGATCCGGCCGCTCCTAGTTTTGAATCGAGAACTCGGGTGAATTGATCACGGCCCACATCAAGTCCTCGATCGCCGCACGGCGTTGATCACCGGCCGAATTGATCAAGGTCGACGCGTAGGCCAGTTCTTCGGCCGTTGGGAAGCGGGAATAGGCGGCCAAGTAGATCTCCTCGGCGACCTGCTCGGCCGAAAACTCGCTCTTGGCCAACCGCGCCGCGCGACCATCTTCCTTACGAATCCGGGAATCGATCTCGCGATCGTTCATCAGGTGCAACGACTGGGTCACCGTCATGTCGGGAATTCGCTCGCAAGGCGGATCTTGGTTCTCGTCCGGCCGGCCGAAGGTATCGAGGAACAGCGAATCGACCCGGTGCGTCCAGACCTGGGTCGCGCGGGTTCCCGTCGGCATGCCGCCGAAGGACGACGGCGTTTCGGTGACGTCCGCGATCGCGTCGAGCAAGGTCTCGGCCCGCAGCGGCTTGCGATAGTGCCGAGAATAGTTAAGGCGATCACCGACATTGGATTCGTTCGGATCCGAACTGGTCGCGTAGGCCCGGGAAGCGGTGATCGTGCGAATCAGTTGTCGCGTGTCGTAACCGGATTCCTGGAAGTGCTTTGCCAAGGCGTCGAGCAACTGCGGGTGCGTCGGCGGGTTGGTCGATCGCAAGTCATCGACCGGTTCGACCATGCCACGGCCCATCAGCGCCGCCCAAACGCGGTTGACTTGGACCTTGGCGAAGTAATCGTTTTCGGGTGACGTCATCCACTGGGCGAGCGCCTCGCGGGGGTCTTGCCCCTCGGCGACCGTCCCGCCCTCGCCGAACAGCGGCGTGGGGCTGAGCGTCTCGCCCGTGACGGGATGTTTAACCGAGCCGCTACCGGAGAAGAAGACGATTTCTTCACCCCCCGAGATCGGTGGCGACAATCCCGTCCCCTTGCGGCCGATCTGGGAAAAGTAAGCGGCGAACGAATAAAAGTCCTTCTGGCTCCACTTTTCAAACGGGTGGTGATGGCACTTGGCGCAGTCGAGCCGGATCCCCAGGAAGAGCTGGCTGATCATCGTGGCGATCTCCTCCGGGTCGCGGCGATCACGATACAGCGTCGCGACACCGTTCTGCCAAGTGCTCCCCTTGGCCGTGACCAGTCGCCGAGCGAACTCGTCGTAGGAAACCCCTTCGCGGAATTGGTCGCGGATCCAATTGTCGTAGTTCAACACCGCCTTGATGCCGACACGATAAGGATTCGGCCGCAGCAAGTCGGCCCACTGGTTCGACCAGTGATCGACATATTCGGGCCGGTCCAACAGACGATCGACCCACTGTTGGCGGTAATCGGACGACGATGCCGATTCGCTCGAACGCGACTTCGCGGCGACGTCAAGGAACTCGCGAACCTCGTCCGGGTTGGGCAAGCGGCCGATCAGATCGGTGAAAATCCGCCGCAAGAAAACTTCATCGCTCGCGGGCGCCGAGGGCTGGATGGCCAATTCCTTCAACTTGGCATCGATCTGCTCGTCGATGAAATTGTTCTGCGACAGACCGGCGAACGCGTCTTCGGCGAGCGGTTGGCTCTGCGGGATGACGACATCGGCGACGCAAATGTGATTCATGTACCGCGCCATCACGGCCGTTTCGCCCGGCAAGGTACCGGCTGTGAGCTGCCCCACGGCATCGACCGCCACGACCGTGGATTCATTGGCCATGTAGGTGGTCAGCGGCGTGACCTGGCGGGTCGACCCGTCGCTATAATGGGCCAAGACTTGCATCTGATCCTGCTGCCCTGGGCTGAGCACGAACTTATCTTGCGTCAGTTCGACCCGCTCCAGAGCCGGTTCGTTGTCGATTCGACGCAGGGCCCCCTGGCGAATCCATTCGACGAGAATCCGGTAAGGCTCGGAATCGACATCGATGCGTTTGCCGCCCCCGTGAGGCAGCACCGCCGCCGCTTTCAACAACAACAGACTCTGGTCAGGAGCCGCCGGAAAAATCCGTCGCCCCCGTCCGCCCCGGACGACCGCATCGTGATCAAAGTCCGAATCGAACCCGAGCAGCGACAATTGAAACCCGTTCTGGCCCCGCTGCTTGCCGTGGCAGGGGCCGGTATTGCAGCCCGTGGCCGCCAAAATCGGCTGCACGTCCAACTCGAAGCTGAGCGGTCGGTTTTCGACGGGCGCAACCAAAGCGGGCGCAGCCTCAACAACTGCTGGGGGCTCAGATACCGCCGCCTCGGGCACAGCGACCGCCGAATCGGCCGACCAAGCCGGCGTTACCAACCCGCAGGCCATCGCGACGACAATCCCACCAAGACGAAGACCGGTTGGGAGTCCGAGGCCAAATCGATCGGTCGGGAGTCTACCCCCGGGGCCGACGGCGGGATTTCCGGATAATGGACGCGAACCATCTCGGGGTGTGATCGGTTCCATTTGGCTCAACGGCTAAAGGCGGGAGGCGAGCGAGGTGGGAGAGCATCAGTTTAACGGATTCGATCGCCATTTGCAGCAGAAAAAAGCCGCTGCGTTTCATTATTCGGCACCGTCCAACATCCGTTCATCAGCCACTTGCCCGGTATCCGGAGGGCGTCGCCTCGGACCGGCCGCCGCGGGCGACCACGCAGACGGCGCAACCGCCACTGCACCCACCCCGCTTGGACGTCCGGCTGTCCGTGCCCGCCGGTTGCTCGACAATCCCACCCCCAGTTTCCGCATCGCTCGGATCGCCGCAGGCGACCGTGCCGCAACCGGGGCCGCAACCTTCGGCGAGCAGTTTGGCGAAGTGTCCGGTGCGGACTCGGGATTCGAATCGCTCGGCCAGACGCGCGATCAACTCTGGCTCATTCCCGTCCGGGGCCTGCAAAAAATAGAAGATCGGCGTTCCCGAATCGAACAGCTGATCGATATCCAGCAGGATCGCGCGCGCGCTAGAAGCGGCGAGCCATGTCCGGCAGTCATCGACGGCTTCGCGGCGGTTGCGTTCCAGCCGCACGGCCAGCAGTTCGTCTTGCGCGGTCATCGGACGCACGATGGTGGCGTCCGCGGCAGGTTCGGATTCTGGCACGCATTCCGACGCGATCTCACCGATCTCCAGGCCGCGCGGCGTGCGGCAGATCACGCGACCACCCCTCGAATGGGGAAAGCCATCGACCGAACGGCAGCGGACCCAGTCGCCCAGCGGCCCGATTCGTACAAAATAAGTTCGCATCCGTCTTTCAGACTGGCCGATTCGTGTGGCAGTTCGCTCGATGGCTAAGTTTAGCAAGTTCGGCGGATTACCGATCGAGTGCGTGGGAGGCCTGCGCGAAAAATACCCCACGGCGTCAGGGATGTAATCCGAGTGTGGTCGCCGAATCGTCCTTTGCCAATAGACGTCTTGCCTTCCCGCGACCGCGCGGCCACCATCACGGGAGGTTTGCGCCACTCGCCACCCTAAGGCGGCGGGGATCGCGTCCACGCCTCGATACGTCCGTACCGTCCCCGACTTTACCTTCGCATCCTAAGCCATCATGTCCACCGCACCAACGGAATCGACCCATCCCGCCACCGCGGCCCCCGGATGGGACGCTCGCGTCGCTGGTTCCCCCCAAGCCGAACTGGCTGTCAGCGGCCACGGTCGATTCGCACGACCCGATTATCGGCAACTGGCGATCGACGTCATCGAAGGCCGCAAGTTGACCGCCGATGAAGCGCTGATGTTGCTGCGAACCCCCAACGAGGACCTGCTGGCGCTGCTGGACGCCGCCTTCCTGGTCCGACGCGAGTATTTCGGCCTGTCGGTCCAGCTCTACTTTCTGATGAACGCCAAGAGCGGGCTGTGCCCCGAGGACTGCAATTACTGCAGCCAGTCCAAAGTCTCGTCCGCGCCCGTCCCCAAATACAACATCCTGCAACGAGACAAATTGCTCGCCGCGGCGGAACTGGCCGCGCGGCGTCAGGCCAAGACGTATTGCCTCGTGATCAGCGCCCGCGGGCCGAACGAACGGGAAATGAAGGCGGTCGAGGAGATCGTGCCGGAGATCAAAGCCAAGTACGGGCTCGATATCTGCGCCTGCTTGGGTTTGCTGACCGCCGAACAGGCACGACGGCTGAAGGCTTGTGGCGTCGACCGCGTCAACCACAATCTGAACACCAGCGAAGAGTATTACGCCAAGATTTGCTCAACCCATACCCACGCCGATCGCGTCCAGACCCTACATCACGTCCGCGACGCGGGGCTGGAACTTTGCAGTGGCGGGATTGTCGGGATGGGTGAAACCCAGGCGGATGTCGTCTCGATGGCGATGCAATTAAGGGAACTTCGCACCGAGTCGATCCCCGTCAACTTCCTCAATTCGATCGACGGCACGCCGCTGCAGAAGACCTCGGATTTGACCCCGCAGGATTGCTTGCGGACGTTGGCGATGTTCCGCATGGTCAACCCGACCAGCGAACTGCGGATTTCGGGCGGGCGGGAACTGCACCTGCGGACGCTGCAACCGCTGGGCTTGTACCCTGCCAACAGCGTCTTCGTCGGCGATTACCTGACGACCGAGGGCCAGCCGCCCGAAGAGGATTACCGAATGATCCGGGACCTGGGCTTTGAAGTCACCGGTTCGGCACCGGACCCAGGGGTTTCGACTGCGTTGCCGGTGGGAACCAGTTCCTGCGGGGGTGGTGGATGCGGACAAAACAGCTGCGGGAATTAGGCGTCCCGGACGAATGCTTCGCCGCGGCCCTGCAGGGGATCCAAGCCGCGGCCAAAGCCTCTCGCTCGCGCAGCCGCGACCTGAAGGCGCGAATCGCGGTCATCGTCGCGGATCCACAAGCCCATCTCGATGATCCCGAATTCGCCCTCCTGGCGAAATCGCTTGCCGAAGTCGGGGCCTTCGTCCCGCACCAGCCGATCAGCTATCGGACTTGGGGCAGCGATATCGACCAAGCCTCTCATGCCCAGATGCGGCAAGCCTGCGCCGTCCCCGGCGTGGTTGCGGCCGCGCTGATGCCGGACGCGCATGTCGGCTACGGCATCCCCATCGGCGGCGTGGTGGCGGTCGAGCACGCGGTGATTCCCTACGCCGTCGGCGTCGACATCGCCTGTCGCATGAAGTTGTCGGTACTCGACGCCCCGCCCGAGGCGCTCGATCGGGATCCCGATCGTTGGCAGAGCGCGATCGAGAAGGGGACCCGCTTCGGCGTCGGTTCCGTACACGAACGTCCACAAGATCACGAGGTGCTGGAGCAGGACTGGGGCGTGACCCGGATCACTCGCGAGCACCGGGACCGGGCCTGGAAGCAACTGGGGACCTCCGGCTCGGGGAACCATTTCGTGGAGTTCGGCGTGCTGACGCTCGAGCAACCCGACGACCAACTGGGCCTCGCCGCGGGAAGCTATGTCGCGCTGCTCAGCCACAGCGGCAGTCGCGGCGTGGGCGCGGCCGTCTGCAACACCTACAGCAACATCGCCCGAGCCCGCTTGCCCAAACGCTACGAGGAACTGGGACGACTCGCCTGGCTCGATCTCGATTCGCAGGAAGGGCAGGAATACTGGTTGGCAATGAACTTGATGGGCGACTATGCGGCGGCCAATCACGACGTCATCCACCGCTTGGTGAACCGTTTCGCCGGCACCCAGATCCTGGCGGGCGTCGAGAATCATCACAACTTCGCTTGGAAAGAAGTGCATCAGGGCCGCGAACTGATCGTGCATCGCAAGGGCGCGACGCCGGCAGGGCAGGGGGTGCTGGGAGTGATCCCCGGCTCGATGGCCACGCCGGCCTACGTCGTCCGTGGTAAGGGCAATCCCGACAGCCTCAATTCCGCCGCCCATGGTGCCGGGCGCTGCATGAGCCGAACGGAGGCCAAGAGCCGATTCACTTGGGGTGCGGTCCAAAAAAGCCTGCTAGCCAACGGAATCCATGTCCTGTCGGCCGGCGCCGACGAGGTCCCTGGCGTCTACAAGGACATCGACCGGGTGATGAGCCAGCAGCAGGATCTCGTCACGCCGATCGCCCGCTTCGACCCCAAAATCGTCAAAATGTGCAGCGACGGCAGCAAGGCCGAAGACTGACCCGACCGGCCCCGGCCCAGCTCGGCGAGCGGCTCTCGGGACTCGCCACCCACCCCGTCTGGGGGTTGTGGCGGCAAAATTCGTCGGCTCTCCAGCTGCAAACGAGGTAGAATGAATCGGTTTCCAAAGCTGGGCCGCCTGATGACAGGTCGATGAACGTCACGGTTCGGTATCGACCACTTTTCTGCGACTTTTCCAAACCTCTCCACGCTTGGGTCCCGGCGTTCAATCCGCCCCGGGAATGGTTCAACATGTCTCGACCTTCACTAGCGACCTGGTTGAGCTGCGCGGTCGTCGCCCTGGCTCATCCGGCCAGCGGTATCCGCCCGTTGCGAGCGCAGCAAATCGGCTTTGTCGAAACCTTCGCGTTGGCGGAGGACCGCGCGAAGGTGCTGCAAGAGTTGATCCCCGGGTCCGAGGAACACTTCTACTACCACTGCCTGCACTATCAGAACCAGGGGCAGCTCGCCGAGGCCGAGGCGATGCTGCAGCAGTGGTCCAACTCGGTGCCACCGACCGAATTGTTCCAGCAGATGCGACTCCGCCAGCGGCTGCTCGCCTACGCCACTCACCCCGCGGAGACGTTGGAATTCCTGCGCAACGAACTGCATCCCCAACTGGACCATGCTCCGCCGCAAGCGGATCGCGCCAAGGACCTGCCCACCACGCTCGACCCCGAGTTGCTGAATCGGGATCGCTTGCTCAACCAAGCGTTGGCGGCGAGTCCTAACTTAGAAAACGTCACCGATGCGGGGTTGGTCTGGCTGCTGACTCGCGAGCTGACCATCGACCAGACTCGTATCCTGTTGCAACGTCTGACCCGCGTCGATTTACCCGGGCTGTTGGGACCGATCCTCCGCGAGTTGAAAGCCCAGGACAGCCGTGGTTGGAACGCGTTTCCGATCCATGCCCAGCTGACGCTCGCCCAACGCCAAAGCCTGGCCGAATCGCTTCCGGCCCTGCTCGAGAACGACAATTTCGTGCGCCAATACCTGTGGCGATTGCACCCCGGCGATGATGAGCCGCTCGAAAGCGGCGCGGTCAAACGGGAGCACCTGCAGCGGCTCGAAGATTTCAGCTCCACGTTGCCGCCTTCGCAAAACAGCTTGAAGGCCAGCGTGTTGCACCAACGTTTGGCCCTGGACGCGAGCCAGGAGGTTTTTGACCGCGATCGATTCGAACGCTACCTGGCACTGCCGCGTCAACGACCGCATTACAGCGAGCGGTTTCTCGCTGCCGAGCAGCGGACGCCGCTGGTCGAACTGAATGCCGACTACTCGGCCGAAACGCGGTTGCCGCCGATTCGTGACGACCAACCTTTGATCCGCGAGTACCTGGAACACTTTTTTAGAAGCGAGGACGCGATCGATCGATTCGCCAAATGGCTCGATCGGGCCTATCTCGAACGCGTGCTGACCGAGACGAAGATTCTTCATGGCATCGGGCCGAGCGGGCCGTGGTATGCCAGGTTGACCCCCGCGGAACAGAAGGAATTGCGAGATCGCGTCGTGCTGCGATTTGCCGGCAGTTCGGCGCGGAGTTATCAACCGGCCGACAGCGTCAGCTTGACGGTGGATGTCAAGAACGTTCCCAAGTTGATCGTCCGCATCTATCAACTGAACCCCAGCAACCTGTACCGCAAGAACGGCCAACCCGTCTCGACCGACCTCGACCTCGACGGCTTGGTCGCCAACGGGGAGCGGACGCTGGAATACTCGACGCCGGCCGATCGCCAGCATCGCGAACTGATCCCGCTGCCGGAATGCGATGGGCGAGGGGCCTGGGTGGTGGACCTATTGGGAGGGGGCCTTCGCAGCCGCGCCCTGATCATCAAGGGCCAATTGCGCTCGACCCAAGTGTTGACCGACGCCGGGCACGAGTTCCGCATTCATGACGAAGCCGGCAAGCCGGTTCCTACCGCGCATCTGGAGTTGGGGACGCGGACATTTCGTCCCGACGATCGGGGTGCGATCCTGGTCCCGTACGCCGAGGCCGAGGCGACGCTCCCGATCCTATTGGCCGACGGCGCGATCGCCTCGGTGGAATTGTTCAGACATCGCCGCGAAAACTACTCCTTGGAACTCGCCGCGCTGGTCGACTCACAGAATCTGCTCTCCGGCTCCCAAGGCGCGCTGATCCTTCGCCCACGACTGTTCGGCAATGGTCAAGTCATGCCGATCGAGAATCTGGAGGAGGCGCAGCTGAGCGTCGTGACGACCGACCGGGATGGCACGCGCAGCACCCAAGTCATCTCGGCACCGCCCCTGACCGCCGACTCGGAATGGCTGCACCCATTTCTCGTCCCGCAGCGGCTGAGTTCCGTGGAGGTCACGCTGACCGGCAAGGTGTTGGCGATCAGCCGCGGCGTGCGCGAGCCGGTCGCCGCGTCGCAGACGATTGCCGTTAACGGGACGGCCACTTCGACTCAGATCGTGGACTTCTACTTGATTCAGAACGTGGACGGCTATCGACTGCAGGTACGAGGCCGTAACGGCGAGCCGATCGCTCGCCTGCCCGTCAGGCTGGAGTTCTCGCTCGGGGAGTTGCAGCAGGCCACGGGCGTTTTGTTGGCGACCGACAGCAATGGACAGATCACCCTCGGTGCGCTCGACCAAGTCAGGTTTTTCGTAACGTCCGCGGCAGGGATCCCGGGGCGGGTCTTCAGGTTGCAAAGAAACATCGCCCAGTGGCCGGCCGCGATCTTCGTCCGCGACGGCGAGTCGCTCAGCTTGCCGTGGGTTTACGGGCAGAGCCGAGGGCCCGAGGGGGTTCAGGACTGGACGTTGCTCGAAATCCGGGCGGGCCAGGTGGCCGCCGAACACAACTCGCTGGTGCGAATGACCGACGGCCGACTCGGGATCGGGCCGTTCCAGCCGGGACACTTCGTGTTGACCAACCATCGCGACAGCAGGGTGGTCGAGGTCCGCGTCGCTCGCGGGGAATCGCACGAGGGCTTCGCGATCGGACCGGCGCAAACGTTGGAGCTATCGCGCAAAAAATTGGCCGGGATCGAAAAATCGGAGATCCGAAGGGACACGCTGCGGCTGCGGGTTGTGGACGCACTCGGTTCGGCGCGAGTCCATTTCTTGGCAACCGCGTTCGTGGAAGACCCGCTGTTCGCTTCTCGCTTTCGCGTGACGCAGCCTTCGCTGTCACGTCGGCCGTTCGCCCCCGCCGTCAACTTCTACATCGACGCGTTGAAATTGGATGAGGAATACCAATACATCCTGCAACGGCAATCCGCGACGCAGTTCCCCGGCAATCTGCTGACGCAGCCCAGCCTGCTGCTCAGCCCTTGGGATACGGCATCGACCGTTAACGCGACGATTCAGGCGAAAGCGGGCGACCTGCCGGCGTCGATGGCACCCGCCCCGATGGGAGCCGACGCGGACCGGATGGGACGACTGTCGGAAAAGCAAGCGGAAGCGGACGAGCGAAGTCGCTTTCTGGAGTTCCTCGGCAACAGCGCCATCCTGCTGGCCAATCAGACGCCCGACGCCGAGGGCTGGGTAGAACTGCCGCTGGCGGATCTGAAGGGTTATCAAACCGTTACCGCGGTCTTGGTGGACGGGATTGGATTGGTCAGCCAGACCATCGCGCTCGCGCAGTCGGAGGTTACGCTCGCCGACCTGCGGCTGGCGGAGTCGTTCCCCGAGGCCCAACGTTTGTCTCAGCAAGAGCGGGTCAAACGGATCGCCGCCGGCGTTGCGACGGACCTGGGTGATGCCCGCACGACGCGGGTTCAAGTCTATGCCAGCGTGGCGGATCTGTTTCGCCTTTATCACACGTTGCTGCCGTCCGCAGAATGGGAAAAGTTTCGTATTTTGACCCGTTGGCATCAGCTCGATCTGAACGAAAAGCAACGCGTCTATAGCGAGCTGGCCTGCCACGAATTGCACCTGTTCTTATACAAAAAAGATCGCCCGTTCTTCGAGCAGGTGGTGCGACCTCTTTTGAGTAACAAGCATGAGTCGCAGTTGATGGACCGCTACCTGTTGGACCAAGACCTGAGTCGTTATCAAGACCTCTGGCAGCGCGGACGCTTGAACACGCTGGAGCGGATTCTGCTTGCCGAGCGAACCCCGGCGCAGCAGGCGGGGACGCGAAAGTGGCTGCACGACTATCTGGAGGCCAATCCGATCGAGCCGGAACAACGCTCGCAAAAGTTCCTCACCGCGCTCGCCGGATCAGCGCTCGACATCGGGAGCGAGCTGAACTTAGCGGGAAGTGCCCTCAACGCATTCGGCATTCCGGCCCGGGAAACGGAGGATTTATTCGAATCGAATCGATTCAATCGCCAGCGCGATCTCACGAAGGACGATCCGTTTGGGGACCCGGCCTACCAAGTCGCGGCCGGTGAACTTGGGGAGAACCGAGAAGCGCCGTCTTACTACGCCCCATCGCCCGCGATGGAAAGGGCAGGGGGTGCCATGGGAGGCATGGGCGGCGGTGGTATGGGCATGGGCAGTGGTGGTCTGGGCATGCCCGTCGAAGAGAGCTTGGACAAAGCGCGGCAAACGTCACGGCGCCGGTCGGACATGCGTCGCGAACAATTCTTCCAGTCGCTCGATTCGACGCGGGAATGGGCGGAGTCGCAGTTTTATCGCACCCGCATTCAAGCCCAAGGCCTGGACGTCATCCCTCCCGGGCCGTTGTGGCAGGAACTCGCCCTGCACGGCTCATTGGACAACTTCCTATCCACCGACGTCCACCTCGCCAGCAACACCCTGAGCGAAATGCTGGTCGCGTTGGCGGTGGTCGATTTGCCGCTGGATGCCCCGCCGACGCAATTGAAGATCGAACAGGGCCGATGGATGTTGACCTCGCCCTCGCCATGCCTGGCCTTCGTCGAAACGATTGAGGAGGTCGCCGATCAGGCTCAAGGGAGCCACGTGCTGGTGGGGCAAGACCTGTATCTGAACGAGCCGGATACCGACGGTGATTTGCAAAAGCCGGTTTCTGGCCAATCGCTCGTTCGCGGCATCGCCTACCGCGCCAACGTGGTCATCACCAATCCCTCCGCCGCCACGCAGACGATCTCGGTGTTGACCCAAATCCCGCAGGGGGCGCTGCCGCTGGAGGTCGGTAAGATTGTCGATTCTCGATCGACCGAGCTTGAACCCTACAGCACCCAGCAATTGGAATACACGTTTTATTTTCCTCAAGCTGGTGAGTTCGCCCATTACGGGGTCCAGGTCACGGCCGAGGCCGGACATGTCGCCGCGGCACCGTCACAACGATTGCGAGTGCTCGATCAGCCCGCGGGCGAAGACCGCGAGGCCTGGAGCTTCATCGCCCAGTGGGGCACGCCCGAGCAGGTGCTGGAGTTCCTGAAAACCAAGAACCTGCAACGGGTATCGCTGCCGCTGATCGCGTTTCGCATGCACGACCGAGCGTTCTTCAAGGCCTGCTTGGCAGAGTTGGAATCGCAAGGAATTTTTGAAGAGAGCCTCTGGGCCTATGCCATCCGACACGACGACGATACGCGACTCGCACAGTGGCTATCCCATCAGCAAGCGTTGATCGACCAGTTGGGGCCGATCCTCAACTCGCCGATCGCTCGCGTCGACTCCGCGGATCGCTACGACTACGAACATCTCGACTATCGCCCGCTGGTCATCGCGCGACAGCACCAGTTGGGTCCTCAGCGGACGGTGCTCAACGATCGGTTGCTGGCACAATATCAGCGACTGCTGCAGCGGATCGCCTATCAACCGAAGGCGGACGATCGTGCGAAGCTGGCGCTGACGTATTACCTGTTGCTGCAAAATCGCATCGACGAGGCGCTGCGACACTTCGATTCGATTGCCGCGGAGCCACTTTCCGAACGAATCCAGTACGACTATCTCGACGCCTATTTGGACTTCTTTCGCGGTCGCTATCAACGCGCGGCCGGGATTGCCGAACGCTATGCCAATTACGACGGTACCCGTTGGCGAGACCTGTTCGCGCAGCTCCGACTCCAGGTTCAGCAACGCGAGGCGATGCTGGCCGGAACCCTGCCCCCCGTCGAGACCGGATCGGGGACGGACGTGAGCGACCCGGTACAGCGGATGTTGCTCGATGCGCGGCAAGCTCAGCAGGGGACGCTCGCTTCAACGGCGCCCTCGCTCGATCTGACGTTGCGAGATGGCAAGCTGCTGTGCACTTACCAGAACATCGCGCAACTCGAAGTTCGCTTTTACTGGATGGACATCGAACTGCTGTTCAGTCGCAACCCGTTCGTGCAACAGGATGGCGGTGCGGCGGTGGCGATTCAGCCCAACCGCGTCGAGACGATCGAACTGAATGAAGAACGCGGGAAACGGGAGATCGTGATCCCCGAGGACTTTGCCAGCCGCAACGTGTTGGTCGAAGTCAGCGCGGGGGCATTGAGGCAAACGCAGATCGTCTACTCGAACTCGATGGACGCGACGGTGGTGGACGCGTTCGGCAGACTGCAAGTGACTCACGGAGGCGGCCAACCGGTCGAACAGGCCTACGTCAAGGTCTATGCGCGGCATCAGGGCGGCGAAGTCCGCTTCTTCAAGGACGGCTACACCGACCTCCGAGGGCAGTTCGACTACGCGAGCCTGTCGACCAACGATCTGGATAGCGTGGAACGGTTTGCTATCCTGGTGATCCACCCCGAGCGTGGTGCGCTGATCCGCGAAGTCGGACCGCCCAAACGCTAGCTGCCCGTCCCATTCCTTTCGTTGGTATCTCTCGTCATGGCCGGATCACGGAAATCGGTTTCGCCCGACCGCCAGGCGTTGTACTACGTCGGGATGGCGATTTTCGCGTTCGGGCTGGTCAGTTTTTTGTCGGTATTCGTGACCTTTGGACGCGGCGGCATGTCGAGCTTCGCGGGGCGAGGCTTTGGCGGCATGATTTTCATGATGGTCGGGCAGTTCCTGATGCGAATCGGCTCGCGCGGCTGGGCGGGCTCGGGGCTGATACTCGATCCGGACCGCGCTCGCCGGGAGATCGGCCAATGGGATCAACTGACCGGGAAAGGGATCCCGGACCAGCGGTCGGGCACCGAACCGTTGCGCGACCTGGAAGCCTCGTTCGACCCGCCGGACCCCGCGATCAAACTCCGCTGTCGGAATTGCCAAATGTTGAACGAGGAATACGCTAACTTCTGCAGCCATTGCGGCACGGCGCTGTGAGGCCTGGGCTGAGTTATCATCAGCGGTTGGTCGAGGCGGCCGGAACCGAAGCGGTCGAGCCTGACACCGGATGGCGAAACACGGCTTTCAAATGGGCGGGATGGCGGATGACGATTTTCCCTAGCTGGGTCGGCGCGATCGGCGGAGTGCTGCTGACGGCGGCGATCGCAATGGCAGCTGATGGCGACGGCAGCGGCCAAGTTGACTTCGAGCAGGACATTCTGCCGTTGGTTCAAGAACAGTGCCTCGATTGCCATGGTCCCGACTTGGCCGAAGCGAATCTGCGGCTCGACTCGTTACTCGGTTTCCTACGGGGTGGTGATTCCGGGGAACCGGCGGTCGTCCCGGGAGCCAGCGATCGCAGCTACTTGATCGCGCGAATCCGGCATGCCGACCCTGCCAAGCGGATGCCACCCGATGCGGCCCCCTTGGACGAGGCGCAAATCGAGCGTTTGCGTGCCTTCATCGATGATGCCCCCCGTTGGACGCAAACCCGCGATGAGCTGTCGAAAGAAACGATCGACCACTGGGCCTTCCGACCGCTCACGCGGCCGACGCCGCCGACGAATTCGCTGACGGCGGATTCCCCGGCAGAAACGGGCAACCCGATCGACGGTTTCATTGCGCGGGAACTCGAGCGGGCGGGGCTGCGCGGATCTGCGCCGGCCGAACGGGCAACCCTGATCCGCAGGCTGCATCTGGTGATGCACGGCTTGCCACCAACACTGGCCGAGGTCGATGCGTTCGTGAATGACCCGCGAGCGGATGCTTGGGAGTTGTTGGTCGAAAGGGTTCTGGCCAGCGAGCGGTACGGCGAACGGATCGCGACCCATTGGCTGGACCTTGTCCGCTTCGGCGAAACCAACGGCTTCGAAACCAATCGCGAGCGTCCCACCGCGTGGCGGTATCGCGACTGGGTCATCGCGGCCTTCAATGACGACATGCCCTACGACCAATTCGTAGTCGAACAACTGGCGGGAGACGCGGTGGGCGCGGATGTCGCCACCGGATTCTTGGTTGCCGGCCCTTACGATCTGGTCAAGGGCCAAGACCCCCTGTTGCAACTGACGCAGCGGCAGGACGAATTGGCCGACATGATCAACACCGCCGGTACGGCATTTTTGGGGCTGACACTCGGCTGTGCCCGTTGTCACAACCACAAGTTCGACCCCATCACCCAGACCGATTACTACGCACTGCAAGCCGTCTTCGCCGGCGTCCAGCATGGTGAGCGGCCGTTGCCCCCTGACGCCAAAACTGCCCAGGGGATCGCCGAACTCGACTTGCAGATCGCCGAGCTGAAGCGAAGCTTGCAACCGTTTTTGCAGCGCCCGCGCGGCTCGGTCGTCTCGGGAGAAAAGCCGGCCCGGGATCTGCCACTGCGGGAAGCGGTCAATGCTCGGCTGAACATCGAATCGCTGTCGCCGACGGATGTTCGCTACGTGAAGTTCACGATCCTCGCCACGAACCAGGGCGAGCCCTGCATCGACGAGTTGGAGATCATGGCCGCGGGTCAGAACGTCGCGTTGGCCTCGGCCGGAGCCAAAGCGAGTTCATCGGGCGATTTCGTCCATCCGCTGCACAAGTTGGAGCACCTCAACGACGGGCGGTATGGGAACGCACATAGCTGGATCGCGAACCGGCCGTCGAATGGCTGGGTGCAAATCGAATTGCCCGAAGTTCGTCGCATCGAGGCGATCCACTGGGGACGCGATCGCGACGGAGGTTTCGCTGATCGCTTGGCGACCGACTATCGGATCGATGGCTCGGTCGATGGGGTGACCTGGACGTTGCTAACCAGCGCGGCGGATCGGCAGCCGTTCACCCCAGGGAAGCCGGCGCAACCCAGCTATGACTTCGACTCGTTCCCACCCGAGCCAGCTGCAGCGGGGCTTCAGTTCCTGCAACAGCTCGAGGAACGGACGGCCGAACGGGACCGCCTCGCGCGGACGCTGATGGCCTACGCCGGCAACTTCACGCAACCCGGGCCAACCCACCGGCTGTATCGCGGCGAACCGACCGCCGCCCGCGAGCAGGTGAAGCCCGGGGCGATTCAGGCGTTGGCCGAGTGGACGCTGCCCGCCGACGCGCCGGAGCAGCAGCGGCGACTCGCGCTCGCCCGCTGGATCGCGGACGCTGGCAACCCGCTGACAGCCCGGGTGATCGTCAACCGCCTCTGGCAATTCCACTTTGGCACCGGGATCGTCGACACGCCGAGTGACTTCGGTGGCAACGGAACCGCGCCGACCCACCCGGAATTGCTCGATTGGCTGGCTTCCGAATTGATCCGTTCGGGTTGGTCGATCAAACACCTGCAGCGGCTGATATTGAACTCCCAGACCTGGACCCAGCAAAGCCGACCGCGCGAGGAGGCATTGCGAATCGATGGGTCGAGCCGGTTGTTGTGGCGTTTTCCGCCGCGACGGTTGGAAGCCGAAGCGATCCGCGACAGCATGTTGGCCGCCTCGGGAACGCTCGATCCGCGCGTCGGCGGGGCTGGCTTTAGCAGCTTCGAAGTCGCGCTGGAAAATGTGCGGCACTATTTCCCCAAGACCGAGTTCGGGCCAGAGGATTGGCGACGGATGATCTACATGACCCGCGTTCGCCAGGAACGCGACGCCGTGTTCGGGGTATTCGATTGTCCCGACTTCAACCAGGTCGTCCCGAAACGGGGCCGTTCGACCACGCCGTTGCAAGCGTTGAACCTGCTCAACAGCAACTTCGTTCTGCAACAGGCCGAACTACTGGTGGAACGGTTGGAGCGGGAGGCGGATACGCCGGAGGGTCGAGTCGACTTGGCCTATCAGTTGTGCTTCAATCGTCCGGCCGAAGCTGATGAGATCGCGCTGGCGTTGGAGTTCATCGAGCAGACCGACTGGCCGTCGTTCGCCCGGGCGATATTGAACGCCAACGAGTTCGTGCAGATTCCCTGAACTGGCGGATCACATGCTCCTTTCGCCGCCCGAAGATGGTTCTCACGGGCTTCGATTCGACCTCAAGGCAAATTTGCGGGTATATTATTAGATGGCCGGTTTCCTGCACGGGGTTTCGCTTATCGCGATCGGATTGGCCTGCCTGTGCTGAGCGGCACCTGCCATCATCCCCTCCATCTCCATCCTGCACGCGGATCGGTCTGGTCGCCATGCGTCGTTCCAAGATTCTCACTCGCCGTCGCCCTCTGGTTTTGGCCTGGCTGATTTTCAGCTGGGCGTGCGCGGTGACGAGCCAGGGAACGGGGCAAGAAAACGCGGCGGCCGATGTGGTGGTGCCGCCTGAGCGTTCCGCGGCGGAGTGGGTGGAGTTCTTCGAACGGCGAATTCGTCCGCAATTGGTCGAGCATTGCCAGTCCTGTCATGCCGCGGATACGGAGCGAGAAGGGGGATTGCTGCTGGATAGTCGTGCCGGTTGGCAGACGGGAGGCGACTCGGGGGCAGCGATCGTTCCGGGCGATGCGGAGGCGAGTCGCTTGTACCGCGTCATCGCTGGCACCGACCCAGAGTTGGAAATGCCCCCCGACGGCAAATTGCCCGCCGCGGTGATCGCGGATTTTCAAAACTGGATCGACGGAGGGGCGATCGACCCGCGCGAGTCTCAAGGGCCGGCCCAACCGGCGAAGCCAGCGGCCACCATCGATTGGGCCGTGGCGCGGCAGCACTGGGCCTATCGGCCGGTTGTCGTTTCGCCCGTTCCGACCTTCGACGTCGGGCAACCGTTCGCCCAGTGGCCGCGGGGACCGATCGACGCGTTCATTCTGCGAGACTTACTCGGTCACGGCATGGCGCCCAATCCGCCCGCCGCGCGGACGACGCTGCTACGACGGTTGTATCTCGATCTGGCCGGATTGCCGCCGACTCCCGACCAAGTGCGTGAGTTCCTCCTGGCCGATGACGAGCTGGCGGCTTATGAACGGAGCGTCGATGCGCTGATCGCGTCCCAAGACTTCGCGGAACGGTTCGCGCGGCATTGGCTGGACGTCGCACGGTATGCCGAGTCGGTGACGTTGCGGGGCTTGGTCCAGCCGGAAGCTTGGCGGTACCGCGATTACGTCATCGACGCGCTGCGTCAGGACCGCTCCTGGCGAGACGTGTTGTGCGAACAGATCGCCGGCGACCAACTCGAGTTCGATTCGCTTGAGCAGTCGCGGCGGGCCGCCGTCGCGGTGACGTTTCTCTGCATGGGCGACATGAATCTGGAGAACCAGCAGAAACGCGAACTCGATATGGATTTCATCGACGAGCAACTCGATACGCTCGGCCGTGGCATGCTCGGTCAAACGTTGTCCTGCGCCCGCTGCCATGATCACAAGTTCGATCCGATCCCGACAAACGATTACTACGCGCTGGCCGGGATCTTGCACGGGTCGGTCGGCTTGGAACACGCCAACGTCTCGCGCTGGATCGAAAACCCGTTGCCGATGGACCCCGCCGAGCAAGCCCATTTCGCCACGCTGCAGCGGGAGCTCGACGAGACGAAGGCCGAGCTGCAGGTGATCAAGCAGAAGCTCGCCGGGGTCGAGGCGTCAACTCCGCGGGTCATCGATTCGGCGCGGCTGGCGGGCATTGTCGTCGATGACGCGCAAGCCCGCCGTGTCGGAAATTGGATGCACTCCGTTCACACCCAGCCTTATGTCGACGCCGGTTATCTGCATGACGAGCACAGTGGGGTCGGCGAAAAATCGTTGACCTTCGAACCACAGGCTTTGCCGGCGGGGCGGTACGAACTGCGGATCGCCTATGGCGCCGGGGCGAACCGTTCGACGAAGGTGCCTGTTACGGTTTTCAGCGCCGATGGTGAGACGACCGTGATCGTCAATCAACGGACCCCGCCGACCATCGACGGACTCTGGGACTCGCTCGGTAAGTTTCGTTTTGAAGCCGGCGGCCAAGCGTTCGTGATGATCGGCAATCAGGAGACGGACGGCCATGTGATCGGCGACGCGATTCAGTTCTTACCGCTCGATGACAACGGCGCGGTGCTCGCCACCGTCGGCGGCGGCAACTCCGACGATACGACGGGGACGGGCGATCGCGATAAGCCCAAGCCTGCCGAAACCGAGGCCTGGAAGCGGAGCCAGCAGGAATTGATCGCGCGGCAGAACGCTTTGCAAAGACAATTGGCCGAGCAGCCCCGCACGATGGGTTTACGGTCGCGTGACGGGGCAAGTGACTTAGCCGTCCACATCCGCGGCAGCATCCACCAACTCGGAGCCAACGTACCCCGTGGCGTGCTGCGAGTGATCTCGGGAGACGACGCCGTCCTGACGATCCCCGAGGGATCGGACGGCCGACTGGAACTCGCCCGATGGATCGCCAACGACGAAAATCCGTTGACGGCGCGCGTGCTGGTCAATCGCGTCTGGCTATGGGTGATGGGCGAGGGCCTGGTTCGCACGCCCGATAACTTCGGCACGACGGGGCAACCCCCCACGCACCCCGAATTGCTCGACTGGCTGACCGATCGTTTCATCCGCGAGGGCTGGTCGATTCAGCGTTTGGTCAAGCAGATCGTGATGTCGGAGACCTACCGGCAGTCCTCGTTGACCACCGGCGTCGACGACCCGCGGCTCGCGACCGACCCGGATAATCGCTGGTGGTGGCGGAGTGATCGCAAACCGCTCTCAGCCGAATCGCTCCGCGACTCGGTGCTGGCGATCAGCGGCCAACTCGACCGCGGGCCCGGCGGCTCGCGGATCAAGCCGGGCACGAGCGCGGACTATGGCTATCGCCATGAGGACTTGGTTCGGAGCATCTACCTGCCGGTGTTCCGCAACGCGCTCCCCGAGTTGCTGGAGACATTCAACTACGCCGACACCGGTTCGGTCACCGGCCGACGCCAACGGACGATTGTCGCGCAGCACGCGCTGGCGATCCTCAACCATCCGTGGTTCGCCGAACGCGCGATCGCGGCTGCCGAGCGGAACTGGCGCGAGGTGTCAGGGGACCTCAGCCAACGGATCGAGCAGGCGTTTTTGCAGACGCTGGGGCGGCCGCCCGAACCGCTCGAATCGGAGGCGGCGGTCGAGTTTTACGGACAGACGTTACGGGACCTTCGGGTCGACGGTGAATCGCTTGCCGCGGGGTCCGAAAATTCCGCCGATTCGGTGCGGGCCCTGGCCGAAGTCTATCGAGGCTTGTTCGCGACGGCCGAGTTTCGTCGGCCCGATTGATGCCCGATGATCCCCCCGAGTCGGGCTGGTGGAATGATTGAAAACGCGGACGACTCGCCCGTTCGCAGTACCCTTCGAGGCAAGGATCCTGACATGTCCGAATCGATACAGATTCCCCGCCGCCAGTGGCTGGAAGCGGCCGGCTGCGGCTTCGGTTGGTTGGCGGCACAGGCCTTAGCCGGTCGCGTTTCGGCGGCGGAGCAACCGGGCGTGTCGCCAGCCGCGGGTATCTCGATCACGCCCCGCGCCAAACGCGTGATTTTCCTTTTCATGCAGGGCGGCCCCAGCCAAGTCGACACGTTCGATTACAAACCGGCGCTCGCCGACCATGACGGGCAAGCGATGCCGTTTGACGACTCGCGCGTCTTGGCCAATACCGGGCGTCGCGGCGATTCGCATCGGGTAATGAAGTCGCCGTGGGCCTTCCAGCGGTACGGCGAAGGGGGCCATTGGGTTTCCGAGCTCTTCCCACACGTCGCTCAGCACGCCGATCGACTGTGCATGCTCCATTCGATGCATACCGAAGGGGTGGCTCACGGCCCAGCGACGCTGTTCCTACACTGTGGCGCCACCAATTCGATCCGGCCTTCGCTCGGGGCTTGGGTCCATTACGGCCTGGGCAGCGAAAACGAAAACCTACCCGGCTTCATTTCGATCGCCCCGCCGATGGGCAATGGTGGCACCCGCAATTTCGGCAGTGCGTTCCTGCCCGCGATCCATCAAGGAACTCCGATCGGGCGGATCGATGGGCGGGCGGATGACCTGATGCTCCGCAACGCCGATGTTCCCGCGAGCCGGTTGCGACAAACCGAGCAACGGTTGGGGTTCGCGCAGCGACTGAACCGGCAGCGGTTGGAGCAACGACCGGGCGATGGCGAATTGGATGCCATGATCCGCAGCTACGAGCTGGCCTGGCGGATGCAGACCGAGGCCCCCGAGCTGTTCGACCTCAGCCGAGAGAGCGAAGCGACGTTTCGGCAGTATGGGATCGGCAGCGGCCCGACCGATCATTTCGGGCGGCGGTGCCTGCTGGCCCGTCGGCTTTGCGAGGCCGGCGTCCGGTTCATCCAGGTCAACTACGGCGATAACAGCGCCAACCCGGCCTGGGATCAACACAGCAACCTGCCCAAGCACGCCGACCATGCCGCGGCGGTGGATCAGCCGATCGCGGCCTTGCTCGGCGACCTGGCCCAACGCGGCATGCTCGAAGACACGCTGGTGTGGTGGGGCGGCGAGTTCGGCCGAACCCCCTACGCCCAGGCGAACGGGACCGGGCGGGATCACAATCCGGTCGGTTTTACCAGTTGGTTGGCCGGGGCCGGCGTCCGGCCGGGATACCATCACGGGGCGACCGACGACTTCGGCCATCGCGCGGTGGTCGACCGCGTCCACATGCACGACCTTCACGCCACGCTGCTGCACCTGCTGGGGCTGGATCATGAGCGTTTGACCTTCCGCCACGCCGGCCGCGACTATCGGCTGACCGACGTCTACGGCACCGTCGTCCGGGACATCCTGACCTGAATCGAGGCCGTGCCGATTCGCGGTTTTTTCCCGCTGGTCTTTACATTTCGCGGCTTAAGCACGACAATTCGGGTTGAGAAAAATTTGCCCTTTCGGACCTTTCCTCGATCCTCGCCGGGATGGAGGGAAGGTTTATTTTTTTGCCCGGACGCTGCGATCGGTTTGAGTTGGGAAGGAGTTTGTATGAGTGAATCGGTACCCATGACCCGTGAGGGATACGAACGTCTGAAGGCCGAGGTTACCCGTTTGGAAACCGAGGAGCTGCCGGTGATCACCCAGCGGTTGGCCGACGCGCGGGCCGAAGGCGATCTCAAGGAAAACGCGGAGTACCATGCCCAGCGTGAGAACCAGGGCATGATGATGGCCAAGATCAGCCAAATCAAAACCAAACTCGCCAAAGCCGAGATCGTCGACACGTCGACCTTGCCCAAGGACATCGTCGCGTTCGGCGCCGCGGTCCGCGTCAAGGACCTCGAGTTCGGCGATGAGGAGACCTTCACGCTGGTCGGGGCCGGAGACGAGGATTACCAGACCGGTAAAATTCTGTTGACCAGCCCGATCGGGCAAAGCTTGCTCGGCAAGAAAGTGGGCGAGGTCGCCGAGGTCAACGCCCCGGCCGGATTGCTCAAGTTTGAAGTTCTCGCCATCACCTTCAGCTGATTCTCCTGGCGATGCAAAGTTCGGCCGACGCGAGCGAAACGGATACGGATCGGCGGCCGAACCCGGTGGATGACGCCGGGCGGCAAACGCCGCAGGGGCCGGGCTGCTTGCCCGGGTTGCTCGCGGCGACGCTGCTGATGGGGGTCGTCTTCTTCATCCTGTTCGGATTTTCGGCCTGGCTGATCTTCCAGAAACGGGGCGACCTGGCCTCGCGAACGCTGCGGGCGACGATCGTCCCGCAGTTGGAACAGAGCCGGTTGGATGGCGACGAAAAGGTCAAAGTGATCGCACTTCTGACCGATTTGGCTGATGATCTGGACGCCGGTTTGTATGAAAATTGGCAGGCCGGCGGGATCATGCAGCGTCTGATCGACACGCCGCTGATGCGATGGGGTGACCTGACCGCGGTCGATGCTTGGGCGTCCAAGGGGCTGCCCGAGGAGCAGCGGGATGAGGCGCGGAAGCAATTTTCGCGATTTTTCCGTGCCGCGGAACTCGAGCGGGCGGGGACCCGCGACATCCATGACGTGCTGGTGCCGGTCGCCTCGGCCCCCAACGCGATGGGCTTCGCGGAACTGCGGTCGGATTTGAAGCCGGAGGATGTCTTGGCCGTCGTGGAGCGGGCAAAATTGGTGGCCGACCGGGCTGACGTTCCCGACCAGGCCTACCCTTCGGTATCGTTAGCGGAGATCATTCGCCGGCAGATCGAGATCGGCGAGCGTGAAGGGGCCAAGTGAGCGAGCGTGCCGCCCACCCAACGGCTTGACGCCCCCGAAAATGAATCGAGTCATCTCTCCGTTTTTCGCAAGGATTCGCTCGGGTGTTCAAGAGACCTTCTCAGGGTGGCAAGCAAGTCACGATCGTCGGTGCGGGCCCGGGGGGATTAGCCACGGCCATGCAGTTGGCTCATGCCGGCATGGACGTCACGCTGCTGGAAAGTCGCGACGTGGTCGGCGGGCGAACCTCCGCGATCGAAAAGGGCGGGTATCGCTTCGACTGCGGACCGACGTTTTTTCTTTATCCCCGGGTGCTGGAAGAAATCTTCCGTTCCGTCGGTTATGACCTGCAGCAGGAAGTCCCGATGCGGCGGCTCGACCCGCAATATCGGCTCACCTTCGCCGCCGGGGGACAACTCGACTGCACCCCCGACATGGACGAGATGGACCGGCAGATCGCTCGCTTCTCGCCCCAGGACGTCGGCAAGCTGCGCAAGTACATGGACGACAACCGGGTCAAACTCGCCAAGTTTCGCCCGATCCTGGAACGCCCGTTCAGCTCGCCACTCGATCTGCTCCGTCCCGCGTTGCTCGGTGCCGCACGGCACGTGCATCCGCTGCGGTCGTTGGAAAATGAACTGTCGCGATATTTCAGCGATCCGCGATTGGGCATCGCCTTCGCTTTCCAGAGCAAGTACCTCGGGATGTCGCCGTTCCAATGCCCGAGCCTGTTCAGCATCCTGTCGTTCTTGGAATACGAATACGGCGTTTTTCATCCGATCGGCGGCTGTTCACGGGTCAGCGAACGGATGGCCGAATTGGCGACCGCGATGGGCGTCAAACTGCGATTGAGTGAGCCGGTTCGCCGACTGCAGATGAAGGGTCGGCGGGTCGTCGGGGTGCAGACCGACCAGGGCAACTATCCCTGCGACGCGTTGGTGGTCAACGCCGATTTCGCCGAAGCGATGAAACGACTGGTCCCCGATGGCATGCGGAAACGTTGGAGCGACTCTCGGCTGAGCGAGAAACGTTTCTCGTGCAGTACCTACATGCTGTATCTGGGCATTGAAGGCCGTTACGACGACCTGCCGCATCACAACATTCACATCAGCGGCGATTACAAAAAGAACCTAGCGGAAATCGAAACCGAGCACGTGCTCAGCGACGACCCTTCGTTCTACGTGCAAAATGCCGGCGTTACCGACGACACGCTGGCCCCCCCGGGACACAGCACCTTGTACGTGCTGGTCCCGGTCAGCCACCAACATGCCAACATCGACTGGGATCGGCTCGCCGACCCGTTCCGCGAACGGACTCTCGACGCGCTAGCCCAAATCGGACTGACCGATGTTCGTGATCGCATTCGGGTCGAGCACCGGATCACGCCCAACGACTGGCATCACCAGTACCAGATCTATCGCGGCGCGACCTTCAATTTGGCGCACAACCTCGGTCAGATGCTGCACCTTCGCCCCCGCAATCGGTTCGAGGAGCTCGACGGCGTCTATCTGGTCGGTGGCGGCACGCATCCAGGCAGCGGCCTGCCGGTGATCTATGAGTCGAGCCGCATTTCCAGCCGCTTGCTGCTCAAGGACCTGGGGCACAGCACCGCGTTCATTGACGCCGCGGCGCTGCCGCTCAACCAAACGGCCCCGCTCGTCTCCGGCCGCTGAGTCAGGCATAGGAGCCGCCGTGATCGTGGTCAGGCCGAACAAGAACGTTCGGTCGGGAGCATCTCAAATCGAGTCGATGGTGACCGGCTTCGTCAATACGCGGGCGATCCCGCCCGCTAACGCCTGTCGAATGTCTTCGCTCGTCGGCTGCAGCGCGAGCCACAGGTCTTGGCGCGATGACGAGCGGTGCGGTGCAGATCCTTCGGCGTAACGTCGCAGTCGCCACGCTTCCGCCGACGCGGGTGGAGCGACCGAATCGTCCCACAGCACCCGCTCGAAACCGGCGTGCAGCACTGGGACGAAATGGCGATGCCACGCGACCGCGATGCCCTGGCGCTGTGCGTCCGCCAGCCATGGCTCCGCCGTCTCGAAACGGTCACAGAGCACCAACAGGCCCCGGGGCGACGCGACCGCGTTCGGCCGAACCCCACAGGGCGCCAACCACCGCGGCAAGACTTCTTCCCAACGACTGAATCGCAGCATCGGCCCGCCCGGCCAAGGCTCGCCACTGCGGCCCCTGCCGTCGCAAAGGCTGCCGCCGATCGCGAGCACCTCACAGGCGGCGGTCAGCTGGGTTGCCAGGAATTCCGCCCAGAAGTCCCCGCGGGGCAACGAGCGATCGGGTAACGCGAAGATGACCCGTCGCACATGGCCGGCCGGTCGCCGCAGCGCGGATCGCAGGTTCGCGCGAACCGCGATCTGGCCGACACGATCGCGACAAAACCGAAACGCCGCCTGGAACTCCGGATGACGAGTCGGGCCGATCCACAGCAACGTGCCAGGTGGTTCGCCGGAACGCCCGCCGCTGACCCGTGCGCCCGCCGCGGCGAGATCGGCGGGGGCACCGGCACCGGTTGTCGGGCGATCGGTCGCGAGCGGGGAAGCGGGCACGTCGGTTCTCGATTGGGTCAACGGACTTCGCCGAGCGGTTCTTCGGCCTCGATCAAGTGGCGGTGCGCTTCGGCCGGAGTCTGGGCGGTTCGCAATTGGTCGAGCCAGCCGGGCGTCGCGATCATGCGGCTGAGCCGCGCGAGGATCTTCAGGTGAATCGCGTCATCGAACGAGCAGATCAAAAAGAACACGTCCGTCAGCTGCCCGGTCCAGGCGAAGGCGAGCGGCTGCGGCGAAATTCCGAGGGCGACCACTGAGTCTGCCAAGATCGAGGTCTGGGGACGCCGCGGGTGCAACAGCGCCACGCCATTGTCGAGGGCGGTGGGGTGCAAGTCTTCGCGGGCCTGTACGGCAGCGGCCATCGCCGGCGCGTCCCACATCAGACCCCCGTGAGTCGCCAGGTCGCACATGTCGCGGATCGCCGACACCCGCGTCCTTGACGTCAGCGGCACCGCAATCCGTTCGATCGGGCAAAACTCCGCGATCGTCCAGACCGGATGGGCGGGTACGGCGCGGTGGAAAGCCGCCTCAATTTTCGCCAGCTGCCCTTCGTCGCTGACGCCGATTCGATCTTCGAGCCAATGATGAATCTCGGCCTCGGAAAATCGCAGTTCCCCCCCCACGCGACGGGCCGGCAACTTATCCTGCTTGACCAGCTTGTGCACTTGGTCGGGTGTGATGTGCAAATAGGCGGCCAGCGCCGCGATGTCAAAATCTTCCACCGTGATTTCCAGTTGTGGGTGGGTGGTGCCGGGAATGCCCGGGGTGCCAGGCGTTCAGTGGCCGGCGGTTTCCCCATTGGTATATGCGAGAATCGTTGGCAATTCGAGTGGGACGGTTGCTTGCCACTGGCCCATCGCGGATAATCCGGCGTCGAGTTTCGACAAGTCCAT
Source organism: Planctomycetaceae bacterium UBA6172 (assembly GCA_002422955.1). Taxonomy (GTDB): domain Bacteria; phylum Planctomycetota; class Planctomycetia; order Pirellulales; family Pirellulaceae; genus UBA6163. The sequence goes on from DITY01000015.1 coordinate 26,161, forward strand.
CCCTCATGTCAGGAGTAATTCAGATGTCACGCTTGTTTTTGGGCACCGTGTTGTCCGCCGCTTTGATCGCCGGATTCGCCACCGCTGCCGACACCGCCACCAGCGGTTTGAAGCAAGGCGATCCGATCGGGGCTTTCTACGTCACCAAGGTCGCGGGTGCTGAAGACGATGGTGTCAAAACCGGTCAAGAACTCTGCTATCGCTGCAAGTATGGCCAGCGTCCGATGGTCATGGTGTTCACCCGCAAGGGTGGCGAAAAGGTCAACCAATTGGTTGCCGAACTCGACAAGGCCGTTGCCGCTAACAGCGACGCTCAGCTCCGTGGCTTCGTCACCGTCATGGGTGAAGACCAAGCCGAACTGAAGGCGTCCGCCAAGCAGTTGATCGAAAAGTCGGGTGCCAAGATGATCCCGGTCGCCGTTTCCGACAGCCCCAACGGCCCGGCGAACTATAGCTTGGACCCGGAAGCTGAAGTCACGGTGATCGTTGCCAACGAAAGCCAAGTGGTCGCTTCGCACAAGTTCGCCGCCGACAAGATCGACGTCGCCGCCGTGATCAAAGTAGTCAGCGCCGCGATCAACTAATTCGGTCCAACAACTCGATCGAAAAGCTTGCGGGGCGGTCGTCGCGTTGGCGGCGTAGTCCCGATGGTTTCGAACTGGCTGTTTTCCCGCATCATGTAAGGGCCTCGCGAGCGATCGTGTGGCCCTTTTTTTATTGTCGCCTGGCCGCCGGGTAACCGAGACCTTGGCAAACGGGTGTGCAATGCCGCCGCCGAGCCGATTTGCCGCCCGCCCGCGGTCGACGGTGTCGCTTTTCGCTTCCTCCCCCGCGGAGCGAGTCAGTGCCGGGTGTGCCAAGCGGGATCACCGTAACGTTCTCGCACCAAACGATCCGTCAACTCGTTCGGCCAAGTTCCATCCCCGCTGACCGCGCCGAACTCCAGCGCCAACTGATCGACCAAGCGACTCGCGTCCAAGGGGACGGTGGTGATGAACTCGGCATGCGCTCGGCCGCCGCGGTAATCCGGTTGCCGTGGTGGGGTCAATAGGCAACGGGCGATCTGGTCGAGATCCGCGGCGTGCAGGATCGTGCCGTGGTACAGCAGGTGATCGCGGGCGATGCGGAGGCTGTTGCCCGAAAACTTGCGACCCGCGAAGGTCAAGTCGCAGGTCCCCTGCCAAGCCACATCGGGAACTTGGTGCCGCAGCGCGGCCGACAACCGAGTCATGACCCAGGCGTGGGCCGCGTCGACGCGTCTCAGTTCCGGTCGCCGCACGAGGCTCAACACCAGGCTGTACATCAAACAGCCGGGTCCGGCCACGATCGCCGCGCCACCGCTGCAGCGTCTGAGCACCGGAATCCGAGAGGTTTGGCAATACGGCTGATTGACCTCTACCGCCACCTTCGAACCGCGGCCGATCACCACCACCGGCGAATCGAAGGCCCACAGCCGGAGCGTTTCCGCGGGGTCGGTCGCAGCCTCGGCCTCGACCAACAGCGCCTCGTCCAGGGCTAAATCGGCTTCCGCTCGACCGAGCGACAAATCGAGCCTTCGCAGCGGTGCCACCGTTTCCCCGGCGGGCGCATCGGGTGCCCAGCCCATTGCCGAGTGCGGCTCATTGGGGCGCGACACGGCAACCTGCGGTATGGGGGTGCGATCCCCAACTGTCTTCGGGTCTGGCATGGCTCCGCTGCGCCTTGGGGGGTCTGGGAATGATGTCAAAAAGCAACGGTTGTAGCGTTAATCAAACAAGTGGGGAAAGATGGCAAAACCAAGCGGCCTGACGTCAAAGAAAACGCTGTTTTTTTGGGATTTTCACTTATTTTTTGGGGTAGGTCGCTTTATTCTTAATTGGTGGACTCGGGCGAATCGCGTCGCACTCCGTGCGATCATAAGGAAACACAACAGGCAATTTTCCCGCACCGATTTGGCTTTCAAAATGACAAAACAAATGGATCAGGTTGTGCGGCACTCCGGCAAACTCGCCCGGCATCGGGCGGTTTCTCGGGCTGCGCTGCGCGCCGCATTGCAGACTGCAATCAGCGGGTTTTCGCGTTCGGTCGCCGTCGCCGGGATCTCCGGTTTCGGGATGTTGAGCGGTTGGACGGCGTCCGCCCAGGAAGCGTGCTGCTTCGAACCGGCTTATCGGTTGCAGTGCGATACGGTGATGCAGCCGCAGACAGTGCAGCGATTCCGGATCGCCTACGAGATCGATCTGGTCGAGGAAGAGGTGGTTTCGTTCCGCCCGGTCTTGAGAACGCGGACCGAGGAGCGGGAATTCCGGGTCGCGCGCCCGGTTACGGAAACGAACTACAGAGAGGAACGTTACACGGTCCAGCGGCCTGTGGTCGAGACTTCGTTTCGCGACGAACAGTTCACTGAAACGACCTTCGTTACCGAAACGGCCGAGCGGGAAGAGCGTGTGACGACGTTCCGCCCGGTCACGGAAACGCAGATGTTCCAGCAACAATTTCTGGTCCAGCGCCCCGTCGTCGAAACCCAGATGGTGGCTCAGCAACAGGTCGTCCAGCGTCCGGTGATGGAGACGCAGTTCCGGACCGAACAGGTGACCTCGATGCGTCCGGTCACGACCGTGCAGAATCAAACGGTCGACATGGGCGGGTTCGTTAACCAGCAGATCGTCCAACCGGGTCAAACCACGTTCGGCCTGACTTGGGTGCCTCGCGCTGTGCAGACGACCGGCCCGTTCGGGATCTTTTCGGTGAATCGTGGCGCCTCCGTCTGGACACCGATCACGACACCACCAACGGTCCAAAATCAGATGGTCTATCGGCCGAACCTAGTGACACAGCAGGTCGCACAGACCTCGTTCGTTCCCGAAGTGCAACAGCAGCAGGTGCCGGTTCAGGTGATGCGGATGCAGACCGAAACGGTCACCCAGCAGGTCCCTGTTCAAGTCACCCGGATGCAATCGGAAGTCGTCTCCCAGCAGGTTCCGGTAACGACCTCGCGAATGGAACCGGTGGTCGAGGTTCGCAAGATCCCCTACACCGTCCAGCGGCCGGTTACCGAAACGAAAACCCGGCGGGTGCCGGTTCAGCAGCAGCGGTGGGTCTCCGAGGAGCAGGTCCGTCGTGTCCCCGTGACCACGACCCGCATCGATTACGAAACCCGCAAGGAACCGGTCGAAATCAAGTATTTTGAGCAAGAGCGCGTGGTCCGAAAGGTCCAGCGTCCCGTCAGCCGCCAGGTGTATGTCCCCTACACCGAAACGGTGATGGTCCCGCGTCAAGTCGTTCAACGGGCCCCGCTGAACTACTACGACCCGTTCTCGTCGGCGATCATCAGCGGCTACTCGTCGCTGGATGGCGCCACGGTCACGCCGTTGTCGTCGGAACCGGTGACCAGCCAGAAGCCGGCGGTCGAATCGAAAGCGGAAGTCTCGGCGGTTGACAAACAGTCGTCGGCGAAGCCCGACCTTGGTCCCTCGGTCCTGGTAGCCCCAGCCAATGCCGATGAAGCCCCGAAGACCCGGCTGGAAGGCGTGAAGATCACGAGCCCATCGGACCTCAAGTCCGAGTCGGCGGATGAACCGGCGGCGGCCGACACGGCCGCTGAGCCGGCTGCCGCGGATAAGGCAACCGAGAACGATGCCGAACCGGTCCCTGCCGAAAAAATTGACGATGGGGGACTCAACCTCGCCCCGCCGAGCGACGACGACGAACTGAAGGCACCGGTCTTGGAGGCGAATCCCGCCTCCCATCGGATCCGTTATCGTCCGATGCTGTCGCGACGCGTCTGAGCCGTTGCCAAATACAAGCGACGTTGCTGACAAGGTCCTAATCGGCGGGTGCGAGAGCCCCCGCCAGTCTTTCGGATCGGGGCTCGATTGACCTCGTCCGAGGAGACACGTTCTTTTTCGCCGGTCAGGCGTTACGCCCTGATATTGTTCCCACCGTCTGCGTGTCAGCTCTTCGTGCCACGCGAGTCCCCCTGGCTCGGCGTGACAGCGGGCCACTGGGGCCAACAGCCGGTAGTCGAGACTTCTCTGCGCGATGCGAAATCGGCCTACTGGGCAGCATCACGTCCCTTGAGAGAGCGCTTTACGGCCGGCATCGAGCGTCTTGATGATCTCGTCAACATCATAAACGCAGCCACCCCAAGCACCGCCACCGACTTGCTGGAGCGCTGCCCACAATCGGGTGTCATCGGGCAGATTATCATCCGCTTTCAAATCGGGATGTGCCGGACGTAGACGCAGCACGTCGGCACCCTGTTCGGGGGTCAAGGCCCGCAACTCACCCGAGCTTTCGTCTCGTTCGCCGATCAAGTTCACCGTGCCGACCATGCTGTTGCGGTCAATCACGATCTCGATCCGATCACCGTCCCGGACCTTGCCGATCGGTCCCCCCGCGAGCGCTTCGGGACCGACGTGGCCGATGCAGGCACCGGTGCTGACCCCAGAGAACCGTGCGTCGGTGATCAGGGCCACCGACTTGCCCCAGGGGATGAACTTGAGCGCCGAGGTGATTTGATAGGTTTCCTCCATGCCACACCCCAGCGGGCCTCGGCCGATCAGCACCATCACGTCACCCGCCTGGACCGGCTGGCCGCTTTGGCCCTTGACCGCCAGAATCGCGGACCGCTCGGTGGTGAAGACGCGAGCCGGGCCGACCTTGCGATAGACGCCGTCCGGATCGATCACGCTGGCGTCGATCGAGGTGGCCTTGATGACCGATCCCTCCGGGCAGAGATTGCCGGCGGGAAAGCAGACCGTGCTGGTTAGGCCACGTTGCTTGGCGCGAGGCGGCGGCATGATCACGTCATCGGGGTCGACGTGGTCGACGCGGCGGAGCGTTTCGCGGCAAATCTCGCGCCGCTCGCAGGTCGGCCAGGCGTCGAGGATCTCGTTCCAGGTCAAGCCACTGGCGGTCATCGCATCGCCTTGGAACAGGCCGAGTTCCCGCAGGTGCCAGGCGATCTCCGGGACGCCACCGGCCAAGAACAGTTGCACCGTCGGATGCCCGACCGGACCGTTGGGCAAACAATCCACGATCCGCGACACCGCCGCATTGGCCTTGCGGAACGCATCGGCGTCGGGCCGCTTCAACCCGGCCGCCGCGGCGATCGCCGGGATGTGCAACAACAGATTGGTACTGCCGCCGACGGCCGCATGAATCAACATCGCGTTTTCCAAGGCCGCGTCCGTGACGATATCTCGGAGCGTCAAGCCACGTTCGATCAGCCGCCGCGCCGCCAGGGCGCTATCCCGCGCCAGCCGCAACCAGACCGGCTGCCCGCTCGGGGCCAGCGCGGCGTGCGGCAACGTCATCCCCAACGCTTCGGCAACGACCTGCGACGTCGCCGCGGTCCCGAGAAACTGACACCCGCCACCCGGGCTGCCACAGGCGCGACAGCCTTCGAGCGAGGCTTGTTCCAGCGTGATCTCGCCATGCGCGTAGCGGGCGCCGATCGACTGCACCTTGCCCGCATCCTCGCCGACCGTCGGCGGCAGCGTCACGCCGCCTGGGACCAGTACCGACGGCAGGTCGGCGCAACCGCAGAGCGCCTGCATCATCGCCGGTAAACCTTTGTCGCAAGTCGCCACACCGATCACGGCGCGACGCCTGGGCAGCGACCGGATCAGCCGCCGCATCACGATCGCGGCGTCGTTGCGATAGGGGAGGCTGTCGAACATCCCCTGTGTCCCCTGGCTCCGGCCGTCGCAGGGGTCGCTTACGAACGCCGCGAAGGGGACGCCACCTCCTTCACGAATCGTCTCGGCGGCTTCCTGGACCAGCAGCCCCACTTCCCAGTGACCGGTGTGGTATCCCAACGCGATCGGTTTGCCGTCCGGAGCTCGCACCCCACCCTGGGTGCTGATGATCAGAAACTGATCGCCGAGCAATCGTTCCGGCTCCCACCCCATCCCGGCGTTTTGCGTCAGGCCGAACAGGTCTCCGCTCGACCAGGTGCGTAACATCTCATCGGTCAACGGCAGGCTGCCGCTTGGCCCAGGGGCTCGCGTCGCCAGGCTGGCGGCATCTGGGGCGGGGAATAACTCATGGGACCCCGGCTGTGCCGAAACTTGATCGCGTGACACCGAAACCTCGTCCTGGATTCGCATGGGAAAAATGAAAAGTCCACCGCCAAGGGGAGGCGGCCAGTCGTTTTCGGACTCGATGAGTTCCATTAACCCGCCGCCGCGGACGGCGGTCAATGGGCCAACGAAGGCGGCCGGGAACCTCGCTTGATGCTGGTCACGGATGGGGCGTGGCGCTGCCGCATCGAATGCACCCGGGACACGACCGGCTCACCGACTCGCAATGCCCAGGCCATACCCTTAACCTAAGCAGGGTCGGGAGCCCCGTTGCCGCAAGCCCACGTTCCATACGAGCCTACCTTGGCCGAACCCAACCCGTACGTACCGCACGAACCCGCCTCTGCGAATTCGCCTGCCGCGTCGGACGAACCGACCTTCGGAATCGCGGAAGTGCGGAATGAAATCTCCCCCTTTTCCGCCATCAATGTGGTCGTGGCGAGCATGATCGGGGCGGGCGTCTACACGACCAGCGGCTTCGCACTCGCCGATCTGGGTTCTCCGCTGCTCGTCCTCGCCGCGTGGGCGGTGGGGGGCGTGTTGGCGATTTGTGGCGCGCTCAGCTACGGCGGGCTCGCCCAACGGTTTACCGAATCGGGGGGCGAATACCTGTTCCTGTCCCGCGCCATCCATCCGTCGGCAGGTTATGTCGCCGGGTTTGTGTCGCTGCTGGCCGGGTTCACCGGGGCGATCGCGTTCGCGGCGCGAGCTTTCGAAGCTTATTGGTTGGGGATGATGGAAACAGTGGGCGCAGCGAACCCGCTACCGGACGGGACCATCGCCGGGATGCTCGTGCTCGCCGCCTGGCTGCTGCACGGGTTTCGCACCCGCGCCGGGACCCGGATCCAGGACCTGCTGGTGACGATCAAGGTAGGAATGCTCGCCGCTTTTCTGCTGTTCGCGTTCGTGTCGCTCCGCCAGCCCTGGCAAGGACTGGAGACCGCTGTCGAACGGCCCGACGGCCCAGTGATCGCGGCGTTTGCCGTCTCGTTGATGTGGATCTCACTCAGTTACAGCGGCTTCAACGCCGCGATCTATATCACCGCGGAGGTACGTGACGGGGGCACGACGGTGCGTCGGGCGCTACTGATCGGCACGCTCATCGTGACCCTGATCTATCTGCTCTTGAATGCGGTCTTCGTGCTCGCCCCGCCTGCCGCAGCGGTGCTAGGCAAGCAGGACATCGCGGCCGAGGCGGCAGGCTACGTCGGCGGTCCGGTTTTCGAAAAGCTGTTTCGCATCACCATCCTGCTGTCTCTGGCAACCAGTGTGATGTCGCTGATGATGACCGGGCCGCGGGTTTACGCGAAGATGGCCGAAGACGGCGTCCTGCCACAATGGTTCGCGCCGCGGGCCGATGGACCGGGCCGGGGGGTATTTGCCCAAGCTGTCTTCGCGTTGATCGTGATCGGGTTCGCGTCGCTGCGCCAGCTGCTCTCGTACTTAGGCTTAACGCTGTCGCTCAGCGCCGCCCTGACGGTCGCCGTCTTGTTCGTACTGCATCGCCGGGGAGAAACGATCCACGTCCCGGGTTACCCGTGGCCGCCACTGATTTTCGTCATCGGCACCCTGATCATCGCCGGCGTGGCGGGCAGCCAGCGCCCGGTCGAATTAGCGGTCACCGCGGGAACGCTCGCCGTGGGCTTGATCGCCTACTGGTTGCATCTCGCTTTGGGCGACAAGAAGCGGCCTACCGCCCAACGCGTGCCCTAGAACGCTGCTCAGTGGGAGACTTGCCGCATCTTGTTTCGGGCGCGGCTCAGCACCGGCCCGATGCTGCTCTCCTGGATGCCGATCTGGCGGCTGATCTCCTGATAACTCAGGCCATCCAAGTGATACATCCGCACGATTTGGGCCTCGTCCGGCGAAAGGCGCGTGAGTAACCGTTCGACCTCTTCGGCATCTTCGAACTGGGCCAGCTCTCGGTCCGGTTGCCCCTGTTGATCCAGCAACTCATCAGAGAGCGTTGCCGGCGAACGGGTCATCAACCGGCGCACGGTGATCCGGCGTGCGATCACGCTCAAGTACGTGGCGAGCGAGCAATTCTTCTGAAACCGCCGAAGCACGACGTATTTGTCGGCGACAATGGCCGCGAAGATCTCCGCCACCAAGTCGTCCCGCGTATCATCGTCGAGCGGCAGGCCGCGGGTCCGGGCGGTGTGAGTGACGACATGGATCATCAATCCCAGAAACCGGTCGACGAAGTTGACCCATGCCCGGGGTGCCGACATCAGGCATTGATCGAGCAATTCTCGGTCGATTACGGAAAGACTCACGCCAACACGCCCAGACGCTAGAATAGGAAGCGGCAATTCGACTCGTAACTCGGGGACATAGCCCCGCTCAGCCCTCCCTGATTCGTGCCCCTAAATCAGACGCTCTTATCCGACGCCAACTTTCGCGCCCCCTCAGGGCTACCGAGCGTTACGAGGGTGCTTGCAAAGACTTGGTCGTGAAAAAACCTGTCAAAGGTCACCAATCCATCCTAGGCGCAGGAAATCCTGATCGCAAGTTAATCAAACCCACATTTCGCCACGAAGTCTCGAAAAACGGCCTCGGAACCTGTTTTCATTCCCCCCATCGACCCGACCGGTTCCGAATCGGACACCAAATCGATATGGTTTAACTGGGGATTCTGTCACTCACTTGGCAACCCCGACCGTACCCCATCCTCCCCTGTTGTCAGGAATTCTACGCCATGGCCTTCACCCTACCAGCACTGCCTTACGCCTACGACGCGTTGGAACCGAGCATCGACGCGCGAACGATGGAGATCCATCACACCAAACATCACCAGGCTTACATCAACAACGTCAACGCGGCCATCGCCGGGACGCCGCTGGAAAGCAAAACGGTCGAGGCCTTGATCGCCGACCTGGCGTCGGTTCCCGAAGACAAGCGGACCGCCGTTCGCAACAACGGCGGCGGCCACGCCAACCATGCCCTGTTCTGGACGAGCATGGGCCCCGGCAAAGGCGGAGCACCGGCCGGAGCATTGGCAGCCGCCATCGCTTCGACCTTCGGATCGCTCGAAGCGATGAAAACCGGCTTCAACGAAGCCGCCACGAAGCGTTTTGGTAGCGGTTGGGCTTGGCTGTACCTCGAAGAGGGCAAGCTCAAGATCGGTAGCACCGCCAATCAAGATTCCCCGCTGATGGGCACGGCGATCGCCGGAATCTCGGGCACACCCCTGCTGGGCCTCGACGTTTGGGAACATGCCTACTACTTGAACTACCAGAACCGTCGCCCCGATTACATCACCGCGTTCTGGAACGTCGTCGATTGGGACGCTGTCGCCGCCCGCTACGCCGAGGCAAAGTAACATCCAGCGATGTCTAGCATGCGATGGCCTGCTCTCGTCAACCGATCCCGCTGACGAGAACAGGCCCGCCCCCGACAACGAATGTCGGGATAACCATCTTCGACCCCACAGTGGCTTCCCCAAGCTGACCAACGTCGCCGATAGCCAGCCGACAGCCAAACGGGCGGACACCGTTGGCCAAGCGAATCATTTTGCTTGCGTCATGCACCCGATCGCGTAAGCTGTCATGGTCACACGGGTTGGCGTGACCCTCGATGACCACGCCGGCTTAGCACCGGATGATCGAGTTGCTCGCGACCTTGCCCCGCGTTGGCCATTTCGGATCGGTCTCGAAATCGGTCCCGGATGCTCATCAAATCGGTTCTCGAACGCGAGGAGTGGAAGGTGAAACTAACTTTCGTCGCCGTGGTCTTGGCGTTTTCCGTCACGCCAGCCGTCGCGCAACCCGGTCCCGTCAACCCCCGCGGCATCGCGCTGCCGGACGACATTCCGGCGATCCGTACGCTCGAGCAGAATTGGTCCGATGCGGAATCGAATTGGTTCTACAACGCGCCGCAGGGCTCACGTCTGATCCCTTACGAGTGGGCGATCCATTTGGAGCAACCCCAATCGACCGCGCGGTTCTTCGACGCGGCCAACATCAGGAAATTCGGCTTCATCGCGCGGACCTCGGCGCCCGACAACCCAGATGGTCTGCCGATCGGGTTTGTCAAAGACGCTCCCTACGATGATGGCACGGAGGGGCTGGGAGTCACCTGCGCCGCCTGTCACACCGGAATCATCACCTATCAGAAGACGGCGTTCCTGATCGATGGCGCTCCGACCATGGGTGACATGGAAACGCTGCTCAAGGAACTCGCCCAAGCGTTGCAGGCCACCGCCCAACGAGACGACAAGTTTGCGAGATTCGCCAGCCGACTCCTCGGGCCAGGCGGGTCGCGGGACGAGCAATTGGACCTCCGCGAGGCGGTACGTTCCATCGCGAAGCAGCGTGTCGACTACAACGCGCGGAACATGTCGCATGGCCCCGCCCCGCGCTTCGGTCCAGGTCGGATCGACGCCTTCGGCGCGATCTTCAACGAAGTTTCCGCGACCTTTTTGGGGATTCCGGAAAACGCCCGACCGGCCAACGCGCCAGTCAGCTTCCCCTGTTTGTGGGACGCGCCGCAGCACGATCGCGTGCAGTGGAATGGTGCCGCGATTAACCGCAAAAGCCCGCTCGGCTTGGCCCTGTTCGGCACGCAGGATGTCGGCGCCTTGGGTCGCAACACCGGTGAGGTTTTGGGCGTGTTCGGCAGCGCGACGATCAACGAACACGAACTCGTCCTACCACGACGCTACGAGGCGACGGCGAACAAACCCAACCTGCTGGCGCTGGAGGAAACACTCACGACGCTCTGGTCACCACGCTGGCCGGACGCGTTCGGTGCCCCCGATCCCGCCCGCGTCGACCGGGGGGCGGAGTTGTATCAAACCCATTGCGTGTCCTGCCATGCAGAGATCCAACGTGACGACCCGCGACGTCAAGTCACAGCGAAGTTGTCCGATGTGCAAACCGACCCGATGATGCTGCGGAATTTCGGCCGCGTCGGTAAGACCGGGATGCTCGAACGGAGATCGAAAACGCTGCTCGAACTGGGGCGGTTTCAGGACGAAGCACCGGTCGCCATGATTCTGAAGCACGTGGTCGAACGCGTGATGCTCAACCCACTGCAGCTCAAGCAGCTCCGCTCCGTTCTTGACAGCGCGAACGCGGACTCCAAACCGGTCAATCCGGGATTCGAATCAACGGTTGAGATCACCGTGGGTGACAAGACCGCGAATGTTTCGATTCATTCGTCCGAATCGCGGGACGGCCAACTCGAGATTTTCGCTTCGCGAGCCACGTTGGATAAGATCAAAGCCAGCTTGGGCCTGGAGCAAGAAAGTCAGAATTCGATCGTCATCGACAATGCCAAATTGGTCGCCGGTTACAAGGCGAGGCCGTTGAACGGGGTTTGGGCGACGGCGCCCTACCTGCACAACGGTTCGGTCCCCACGCTGGCCGAACTGCTGAAGCCAGCCGCACAGCGCAAGGCGACATTCCACGTCGGCTCGCAGGAGTTCGACCCGATCAACGTCGGCTTCGTCGATGACCCGCAATTCCCCACGTTCGACACCTCGCAAATCGGCAATAGCAATGCCGGTCATGAGTTCGGAGCGTCCCTGACCGAAGCGGAAAAGGCGGATCTGATCGAGTACCTGAAATCGCTTTAGTCGAGCGGTTCAAAAGGCGTCGATCAGCCGCAGCGCGGCCACGGCCGTGAAAACCAACAACAGGCTATCGAAGGCCCGCTGCGGTATTTTGCGGACGATCCAACGCCCAGCAAGCAGCCCCAACAGCACGCACGGGGCCAGGACGAGGTTGACCCACAAGGTCGATCGATCGATCAGCCCCAATTGCATGCTGAACGGGACCTTGACGCAGTTCAAGACCAAAAAGAACCAGGCGGCGGTCGCGATCAATTGCGTTTTGGGCAAGGCGATGGCGAGCAAGTAGAGTGCGACCACGGGCCCCGCCGCGTTGGCGAGCATCGTCGTCACTCCCGTCAAAATCCCCATCAGCCAAGAAAACCAGGCGGTGTGCGGGACGTGCGCTAGCAGATCCGCACGCCACATCCTCAGCAGCTGTCCGCAGCAGAGCACCAGGATGATGCTTCCGATCAGCGGACGAAAGGCCGCTTCATCCAACCGCCCGAGCAACAGCCAACCGATCACGACGCCCAACAAAGCGGGCGGCAGCAGACGCCGCACATAAGACCAGACGACTTCCCGCCCCAGCAACCAAACGGCGCAGCCGTCTCCCACGATCAACAACGGCAGCAGAATGCCGGTCGAAGCCCGGGCACCAAAAACGAAGGCGAAAACCAGCACGTGTACCATGCTGACCCCCGCCAATCCGCTTTTGGAAATCCCGATGCCGAGCGCCCCGACGAGCAGCAACAGCCAATCCGCAAAGGTCAGGGTCAGGGTGCTGTCTCCTCAAGGTCACGGGGATCGCGGCTGGAGTGCAAATACACTGGCGTCGACCATCGCCGTCAGCCGAGGGTGCCGCAGCGGTCCCCCAGGCGGGAGCAACGCGATTCCTGGCACGATCGCGACCTCAGGTCGTGTACTCGGAATTGAACCGCACGTATTCGACCGTGATGTCACTGGCCCAGCGTGTCGCTCTGCCGGGCCCGTCACCAACGACCAAGTCGATCACCACCGTCGGTGACGACTTGATCAGGTTGCTGGCCTTCGCGGCATCGAACGCCAACGGCGTGCCGTCCCGATACAACGGCATGTCGAGGATACGCAACGACGTGCGTTCGGGCTGGATCCGCGGCCCGGCGTATCCGGCGGCGGAGACGATCCGTCCCCAGTTCGGGTCGCCGCCGGTGATCGCGGTCTTCACCAACGGGCTCTCGCCGATGACTTGGGCAATGCGGTTGGCATCGTCGTTCGAAGCGGCGCCGCTGACCCGGATTTCCATGATGTGCGTCGCCCCTTCACCGTCAGCGACCAACTGCTTGGCCAGATCGATGCAGGCCTGGCGGAGAAAATCTCGGAACTGCGTCAGCGCTTCGCCGGCGAGCGGTTGCCCCGCTCCGCTGGACAGCAGCAACAGCGTGTCGTTGGTGCTGGTGTGCCCGTCGACACTGACGCGATTGAAGCTATGGTCTGCCGAATGCCGCAACAATTCGACCAAATCATCCTGGGCGAGCGGCGCATCCGTGGTGACCACGGCCAGCATCGTTGCCATGTTCGGCGCGATCATGCCGGCCCCCTTGGCCATCGCCGCGACACGATACTGCTGCCCCTCGATGGTCACCTCAGCGGTCACCGATTTGCGAAACGCATCGGTCGTCATGATCGCGGTCGAACAGCCGACGAACGACTCCGAACCGACGCCCAGCCGTTCGTAGGCCGAATCGATGCCGGGCAGGATCTTGTCCAGCGGCAACGGACGGCCGATCACGCCGGTGCTCATCACCAGCACGTCTTCGTGCCGACAGCCGACATGCGCCGCGACTCGCTCGGTCATCGATTCGGCGGCGCGCAAGCCCGCATCGCCCGTGCAGGCATTGGCGTTGCCGCTGTTGATCACCACGGCGCGGAGCGAGGAAGACGGGGTTCGGCCTCGGCAGACCACAACCGGCGCGGCAACGATTTGGTTGGTGGTATAGACGCCAGCACCGACGAGTGGCCGGTCGCCAACAATCAACGCGAGGTCCGGCTTACCGCTGGCTTTGATACCACAGGTAATGCCGACGAAGCGAAATCCGCTGGGGAGTTGCGTGACGGACGCGGACGAAGTGGATGGGTTCATCGGTGATCGACTCCGGCGGGTGTCGCCAGAGCAAGGGAAGGGTGGTCGAAACAGGACGGAATCCTAGGCTATTTCTCAGCCGAATACGACCACCGATCACTCCGGCGAGGACTGCGGCGCGGATTGCCAACCGCGGCGCGTCGACGGATCGCCATCGACCGACAACTCGACCAGCTCGCCCGCGTCGTTGCCGATAAAAATCGACTTTCCGTCCGCCGCTACCGCGAGCGATGTCAGCCAAGCCGAAGGGAGCTCGATTTCCCGCACCAGCTTGCCATCGGCGGTGGCATGGATTCTTAGCCGACTGTCGGAGGCCGCGGAAGCGACACGGCCATCTCCGAGCAACCCCAGATTGGTGATCTCCTCTCCCAAGCCGCTGATCCGTTTCGTCGACTTGGCGTCGGCGACCGTCCAGATGCGGATCTGGCGATCGTTCCCCCCGCTCGCCACCCTACTGCCATCACCCAAAAACACGGCGGTGGTCACATTCTGTTCATGCTCGCCGAAGGTGATTCGTAGCCGGCCAGTGTCGGCGTCAAAAACCTTTGCGGTCTTATCCCGACTGGCGGAAACCAGCGACTTGCCATCGGGCGACCAGGCAATCGAATTGACCCAATCGGCATGATCCTGAATCCACCGCGGGCGCTCGGCGGGGTCATCCACTGCAAAGATCGCGATCGAGCCGTCCGCCCCACAGGCCGCCAACCGATTGCCATCCGGCGAGAAGGCGACATCGAACATGACGTCCTCCGCGACCAGCAGATCGGCGAGCAATTGGCCGGAGATCGAGTCGAACAGCTTGACTTCGCCGAGCCGACCGGGCGTGCCACTGGCGACCGCCAATCGTCGTCCGTCGGGATGAAACGCGAGCCCGTAAACCCGCTGCGCGACATTGGTCAAACGTGTCGGCGGCGCGGATTGGCCGAGCGACCAGACGAGGACCTCGTGATAACCCGAACTGGCCAATCGCGAAGAACTGGGATCGACCGCCAACGCGGTGACGGGCACGGAAGCGGCGTACGTTGCGGGCGGCTGGGGCTGAGTCACGCGTGGCATCAAACGGATCAACGGCGTATCGGGATCGGCGGCGGAATCGAGCCGCGCTCCCAGATCGACCCACCGCCGGATCAGCGTGATTTGTTCCGCGGTCAGTGGGTCCGCGTCATAGGGCATTTCGCCCGACTCGATCAACTCGACCAGATGCGACGCCGCGCCGTCGCCCGGCAGGATCGCGAGACCGGATTCGCCGACCGCCACCGTCACGCCGTAGTTGGCCATGTTGTAGCGGCCTTGGGCATTGCGCGCGTTGTGACATGCGACGCAGTGCTGGTGGAAAATCGGCGCGACCTGATCGGTGAAGGACACCCATTGGTCGACCTCACGCAGTTTCGCTTCGGCCTGGGCCTGGAGTTGCCGCCGGGACCGCGGAAACTCAGCCGCTCGCGATTCCAACCCTTCGATTTTTGTCCGCCAAGTGGTGGCGACCGTTTCGGCTTTGCCCGCTTCGGCCATCAAAGGCTCGATTTGCGGTTCTAAATCGGCGAGCTTCTGTTCCGACTCGGCGATCGAGGCGGTGGCGGACTGGACGAGCTCGCTCGCCTCGCGCGCCGCCTTCTCGAACTCGGCCAGCTTCTTCTGGGCCTCTTCAAGTTGCTGACGGGCTTCCGCGGCCTTGGCCAACGCCTCGGACTTCTTCTGGTCCGCGTCGACGCTAGCCTGTTTTTGTTCTTGCTTGTTCTTGTTCAGGTCGGCCTGCTGCTTGCGGATCTGGTCGAGCTTGCCGAGCAAGCTTTGCCACGTGCGTTCGGAGTCGGTCGCGGCACGACGGACCTGCAGGATCTCGTCGCGGAGTTGCTGCTCTTCGGCGGCCAGTGCGGCGAGCTGCAAATCGATTTGGCGAACCGCGTCAGGCAGTCCGGTTGCCGCCGGCTGCTCGGCGGGCAATCGACCGGCCGCCAAGCCGAGGCAAAGCACGAGCATCGCGTGAAATGGCTTAGCGATCCAACACCACGGGGCGTGGGGGTAATCGGCCGATCGGGAGCAGGGCGAAGGGGACATGGGCGGCGTTTCGTGATGAGCGAAGTCGAAGGTGGGGACGGCGGGGGCGGGGATCAAGCAAAGACATCCGTCACGGGCTTGCCGGCGATCACCAGCGGGCGATTGCCACGGTCATAAACCTCGGTCTCGGGGTCGATACCCATCAAAGCGTAGATCGTGGCGGCGAGGTCCTCGGGGCGGACCGGATGCTTGTCAGGGAACATCCCGTTGGCATCCGACGCGCCGTAGACATAGCCGCGTTTGACGCCCCCGCCGGCGAGCAACGCCGTGTAGCACTGCGGCCAATGATCGCGGCTGACGTTCTTGTTGATCTTGGGCGTCCGCCCGAACTCGCCCATCCAGACGACCAAGGTTTCATCGAGCAACCCCCGGTTTTCGAGGTCGTCCAACAGCGTCGGCAGGGTCTGGTCGGTGATCGGGTGCTGATACTTGTCGACGATCTCGTACATTCGCGTGTCGTCGAAACCGTGGGTGTCCCAGCCCCCTTCGTTGACGCGGCGGCCGCCGATCGAGCTAGAGAAATAGACGGTCACGAACTTGACCCCGGCTTCGACCAATCGCCGAGCCAGCAGGCAGCCTTGGCCATAGGTCGTTCGCCCGTAAGCTTCGCGGACCGATTCGGGTTCGCTCTGCACGTCGAACGCGGCACGCACGCGTTCAGAGGTCAGCATCGCGATCGCCTTGTCGTAGTAGTCATCGAAACCGCGGGCGGCCGCGGACCGCTCGAGCAGCTTGGATTGCTGATCGACCAGACGCTGCAACTCCCGCCGCCGCTGCATCCGATCGAGCTCCAGATCGCTCGGCAAGGTCAGCTCGGGCAAACGGAAATCGGGGGCGTTGGGATCGTTTTTGAAAAAGAACGGGTCGTGCCGCTTGCCGAGGAAACTGGCGTGCTGGCCGGGCGTGACCGAGCCATCGGAAATGGTGTAGGGATAGGACACGTAGGTCGGCATCTCGCCGCGGTTGGGCTCCAAGGAGTCCACCACGGAGCCATATCCGGGCCAGAGGTCGAGCGAATCGCGCAGCCGTTGGTCGTCACTCGGTGGCGCGTGGCCGGTCAAGGCATAGTAGCCCGCGGAGTTATGGTTCTTCATCGTGTGCGTCATGCTCCGGATCAGCGTGACGCGGTCCATCCGCTTGGCCATCTCGGGAAAATGCTCGCTGACCGGCAGCCCCGGCACGACGCTGGAAATCGGCCGCAGCGGCCCCCGAATTTCGGCCGGCGCGTCAGGCTTCATGTCGAACGTGTCGAGGTGGCTGGGGCCGCCCCACTGGAACAGGAAAATCACCTGCTTGGCCCGCGCCGGCGGGCGATCGGATTGCTCGGCGGCTCGGAGCAACATCGGCATGTTCAGCCCCAGCATCCCCAAACCGCCAACCCGCAACAGGCTGCGGCGAGAGAGATCGAAGGGGCGCTGAGCGCGGCGTAAAGCGGTCATGGATGGGCCTCCGGGTGGGCGGCGTGGGATCAAGGGTTCGAGGCCGGCGGCAGGGCTGTGACTTGCCAACTTTCGTCAAAGAAATCGGCGCGAACGACCCGGCCTGGGAAAAAACCGTCAGCCGGGACAGTGACATCCACCACCGCCCAGTCCGGCAACATCGCGATCTGACGCGAGTTCGTCGAATGGGACGACTCGCGGAAGGTGACGCCACTGTTGATCACGACGTAGCGATCGGGATTACGTGGGTTGGGATAGACCATCACCAGGGCATGCTTGGCGGACTCCGCCGTTTGACCCGCGATCGTGAGTGAATCCTGATCCCAGCGGACCGGCAATTGCGAAGCGATCGACGCCAGGAAGCGGTTGCTGGTCAAGTCGCCGAAGCAGATCAGATTGTGGGACGCGATCTGCTCGGCGGTCAGCTCGCGATCGAGGACCACTCGAACGTCTCCGCGCATGATCCGCTGCCATGACGTACGAGCGTGCTCGATTTCCTGTTGCACGAACCGCTCGACGTCGTCATGCCGACAGGCCTCGCTCGGCAGAACGAACAGGAACGGCGCGGTCAAAGCGTCATCGATCGGTCCCTGCAACCCAGGTCGCTTCCGCAGCGGTTTCGCCGCCGCATCGCTCGGCTCGGTTTGGTGCCACTGCCCGTCTTTTTCCGCCAGTTCGATCATGTACGGCTGATCGCGAGTCGCGGACGGACCGGCGACGACTTGACCGTCGATTTCCAAGCGAACGTCTCCGGTTTGAAGTGGCCAGCCGAGCCGTGAAAAATCGAATCGCAATCGCGACGCGTTCTCGGACGTCACCCGGATCGTCGAGGGGGGGACGAGTTGGGCGTCGACCGCGGCGCGGTCCCATTGCCGCTGCATCCCCCGCACGCTCAGCCAATCGATCTTGGGATAGCGGAGCGTGTAGGTAACCAGCCGGATCGAATCGCGATAAGCCCCAGTCACTGCGTCGGACCAGCTGGCGAGTTGCTCATCCATCTTGGCGGCCGAATCGTCATCGATCTTGTGCCCCATACCAGCCCCGATCACGTGCGGGACTTCGAACCCGGCCTGCGTCGCCGCCGCGATCATGAATTCGGCGGCCTGGCGTTGCTTGTCAACTTCGCCGCTGTAGGCCAGCACCCGCGTGTTCCGCAAGTTTTCGACCCACGGCGGCACGTCGTACCACCGCATCAACCGTTCGCCCCAGTGCCCAGGGTCATAGGGCATCCCCTGCACATCCCAATTTTGGTAGCGGACCGTATCGACAAACCCGGCCCCGGGATTGGCCGCGAACCAACGATCCGGCGAATGCGCCGCCAAGTGCCAAGTCCCCGCTCCGCCCATGGAAAACCCGCGAATGCTGATCCGCGCCGGATCGATCTTCAAATGACCGCTGACGTGTTCGATCGCCTCGTAGACGTCGGTTTCGCCGGCAAACTTGAAGGCGTTGCAATGTCGTCCGAAGGGATGCAGCACCAGTGTGCCCGCCGGGGCATGTTGCCCGAGCCTGCTGAGCCGCTCCTGCAAGAACGGCACCTCGGTACTCGTATCACCCCGCCCATGCAGCCAGACGTCCAATCGCCAAGGCTGTTCGGGGTTCGCCGCGACCTTGTCGGCAAAATCGGCCGGCAGAACCAAACCGTAGGGCTGAACCGAGCCGTCGATTGCCGACGTGAACCCGCCCGCGAGAGTCCGGCCGGCGTCTTTGCCACGCGAACCGATCGCCAGCAGGTCGGTGCCCCGTACCCCTTGCCCCGCCGCCTCGATCCGGCGGATGGCGATCTCCAGTGTCCGTTTCGCCGCTTCCGGATCCGCCGGCTTGTAAAACAAATTCTGGTCCAGCGCCAACTCGACGGCGCGGATCATGACTTCAACGTCTGGACGCCAGGCATCCCGATCCGGCATCTTGCCAGCGACCAGCTCGAGTTGGTGGCGAGCCTTGGCGGCCAGTTCCCGCAACTCCGCCACCGTTTGGGGTGGCACGTCGATCCCTTCGGGCGGCAACCGCTTGAAGGCCGGCTTCGCCTGGGGCAGCGTTTCTTGAGCCGAGCCGAAACCGCCGCCGAGCAGCAACCCCCAGGCACAGACGAGCGGGATGGCGAAGGCGGGGATGCGGGGGGATGCGAACCGCAATGTCATCAGTTGACCTCGTCAGGCGGGTGATCGCAGGAAGAATCGACCGGCGATCGAACAGGGAAAAGGGGAGGGGCGGAACGGGGCGGGATTCTCCATTGTGACTGAGCCCAGCCCTCGATGCCATCGCCGACACGAAATCGATTCAAGATGCCGATCGGAATAACCGATATCAACGTTACCAACGAACTGACGGTTTTGGAGGTTCCGGTCGTCTTGACCAGAACTCAAATCCTCCCTAACCTTCACAACGTGACGCGGCTTCCGCGGCACACGATGGGCGACGTGGCCAAGTGGCTAAGGCGATGGATTGCAAATCCATTATTCGTCGGTTCGAATCCGACCGTCGCCTCTTTCTTTTCTTCTCGGGCGTTTTAACGCCGGATGCGGCGGTAAGGCTCGTCATTTACGGGCCGCGGATTACCATATCGGTTTGGATTGACGCTTCTCCAAACCGCCGTGACTGGGTTCAAAAACCGATGATTGCCGCTTTACTGCTGGGTTTTCACGAGCGCATCGCTCGCGGTTTGGCCGCCCAGCCATGCCGCGGCGGCCTCAGTCTCACCCTCGGGTTGCTCTTGAGCGGCAGTGCCGTTCGGGCGCAGGCCCCCAGGCCAGCCGCTACGGGAGCCGCCGCGCCCCCGGCCGTCTCGGACGAAGTCAACGCGGCGCTCGCGGTTGCCGACCCCTTCTTGGACGATCTGCGCCGCCGGGCCCGCGGTAACGAGCAACAAATGGCGGAAGCGATTCGCGACGCTTTGCGGTTGAAACTGGATGCCGATGCCGATCGCTTCCTGGAATCGCTCCCGGCTCGTCAGTGGAACGACGAGCAATTGGCCGCCATGCATGACATCATCTCAGGGGCGTCCCTGCTGCGGGTGGGAACCGGCGCGGCGTTCGGCGAGGTGGCGAAACAGCAAGCCGCGGAGATCGTGGCGGCCAAGCGGCGGGTAGCCCAGTCGCCACAGCGGATCGACGCCGCGCTCCAGAGCATCGCCAGCGGCAACGCGGACCAGGAACGCCAGGCGGCCCGGACCTTGTACGCCGCGGGCATCGCCGCAGTCGGCCCGCTGGCCCAGGCGGCTACCAAAGAAACGGTGCCGCGTCATCGCGACCTGCTGCTGAGCGTGCTGGCCACTCAAGGCGACCTGGGGGTCGATGCCCTAAGCCAACTGGCGATGTACGGGGCTCCGGAACTGCGTCAAGGCGCTCTCGAGGCACTCGATCGGATGCGGAGCGCCGCGGCGGTCCCGCACTGGGTCGTGGCCACCCACGATCAGGCCGGTTCCGATTCGCTGCGACAGGCGGCGGTCAACGCCTTGGCTCGCCAGGGTATCGCAATCCCCGGGCTGGCCGAAGCGGAACGCTACCTGCTCGATCGGCTGCACCGACAACGGGACGTGGTCGCGCAACTCGCCGACCCCGACGGTTCGGCCGTCACCTGGATGGTCGACGAACCGACCGGGAAGCTCCAGCCGCAACCGACCACACGACATGGCGCTGCCAGCCGCGCGATGGTCGATACGACGCGACTGCTGCAGCGTCTGGGCACGACGCTTTCGGCGGAAGCGCGGCGCGAGGCGCTGGCGGTCGAACTGGCGTACCTCCAGCAGGTCGATCCGATCGGTGTGGCGTCAGCGCGAGAAGGATTGAGCCGGGCTTGGGGGACAGATGTGATGGACACCGCGGCCCTGTCGAGCATCATCGAAGACGGCTTGGCCCGCGACGATCTGGCGGCGGTAGTGGCCGCGCTGAACCTGGTCGGTCCGGAAACTAGCAGCGGGACAGGCGAGTTGTTGAACCCCGGGGCGGGCGAGAGCTCCCCCCTGGCTCAAGCCTTGATGCACGCGGTCCCGCAAGTCCGTTACGAAGCGGCCCTCGCGATCGGCCGACTCGGCCCCAGCTCCCCGTATGTCGGCAGCTCGAACCTAATGCGACGTTGGCATGAAATGGCGAACCTGAGCCGCCAGCCGATCGTGCTGCTGTTGGAGACGCGGGAAGAGGTCGAGATTCAAATCGAACGGTTCATCGCGGCGTTGGGATACCGGATCGAAGTCGTCGCTTCGGCGGCTGAAGCGGTGCGGCGATTGGACGAGGGCGGCGACATCCGCTTCATCATCACCACCTCGGAACTGCCCGATCGCACCGTGCTGGAATTCGTCGACCTGATCCACCGACATCCGTTCGGCGAAAGAATTCCAATTTTTATTCACGGTCAGGACAGTGCTTCCAAGTACTTGGCGATCGAAGAGATTCGTGGTTCAGCCCCGGTAACCGCCTTCGAAGTCCCCGTCACGGCAGTCGGCTGGGGCAATATCCTGGACGGTATCATCGACCAACCGCAGGGCGTTTTGCGCGGCTTGCAACCCCTGACCGCCGCCCAGCGGTTCGACTTCCGCCGTCAGGCCATCGCGGCGCTCGGACGGACTGGGAGCGACTCCGCGGGCGACGCGTCGAACGTCCCAGACACCCACTCGGCGGACGGCGTGGACTTCACGCAAACCGGTGCCGGACCGGCGGCGAACGTGCCTTTCGGCGAGCCGCAATTGGCGTTATCGTCAGCATCGGCGAGCGAGCGAGCGCAACGCTTGCTCGCCAGCCGACTGCTGGAAATAGGCTCACCGGCGGAGCGGTACGAGCAGGTCGCCGCGGCTATCCTTGCCTCGTTCGCGCGACATGGCGTGCAGTTGGATTCGGCAACGATTCGACGGTTAGGACGTGCCTCGGATTCGCTAGGCGATGGGCCGCAACGGGTGGCGATCGAGCAGGTGATCGGAACCATCGCCGAGCGGTTTGGCGTCGAACTCACGGGGAGGAGTGAGCGGTAGCAGCACCCAGGATCGGGGCGGTTCAACGGACGACGAAGCACATCACCCGAAGCAGCGAGCGACCCAGGCAGCGTGTCTCAGTGCAACAAGCCCTTAAAGCAGCAAGCCCCTAAAGCAGCAAGCCTCGAGTAGCAAGCCCGCGGCAGCAAGCCCCGAGTAGCAACCGTTCATGTCGACCCTCGGAATCTCACCGACACCATCCGGCCGCGCCCCCACGGCAGGCGGCTTGGTGGGAGCGTCGAACCAGGGAATTCCGGGCATCATCGGCAACGCCCCGTCGATGCAGCAGGTCTATCGGATCACCCGGCGGGTCGCCGCGACCAACGCGTCGGTGCTGATCCTCGGCGAGACAGGTGTCGGCAAGGAATTGATCGCGGGCGCCGTCCATCGACTGAGCCACCGCAGTGGCGGGCCGCTGGTCAAGGTCAACTGCGGCGCGCTGAGCGAGAGCTTGCTGGAGAGCGAATTGTTCGGGCACGTTCGCGGGGCCTACACCGGAGCGATCAGCAACCGGGAGGGTCGCTTCGAAGCGGCCAACGGCGGAACGATCTTTTTGGACGAGATCAACAGCACGTCGCTGACGTTGCAAGTCAAACTGCTGCGGGTGTTGCAAGAACGCGAGTTCGAGCGGGTCGGTGACACGGCCACGCTGCGGACCGACGCGCGGATCGTCGCGGCCAGCAACCGCGACCTGATGCAGGAGGTCCGAGGGGAACGCTTCCGCGAGGACCTGTACTGGCGGCTCAACGTCGTCCCGATCGAAATCCCACCGCTCCGCAGGCGGCGCGAAGACATCCCGGCGCTGGTGTCGTTTTTCTTAGAACATTACAACGTGGTCAACGATCGCTACGTCGTCCACCTCGATAGCCGATCGCTGGAAGCGCTGCAGGACTACCACTGGCCAGGAAACGTTCGCGAGCTACAAAATTACATCGAACGGGCGGTCGTTATGGCCGAAGGGGACGAGTTGACGCCCGACCTTTTGCCCCCGGTGGTGACCGCGACCCAGAAGCCCGAGGAACCGGTTTTGCCAGCGACCGATTGCGAATCGCTGACCCGGGCCGTAGTCTCCCAGGGCCTGAACTCGGCCGGCCAAGATGCCGGCGACTTGCACGCCTTGATCGTCGATCGGGTCGAGCGGGAACTGATCGCCCAGGTCCTCGAAGCTTGCGGCGGGGTGCAAACCAAGGCGGCGGTGCGGTTGGGAATCAACCGCAACACGTTGCATAAAAAAATCAAGGACTATGGATTGGATGGCG
>DITY01000167.1:0-2284 GCA_002422955.1 Planctomycetaceae bacterium UBA6172
GCGTCGGGGTGTTGTTGCCACGTGCCGTCGTCGCGGTCGGCCGTGTCGCCATATCGCAATCGGCCGATCGCGACTTGGCGTTTGCCTTTGGCGAGGAACAGCAGGGCGAACGCCGTCGTTACGTTGCGGTCTTCTTCGCCGAAGCCGCTGCCCTGCCAAAAACCCTGGAATCCGTCTTGCAATTCCAGCAGTCGCTGGGCCCCTTCGCGGTACCAATCGTGGCCGCCGATGAACCGCCGACCGGTCATGCGGCCGACCCGTTCCAGCGCGTAGAGGTAGTAATACAGCGTCGCCGAACCGGTGCTGCCGGGGTTCACGCGGACGCTGAATTTGTCCCCCAGCCAGTCCAGTCCCGCTTGCACGGGATCGCGATCGGGAGCATCGCCGCCACAGCATAGGATGCGGCCTTTATCCACGCGAGAACTCGTCCCCGACAGTTGGCCGCGGCAGATGATCACCGACGCGATCCCCGCGCAGGTCATGCTGCCCATCGGCGGCGTGCTGACGGTGTAGGCCCAGGCCCCGGCATCGGTCTGGAGCCCCTGCCAATAGGCCGCGGCGGCTTCGTAGACTTCGGGTTTGACCGCGACGTCGCGTTCTTCGGCGGCCTGCAGCGCGAGCAGCGCGAATTGCGCGTTCGACGGGTCGCCCCCGCCTCGGCTGCCGCCGTAGCCCCAGCCGCCGCGGCGATTGGGAGGGATATCGGCGGCGCGGAGCTGTTCCGCTTCGAGCCAATTGACGTTTCGCCGGATTCGGGGGAGGTCGCCGGGGGCCCCGAGCTGGCAGAACACGAGCGTTTGCAAGGCGACCGAGTAGGTTTCGGTCGGTTCCAGTTTTCTCAGGTAGGCCAACGCCGAGCGGATAGCGGGATCGTCGGCCGGGACGCCGGCGGTCAGCATCGCCAGCGTGCAGAGCGCCGTGAGACCGCCGTTTTGGCCGGGGTATTCTTTCCAGCCCCCTCGGCCGTTCTGGTTCGCCCGCAGGTAGGCGATGCCACGGTCGATCGCTTCCTGTACCGACGCCGCGTCGACCCGACCGACCGCGGCCGGCTGGGCAGCCGCACGGCCGCGGGGCGACCAGGTACCGAGCGATAGGCCCAGCGTCAGCGCGGCGATCAGCAGCAACTCGGCTGCCCTCGGCGGGCAAAACCTTCTAAACTCAACAGCCATCTGCACCTTCCATCGCGACCGGCCCATGAACGAAAAAATCCCACCCGCCGAATCGGCGACTCCCCCGGCAGCCCCACCGCCGGCGACCGCCGCGGGCAAACCACGCAACATCGGCGATGTGCTCCGCGAGTTCGCGCAGCACCAGCAGACGATGCGGACCGAATTGGGAAAGGTCATTATCGGCCAAAACGAAGTCATCGAGCAACTGTTGGCCGCGATCTTCACCCGCGGGCATTGTCTGATCGAAGGGGTGCCGGGGCTGGCCAAGACGCTGTTGGTCAGCACCTTATCCAACATCCTCGATGTCTCCTTCAAGCGGATTCAGTTTACCCCCGACCTGATGCCTTCGGACATTACCGGGACGCAGGTCCTCGAGGAAGACGAACATGGCCGCCGCAGTTTCCGCTTCGTCGAAGGGCCGATCTTTACCAACGTGCTGCTAGCCGATGAGATCAACCGCACGCCGCCCAAGACGCAAGCGGCGTTGTTGGAAGCGATGCAGGAACGGCAGGTCACCGTCGGTCGCGACACCTATCGACTGCCTGAGCCGTTTTTCGCGATCGCCACGCAAAACCCGATCGAGCAAGAAGGGACCTTCCCGCTGCCTGAAGCCCAGCTCGATCGCTTCATGTTCAACATCCGGATCGGTTACCCGACGGCCGAGGAAGAAGAGCGGATTCTGACGGTGACGACGCGGGGCGAGCCCGAGACGCCGAACAAGGTGATGTCGGGACGGGCGATCCTGAACGTGCAAAAGCTGGTACAGAGCGTCGCGGTCAGTCCGTATGTCATCCGTTACGCCGCACGCTTGGTTCGAGCCACTCGACCGCGCGACGAATCGGCCCCCGAGTATGTCCGCGAATTGGTCGATTGGGGTGCGGGGCCGCGGGCCGGTCAGAACTTGATCGCTGGGGGCAAGGCGTTGGCGGCGATGGACGGACGGTTCGCCGTCGATCCGGGCGACATCCGCAAGATCGCCATCCCGGTGTTGCGGCATCGGATCGCGGCCAACTTTCAGGCTCAGGCCGAGGGGATGACGACCGACGACATCATCGTGCGATTGCTCAAGGACATCGCCATCCCGAAACCGGAAAAGATGGACGCCTGAGCCGGGC
>DITY01000167.1:2318-11138 GCA_002422955.1 Planctomycetaceae bacterium UBA6172
TCGGCGCCGGTCGCGATCCGCACCAGGCCACCGATCGGAGCGAGCTTTGTCGCGTCGAACAGATACCACCGCTCGCCGAGATAGGCTTCGAAAAAGCCGTGGAAATCGGGCGGGTTCAGGTCCAACGCGTAACCGCTGACGTAGCGAGCGGGGATGCTGAGTGCGCGGCAGAAGGCGATCGCCAAGTGGGCGAAGTCGCGGCAGACCCCCAGCCGCTGGACCAAGACGTCGCGGGCCGTGGTCTCGGCCGTCGTCGAGTCAGGCGTGTAGCGGATGTGGCTATGGATCCAATCGCAAATCGATACGACACGCGAATGTCCGTGGGGCAGTTTGCCGAACTCGCTCATCGCGAACTCACCGAGCAGATCGGATTCGCAGAACCGGCTCGGGTTCAGGTACGGCAGGACTTCGGGTGGCAATTCGCGATACGGCTGCTCGGTCAAGCTGGTCGCCGAATCGATCCCGGCCTGCAGGACGACTCGCGCTTCGTACTGCAAGCGAAATTGGCAGGGGAACAGACGAACCCGCTGCACACGATTCTGCGCGAGTCCCAACGGGAAGAATTCCATCTCGACGTGGGGGGTGAGCTGAAACGATTCCTGGATGACGTTTTGGTAGCTCCCCGGCGCGACGCTGAGGTTGAACAGGAACGTCGTCGGCGTGACGACGTCGTAGGCCAAGTCGCAGCCGACGGCGATCTCTTTCATGGCTTTAAAAATTACCGCGGTTGTAGAAATCGAATAGCGGGTCGAACTGATTGAACGGGAAGCCGCGCAGGGCTCCGGCGAGGGTTTGGTACCACCACTGGCTGATCGATTCCAATTCCGCTTCCGAGAACCGTCTCAGGCGGGTGTTGCCGGTTTGGGCTTCGCAAGTGATCACGTCGATCGGGTAGCCGACGTCGGTCACGCTCGCCATCGTCGCTTCGAAAGCCAGGAACGCGACCGCCAGCGATTGCCGCAGCGGCATGTCGACCGTCAACAGTCGATCGAGCATCGGTTTGGCGTAATGCGTTCGGCCGATGATGAAGTAGGGCGAATCGTCGCTCGATTCGATCCAATTCCCTTCGGGGTAGACGTAAAACATTTTGGGAGCAAAATCACCCGGCATTTTGCCGCCGATGATCGCGTGCATGTTGAATGGCAAATTGCTGGAGGCCAGCGACGGACCATCTTCCTGGCGGACGCGGCGCAATTGGTTGCCGAAGCGGTTGGCGACTTCGAACAGGTAGTTGAATCGCAAGTCCTGCTCGGCGATCTCGTGCTCCAGGTAGGTCAGCGTCTTGTCGCGTACCGATCGCAGCCCCGAGGTCATCACCCACCAGGTGTGGCCGTCGAGCTGGGTGGAAGACAGCTTGCCGCGGCGGATCTGTTCTTCTCCCTTGACGATCTTCGTATCGGCGAGCGCCAGAATTCCTTGATGGACCTTGATCCCGATACAGAACGTCATGACGGAGATCGATTGGACGGGGAAGCGGACAAAGGGATCACCAACACGAAGGGCAGCTATCCCGCCATCCGCATGACGTTCTCTCCCCACCGCAGCGTGTCTAACGGAAAGCGTAACAGATTCCCGCCAAATGGGTACTGCGCGATTTTGGGGGAGCGGAGATTCCTGGCCGACCCGTCCGCGGGCTGACGCCTGGTGGACCGTCGACATCGAATGTTCGGGTTAGGGGGGCAATGTCGGGTGCAGGGGGCAGGAGTTGGACGGGTGGGTTGTTTTCGCGGCTGATGGTGGGTGATCGGGCCAGTTCCGCGTCGCGGATGGCATGGACTGCCGGGGTTCTTTTGGTAGGCTGAATCAGTGTCCGCGACTTCGCCCGTTGCGTCTTGTGTCAGCCCCCGAACCGATCATTTCCTTGGACCGATCCGCTCCTCGTCACGGCCGCTTTTCCGCCTCTTGGTCTGCGACCCTCGCGGAGCGTTACGGTTTGAAGCTATCCGGCTGCTGGGCCGAGTGGTTTGATACGCTCGCTTGCGATTCGATCGGGGCGAGCGAGTTCAGCGAACCGGTGCATCCCGCCATGCTGGCCGACACCGTCCCCGAAGTGATTTGGCCAGGACTGATGCTCCCCGATCTGTTGCCGGTGCTCGGCAATGGGATGGGAGATTGGCTCTGCGCCCGGGTCGGCGCGGACAACACGATCAGCGAAGTGATTCACTGGTATCACGGCGGCGGCGACTGCTTGCCCAACGGTCGGACGCTGCCCGAGGCGATCGTGTACGACGCTGTCCGCGACCGTTTTCCGGGCAATTCACGCCGGCTGGCGATCCCCGCCGAGGCACCAAAAAGGCAGGGCTTTACCGCGGCCTCGCTGCAGCCTGGTCTGCGCTGGGCGCTGACGCACCTCCCTGGCTGGGTCCGTGAGCTGCTCGATCCCGAAGCGCCCGCCGAGGTCTTGGCCGACCGCTTGCTCGGGGCTGGCATCGCCGAAGTGCCGATCCGCTGCGATTTGATTTTGGCGGGTTTGGATAACGAGGTCCTGCGCCGCATGACCCCCTCGACCGCGGCGATGTTGAACGTCCGTTGGGACCAGGACGTGGTGCGGTGGATGTTCGATCCCGATCTGATGCCTGACACGATCCGGCGCAGGCTGGCGGAGGCGTGGGGCAAGCACCCGTCCGACTGGGTGCGTCCGAATTGGGACTTGGCGGCCGCGCAAGCCGCGCCGATCGTCGCCCAGCGGCATGATCTGGCGTGGCCGCTCGATATCTTGGGGTGGTGCGAACAGCATCGCGGGCGGAACGAAGCCGCGATCGGACATTACTTGCACGGCGCGATGGCGTCGTCCTTCACCGACCAAGCGGTCCGCTTTCGCACCCATTTCGACATCGATCGGGTGAGCAAGTTCTCGGTGGCGCGGCTGTTGGAATTGGGAGCCGCCGATCGCTTGGACCCCGAATACCTGCGACTGCTAGTCCAGTCGCCTCCCGCGGACCCCCGATCGATCGGCTGGCGTGATCGGGTCTCGGAGTACTGGTTCGCCTCGGCGACGTCCGACGCGCCAGGTACGGGCGCGGTGGCAACGGGCGCGGCGGCAACGGGCGCGGTGGCAACGGGCGCGAAATCAGCGGGAGCGGCGGGGTTTGGCGAACCGCTCGATCGGTACGAGCGGATTTACCGGGCTGGCTGGGATGTCGGTTGCGATTCGCTGGTGCGGTATCGGCAACTGCTCAGCGAATTAGCGGCCGCGGCCGAGACGGCGGGTCAGACGGCCCGCGCGGCTGTAGCGCGGACGCATCACGCCTGCCTGATCGCGCGCTACTTTTCGCGTTGAGCCGCCGTTGCGACGGTTTTAGCGTAAAATTGAGAGTCACGATCGAGGCCGATTGGGTAACTGTCGCGGCAGGTGTTAGCAGGCTGGTATGTCGAAGTGCAAATTAGTGATCCAGCGGGAATCTCCCGACCAGCCGCTGCGGGGTGGCGGGCGGGCGCGTGGGCTGGTGCGGATTGTCAGCGAGGTCGACACGCGATGCCGCGGGCTGAGTGTCGCGGTGGTCGCGACCTGCGACGGGCCGGGTGGCCAGTCATTGACCAGCGGTCCGGCGGTGGAAGTTTTCAGTGGGGACCTGGTAGCGGGCCAACCGAGGGAGTGTCCCTTTGACGTCGAAGTCCCGCCCTGGCCGCTCGCCTACCAGGGCGTGAATTTTCAGATCTGGCACCAGTTGCAGGCGACGGCGGATATCCCTTGGGCCACCGATCCTCAAGCATCGGTCGCCGTGCGGGTCGTTCCCAGCGACCTGGATTATTCGGCCCCGGACCAATCGAAGGTCTTTGCCGCGCCGAATTGGTTGCTGAAGGCGATCAGCTTCCTGTTCCCGTTGGTCTTCGTGTTCAACGCGCTGGGCCCCAAGCTGCTGGGGATCATTCTGGTCTCCGTGGCCGTCTTGGGGCTGCCGTTCTGGTTGCTGCTCCGCTGGTATCCCAAGTGGCGGATCGGGACGGTCGATTTCCAGTTGAAGCCGCTGACGTTGGCGCCCGGGGAATGGGTGACGGGGCACCTGTCGATTCACCCACGAGGAACGCTGCAAGCCAAGCGGATTTCGGTGCGTTTGGTCGCCACCGAAGTTTGTGAGTCCGGTTCGGGGGACGACCGGAAAGTCGAACGCTTCGAGATCTACAGCCGCAACATGGTCGTGGCCGATGGGTTGGCATTGCCCGGAGAGCGGGCGACACGGTTTGAGCTGACGAATCGCTTGCCGCCGATCGCCGCCTATTCGCTGAAGCAGGGGTCCAACCAATTGGTCTGGGCCGTGGAGGCGATGATCGGGATTTTTGGGCTGATCCGCTGGAACGAGACCCGCGTGTTGTCCGTCGTGCCTTCCCGCGACCAAGCTGCCCAACTGGCCCTCCGTCCGGCGTCGGATGCGCGACTTTTCGAGTTATTGGACGACAGCGAGTTCGAAGGGATGATGCTCGCGAGCACGCCCGATCCGGCCGACCTGCCGGACGAGGAGATCACGTTCGAGGAGACGGCAAGGCAATTCTGGTCCGCCCGCCACCAGCCGGAAACGATCGCGCTATTGCTCGAAGCGCTGCAGGGTTTGCCGTTGCGGGCGACCGCGATGATCCAGCGCCGCCCCGTTCGCGGCGGTCCCGCCGATCGCGGCCTGCAACCCGAGGAACTGGCGATTTCGGCGCAAGTCGATGATCCGCCGCTACCACTGACGCTTTACGTGCCGCGACAACGTGGGGACGGATTTGAGCAATCGGTTGGGCTGCGGTGGAGCGGCATCGCGGAGGTCGTCGGCTGGGATGATGGCGGCAATCGTTTGCAACTCCGCGTTCACTGAGGATCACCCATGCTGGGTGATCGGCCTGCAGGGCTGGGTCAAGGGTGTCGCTGAGAAACGGGGCTCGAGAGTCTGACGGCCCGTTCAAAAAATGGCGACCGACCAGCCGTTCCGTTGCCCACGACGCCCGGCGGCAGGTAAGATAACGTCATCTCATCTCTTCTAGCTGCGTTTCATGGCGGTTGAACGCAGCGCTGACTCAAGCATTGGCAGGCATCATCATGTCAGCTTCGTTCGTTGGCTCGGTGGTAGGAACCGCACTTTTCGGCATCGTTTTGGCGGTGGGCAATCCCGCCGCGCTCGGCGAGTTGCGGGTCGCGGCCGACTTTCCCGGTGGCTCCGCGGAAGTGCTGTCGATCGACTCCGAAGCGGCCGAAATCGAAATTTGCCCGGCGTTGCAGTTCGACCGAGGCTGGCCGTGCTGGTGGTATTTTCGCATCGACGGTGCCAACGCGGGGAAGCTGATCCGCGTCACCGTGCGGGCCAACCAAGCGGAATATCGCCAAGGCCAACAGCTCGCGCCGCACTGGGCGCTGCCGAAACGGGCGGCGATCAGCACCGACAATCGCAATTGGGTCCAGACGGACGCCGCGGTTCTGGAAGCGGATCGCATCACCTACCAGCTGACCGCCCCCGCCGAAACCTTTTGGTTGGCTTGGGGACCGCCTTACCAACTGGCCGATGCCGAGGCGTTGTTGGCGGACGTAGCGGGCAAGACGGAGACCGCCCAGCGCTACGAGTTGGCCAAGACTCGGGATGGCCGTCCGGTGCATGCCCTGCGGGTCGGCCCTCCCGATGCCAAAACCGCCGTATGGTTGCAGGCCCGGCAGCATGCCTGGGAGTCGGGGAGTTCGTGGGTCGCCGACGGTTTCCTCCGCTGGGTCGCCAGCGATGATCCCGCCGCGATCCGGCTGCGGCAGACGACCGAAATCCACTTCGTCCCGATCATGGATGTCGACAACGTCGAGCGGGGCGCCGGCGGCAAGGATTCGACCCCGCGCGACCACAATCGCGACTGGGACGATGCACCGGGCTACCCCGAAGTGGCCGGGGCGCAGCGCGAGATCAAGAAGCTGGTCGCCGACGGCAGGTTGCGGGTCTTTCTGGACCTTCACAACCCCGGTCCCAAAGATCATCGGCCGTTCTATTTCGGGCCGAGCGATTACGATCGCTTGCCGGAGCCGACCCGCCGCGATTACGACCGATTTTTGGAGGTCTCACTCCACCGGATCGCCGAGCCGAGCGGTTTCTGCGCGGCCTATCGGTTCTCCAGCTACATCAAAACCGAGGAGGAGCGGAATCGCGTCAGCCGTTACTGGGTTGCCCGCCAAGGCGGTCCCGAAGTGGTTTCCCTGACGCTCGAAACCTCCTGGAACACGCCCGACGGGACGGTCCCGGGCTATCGACAGGTCGGCATGGGGTTGGCCGAAACCCTAGCCGAATTTCTCGAGCGTCCTTGACGATCGCGGTGCCCGATCGGGTTGCCGCAGGGGTACAATCGGGTCTGCCTGCAGACCGGGAACTCGCGGTTCTCTGTCCAGTCGGCTGTCGGTCTGGCCGAACGACCGAGAGCCATCCCGCCGCCCCCTGCCCACCGAGTGACGATGCCGAGTCGACTATCCAGGATCACCGGACGAGACCGTTCGATAACCCTTTCGCAAGCTTCGGGTCGCGCGCTAAGCCGCCGCAATCCTCCCCTGCCACTGGGCCAACGCTTGGCCGCGGCGACAGGACTGGCCCTGACCGTTCTCGTCGTGACGGTTGCCTACGCCGCGTCGCCCGTGTCACCGGTCGACGAAGTGCAGGTCGGCGAGACACCAACCAAGGCCCAATCCGTTCGCCAGGTCGCCCTGCCCCCCGCGGAGGCGATCCGGCAATTCGAGCTGCTGCCCGGGCTACGGATCGAGTTGGCGGCGAGCGAGCCGCAGGTAGTCGACCCGGTTTCCGCTGCCTTTGACCACCGCGGTCGACTCTGGGTGGTCGAGATGAACGACTATCCGACCGGCCCCAAGGAAGCTGGCCAGTTCAACGGCAAGATCAAGGTCCTGACGGATCGCGATGGCGACGGTTATTTCGAGACCGCCAACGTCTTCGCCGATTCGCTCGTCTTCCCGACCGGCGTCCAGCCGTTTCGCGACGGCGTGATCGCGACGGTAGCCGGGGAAGTCGTCTACTTGGCCGATACCGATGGCGACGATCGCTGCGACCTGCGCGAAATCTGGTTTACCGGCTTCAGCAAAGAGAACGAACAGCTTCGCGCCAACCATCCGACCTGGACGATCGAGAACGAGCTCCATGTCGCCAGCGGCCTCCGCGGTGGCGAAATCGTTTCGTCCGACCCGCGCTGGGCGGCGGGCGAGAAGCCGCTGTCGTTGGCGACGCGGGACTTTCGATTTTCGCCGTTTGGCGGCGATTGGCGAGCCGTCGCGGGCAACTCGCAATTCGGTTTCTTTCAAGATGACGCCGGTCGCAATTTCATCTGCAGCAACCGCAACCCCAGTACCCTGTTGCTGGCCGAAGCGGGACAGGTCGAAGGCAATCCGCTGCTGCCGCTGGCCCAGTGGCGTGCCGACGTGATGCCGGCGGCGGAGCAGAGCCAAGTCTTTCCGCTGGTGAATGCCTGGACGACCAGCACGACGCACGCGGGTCAGTTCACCGCCGCCTGTGGGACCTTCCGCTACCAGAGCGATCTGCTCGCCCCTTGGCTGGCTGATAACTTCTTCGCTTGCGAGCCGACCGGATCGCTGGTGCAGCGATATCGCCAAACCGCCGATGGCATCGTCCCAACCGCCGTTCGCGGCCGTGAGGGGGTCGAGTTCCTCGCGTCCCGCGACCCCTGGTTCCGCCCCGTCGATCTGCTGGATGGACCCGACGGCGCGATGTACGTGATCGACATGCACCGCGCCGTGATCGAGCATCCCGATTGGATGCCGAAGGAACTGCAAGAACGCGGTGACATGCGGTGGGGTGACGACACGGGGCGGATCTACCGGATCGTCCCGGAATCACCCGCCGCCGCGCCGCTGAAGCCCTTCGATTTCGCTACCGCGTCTCCTGTCGAGTGGGTTGGTCAGCTGGCGAGTGGCAATCGCTGGGCCCGTGAGACCGCCGGCCGGTTGATCGCCGAAGCGTTCCACCCGGCGGGAGACACGTCTCGCCCGGCTGACGAACGTCAAGGTAGCGACGTCGCGACCGCGCTGCGCGCGCAGTTGCGCGACGCCGCGGCCTCACCGGCCGAATCGCCCGACTCCAGGTCATCGGCCAACGCCGCGGTCCGCGCGCTGTGGTTGCTGAAGTCGATGGACAGGCTGACCCCCGACGAATTGTCGCTCGCCTTCGAGCATCCCCACTGGAGCGTGCGGCTGCAGGGGCTGAGATTGCTGGCCCTCGGTCCGGCGGGGAATCAGGGGCCCGGCGATGCGCTCACGAAGCTTGCCATGGACCCTCATCCGCTGGTGCGGTATGAGTGGTTGCTCGAGTTCGCCCCGCAGGCAGGCCAGCCGCTGGAGGCTTTCTTGGCCCACGCCGTACGCAGTCACCCGAGTGATTCGCCGGTCGATCGTGCGTGGATCGGCAATGCCCTCTCGTTGACCAACGACGCGGTCGCCGCAACCTTCGCGGCGGGATATCTCGCTGACCAAGCAAGGTTGAATGAACCGGGCAATGTTCGCGTGCTCGGTCCGCTGGTTAAGCGATTGGGCTGGGCAGGCTCGACGGAAATGCTCCCCGTGATTTTGGAATCCAATGCCAGCGATTCGAGCTTGATCGACGAGCTGTTCGATCACTACGCCAGCGGTCTGGCCGTCCGTGGTACGCCCTGGAATCAGGTCGCCAAGGGGCTCAGCGACGCGGCTAAGTCGCAACTGAAGGCGCGTCTGGATCTCGATCGCGCCCGAGTCGCGGACGAATCACTCGCCATCGACCCGCGGCTGGCGGCGCTCCGTCGCGTGGGGCTCGATCGGTCCCCCGAAACGCTCGCTCTCTGCCGTCAACTGGCAACGGCCAAGGGAGATGAGCTGTACAT
>DITY01000109.1:0-7993 GCA_002422955.1 Planctomycetaceae bacterium UBA6172
CCACTAGCGGTGCGGTTCCGAAGGCGTTTTGGGCAGTTCAATGTCCCAAACGGTCGTTGGCTTGTTCCGGTAAACTAACTCGTTTAGGATTCGAAAAGCGTTGGAAAACGGGTCGATCGCGGGCGATGCTTAAAAACCGGATTGGTCAGTGGCTGGGATTCTCCATTTCCGTCGGTGGCTGGCATTCTCCGTTTCCGAAACCGGTCCGCGGCAGGTTAACCACACGGTTGGTTCGGATATCTCGAGAAATGCTACTGATGGACAAAGTCATTCGAATCTTCGAAACTCATGATGAAGCCGAACTGGCTGGGCAAGAGGACGATGCCCGATTGACGACGTCGCAGCGTTTGGCGAACTTCCTTGAAATGATGGCTCCGGTTTATGGGCCTACCGAAGGACTTCAGAGAATTTATCGAACTCGCGACTTCGATGAACCTGAAGTTCGTGATCGTTGGCGGCTGGGCCTTTAATCGATATGTCGAGCCTCGCGTGACCGGTGATATCGACTTCTTCGTCGAAAACTCGCCGGCATCGGAGCAGCTCGTTCGGCAAGTCCTCAGGGATTTTGGCTTCGGAAGCGTGTTGCCTAACGGACCGCTGTTCAATAAAGACGTCATCATGTTGGGACGGGCCCCCCACCGGATCGATTTGTTAACCAGGATCGACGGGGTGACGTTCGCGGAAGCATGGAAGTCGCGCGAATACGAAGTGATGGATGGTCTGCGAGTGCCCTATATCTCCCGGTCTCTGCTACTAAAGAACAAGCAATCGACTGGGCGAGCTAAAGATCAACTTGACGTCGTAGCACTCACGCGGAACGCCGCGGAACACGAGTCCTAATGGCACGGGTTCGCTGATCAACCGGATACTTTTGGGGAGTGGTCGCCCCCGGTTGGTTGTCTTCGCAGCGCCAGACGATCCCGCGTTGCGACCAGATGTCTTCCGAATAGCCGATATGAAAATCATCCGAAAGTGGACTCCCGGCGGCAGGCCTTTGTGGCCGGTCTTCGCGCAGCGCGACTCGGCAGCGGTCTGGATCTGGTGATCGAACCCGATCTTGTCGAACAGGCGGTTCTACCGGTTGCAAGACACATTTCTCGGCCCCCTCCAATCACTTCGCTTCGTGGTACCAGCCGAACTCGTCGCGGCCGTCGCCATCCCAGTCGCCGACAATCGGCTGGGCGTTCACATGAGGACGGGGAATCTGCACGCAGCGATCGTTGCCCGTGATCCGACGGTCACCGTCGGAGTCGATGATCCACCAATCGCCGCGGATCACACCCAGGTTTGTTGTGCCATCTCCGTCCCAGTCGCCGACGATCGGGATATCACCGGGCCGGCCGAACTCCGCCGTTTCATCCCGCTCGGATAGTCGGCCATCGCCGTCGGTGTCGAGCGTCCAGCGCCCGTCGCGGAAGATCCCCACCGCGTCGAGGCCATCGTCGTTCCAGTCCCCGGCAACCGGAACGTCCGGCGCATCGCCGTAACGAAAGACGTGGTCGACGGCGTCCGCGGACAGGTCCGCGGGGTTGCCGCTCCGAGCCGCGCGAAGCCTGGCGGCCCGCTCGGTTTGCGAAACCATCGTGTGCGGCATTTCGCGTCGCAGCGTGTTGGCGGGACTGGGCAAGCCCGGATCTTGAATGATCGCTTCGGGGTCGCGTCCCCATTGTCGCCCGAAGATCGCGATGTCCGCCTTGCCGTCGCCATCCCAGTCCCCAACGATCGGGCGATCGAGTTCCGTGCCCAGGTTCAGCCACAGGTCGCCCTGATCCCAAACGCCATTGCCGTTGAGATCGACGTACCAATGTCCGTTGACGTAGATGGCGATCTCGTCGGTGCCGTCGCCATCGAAATCACCGACCAGCGGGATTGCGTCGGGTGAACCGAGCCTGCTCGCTTGGTTGATCGCGATCCGATTGCCCTCGCGATCGACGAATGTCCAGACCCCAACCTCACGCGGGGCGTTATCGAAGGTGCCGTCTTGGACGCGGGCGGCGGTGTACTTGATCA
This sequence comes from Planctomycetaceae bacterium UBA6172, assembly GCA_002422955.1. Classification (GTDB taxonomy): domain Bacteria; phylum Planctomycetota; class Planctomycetia; order Pirellulales; family Pirellulaceae; genus UBA6163. The sequence continues at coordinate 2,011 of DITY01000109.1, forward strand.
ATCCGCCCCGCTGTTCATCGCCGCGGGGGAACCCGCCGTTGACGATGCTGAGGTGCCAGGTCACTTCATATTCGTCGTCCGCGGTCAGCGGATTGCGGCCTTCCAAGTACCCGCCGAAGGCAGCGACTTTGGCGAACTTGGCAAAATCCTCGGGGGCCGGTGCCAGCAGGCGGTCGAGCGACGGTTGCTGGACTGGGAAGAGCGGCAAAGGCTCGATCGGATCGATCGGATCGATCGGTTCCTTCGGCACGACCACTTCGACGCGGATTTCGCTGAACCAGTTCTCCAGCGATTGGCTGCCGGGTTGCAGCACGATCCCGATGATCGCGTCCGCTTGGGGATCGGTCAGCGGGTTGTTGCGAAGCTGATCCCAGATTGTCTGTAGGTCGGGGTTTGCGGCGAGGTCAGCCGGATTGAGCGCCGTGCCGCCGCGCGAGCCAGGAGTATCCAACCCGTCGACGTAGCCATCGGGCTGGGCTTGAAACAGGCTGTAGCCCCCCGGGGCAAGTCCGACGAACTCGAAATAGCCGAACTCGTCGGTGACCACCACGCCGCTGTTCGGGTATTCGCCCGGCAGGAATCGCTCGGCCGACAACGGCAGGCCGTTCTCGTCGCGCAGGCTCAGCGACACGTCGGCAATCGGCGTGCTGTCGGCGCGGCGGACGCCATCGCGATGAGCGCGCAAGTCGGCCGGATCGAGGGCGGCCGGAAGCTGCAGCAGCGGGCCGTCTTGAAACACGTAGCCGGCGATGATCGACGGCGCGAGCTCCGCGAAGTCATAGCTGGTTGCGGCCGCGCCGCCTGGCAAGCGGATCGCGGCGATGAGGTCGGTCTGGGTCGCGTCGCCGCCGAAATCGCCGGCGAGTTGGCCGCCTTGAAAGTAACCGGTTGGCTGGGTTTGGCGGATCGAGTAAACGCCGGGCTCGAGATTCTCGAAGCGATAGCTGCCGTCCGTCGCGGTGGACGTTCGCGCGACGAAATTCCCGTCCCGGTCGAGCAGTTCCAGCGTCACGCCCGCGAGCCCGAGTTCGCCTGGGTCGGGACGCCCGTCGCGATCCTGATCGGCGAACACGCTGCCAGAAATCCCGGCGGGTGGGATTTCCCAGAAGTCGTAATCGGTGGCGAACTGGCCGGATGACAACACGACGTCGACGATCTGATTCGGCGATGGGACGGAGCCACCCGCCGAGCCCGCGCGGGCGTCGCCCGGGAAGTAGCCTGCCGGTTGCTCCTCGACGACCGAATAAGTTCCCGGCAGGATGTCGGTGAACGCGTAGCGGCCCTCGGCATCCGTCTGAGTGACCGCGACTTCGCGGCCCGACTGATCGATCAGCCGGATCGTGACTCCGGCCAACAGACGCTCGCCCGGTTCGTAGCGGCCGTTGTCGTTGCCGTCGACATGCACCCGTCCGGTCAGCTGCGCTGGCAAACGTTCGCCGAAGTTGTATTCGATACCGGCTTGGCCCTGACGCAGCGTGATGCCGGTGAGTCGATCGCCCGGATCGATCGAGGTGCCGACTCGGACGCCGTCGATCATCCCCACCGAATCGCGACCGTCGAGGTAGCCTGGGGGCTGGGTTTGGCGAATTTCGTAATTGTCCGCTCGCAAGCCGGTGAACTCGTACCGGCCAGTCGCGTCGGTGGTCGCGGTCGCCACGACGCGGCCGGTGGAGTCCCGCAACTCGATCGCCACGTTCCGAATCGGCGACTCGTCGGACTCACGCACCCCGTTGTCGTTGGCGTCGTGATAGACCGATCCGGAAACGCGGGCCGGGGCGGCCTCGCAGAAGTTGTAGTGCGACCCGATCCCGCCGGCGGGCAAGACGATCTGGCCGATGGTGCTGCCGCCGGTCGCTGAACCGACCACGATGCCGTTGATTTCGCCGACCGAGGCGCGACCTTCGAACAGTCCCGCGGGCGTGGTCTCGACGATCGAGTAGACCCCTTTGGGCACGTTGTCGAAGCGATAGTCGCCATTTAGGCCCGTGGTGGTTCGTGCGACCGTCTGGCCCTGGGCGTCGACCAGTTCGATCGCCACGCCGGCCAGTGGCGTCGCGCCGCTGCTGAGCGGCCCGGCGCAATCCTCGCCGGGCGCGGGCAGGAACACTCCGCCGCTCAGCACGCCTCGGGGCAATTCGCCGAACCAATAGTTCACGCCGTCGCTGTTGCCCAGCAGGGTCACCCCGCGGATCGCATCGCCCGGTAGGTCGGCGCGGCCGATCGCGCGGCCGTCGACGGTGCCGGCTCGATCGAGGCCGTCATCCAACCCCGTCGGCTGCGACACTTGCACGATGTCGTATTGCCCCGGCGGTAATCCGATGAAGGAGAAGGATCCGTCGGCCAGCGTCTGGGTCGTGAGCGGCCCGATCGGCGACAAGGTATTGATGGGAACCAAGCGGATCGTCGAGCCACCGATCCCCGGCTCGCCGGTGTCGCGTCGCCCGTTGTCGTTGTCGTCGCGATAAACGGCACCGCTGACCCGCGCCGGCCGGGCCACCGCGAAGTCATAGTTCACCGCGTGCAGGTCGCCGAGGGGGATCTGGATTTGCGTCAAACGATCGGTGCCGACCGCGGTACCGACGGTCTGGCCCGCCACCGAGCCGACGACGGCGCCGACGCCGAAGTAACCCTGCGCGCGGGTGTGGACGATCTGGTAGGTGCCCGGCTTGAGCCCCAAGATGGTTTCGAAGTGATAGGCCCCTCGCGCGTCGGTGACGTCCCGAAACCCGGTATCGACCCAATCTCCCGATTGCTCGTCGAGCCGCATCAATGTCAGGCTGACTCCCGCCAGGCCCGCTTCCCCGGGCTCGCGGAGTTTGTCCAAGTCGTCGTCCACCCAGACGTGACCCGAGAGCGAAATCGGCTTGGGGATCTGTGTGACCGTTGCGATCGCCGCGGCCGAACGGCTGGGGAAGCTGTTGGGGGGCGCACCCTCATCCGGCGGCAGGTCGATACCAAACTCCCGCAGCGGGTTACCGTAATCGTTCACGAACAGGGCGTCCGCGGTGATCGGCTCGTAGTGCGGCGCGACGAAATCGGCCCAGAACAACGCGTCTTGCATCTCTTGACCGCTGGCGATCACGTCGAGCGCCTGGTTGAAGCGGTCGGGATCGGCGTGCATCCGCAGGACCTCGTCGACATCGATCGAGAATTCCAGCAGGTCGCCCGCGCGAAAGTTCTGCAGCCGGAGCGTGAGGGCGGTCCCGCCGTCGGCGACTTCAGCCGCGACGCTGACTCGTTGGCCGCTGGCGGCATCGATTTGAGTCACTTGGAAGGGGTGCCAGCCCGCCTTGCCTTTGCCGCCCGCGGCCGTGTCGAAGATCAGGTCGCCGATCGACAAGCCGTCTTGATCCTTGTCGAGCGACAGGCGGAGTTCGCGGAGCTCGGTATTTTCGGCACCGCCTTGGAAGGAAAGCAGGAAGCGATCGGCGACCTCGTCGCTGGTGGTCCCCGATTCGCTCTCGAGGAAGTCGGTTTCGATGTACACGATCCCGACGTGCAGCGGGTTGGCCGCGAACAGCAATCGCGGTTCCAACCGTTCGGCGCGGAGCGTCCGGCGCAGGGGCGGCTGAGTCGCGACGGAACGCGGCTTACGGCCCAGGGATCGCCGGTTGGTTCCGATTGATTTCCACATAAGCGGACACCTCCAAGTGCCCCGACTCGGTCTTGCTAGCACTCGCCCTGACGCCCGCTCGCCAACGGCCCTCGCCCCGGATCACCCGATCTTTCCTCGCATCAGCGGCCCTGATCTCGCATCAGCGACTCGGGGGATCGCCCTGTTCTCTTTCCGCCACCCGTTGGGATTGGCCCGCCGTCAACTGCCATCGCCGCACGGTCGTATCGAATCCGCCGCTGATCAGCACACCCGCGGCCCAGGCGAGCGAATTGATCGAACCCTGGTGACCGTCCAGATGTTCGACGACCTGCCCCGATTGGCAATTGACGATCCGAATCTGGTTGTCGCTCCCCGCCACGGCGACACGGTCGCGATCGATCGCCGCGATCACGAACAGCTTGCAGGGCAACAGATCGATCCGGCGCACCTGCTGCCCGGTTTCGATGTCCGCGACCGAGACCGTCCCGTCTTCGCCCACCACCACCACGCAAGTCGTCTCGGGCAAGAACGCTAGGTCCCGAACCCGCGACGTGGTCAAGTCGATCTCGTTCAAGGACTCGCCGCTGCGGGGGTCCAAGACCCACAGCTTTCCGCCCTTGCCGACCACGGCCAGCCGTCGACCGGCTTCGTCATACGCCAGACCGCGGGGGTCCTTGCAGCGGCTTTCGACCCGAACTTGGCCCGCGGCCCCGAACATCATCAGCTGGCTGTGGAATCCGATCGCGGCCAATTGAGCGCCGTCGGGTGAAAAACGGACTCGATAGAGCGCTGGCAGCTCGTCGATCTGGTCCGCGATCGCCCAATCGCGATCGCGATCCCACAGGATCAACCGGCCGTCATTGCCGGCGGAAGCCAAGCCACGGCTGTCGCCTCGGAATGCGAGCGAGCGGATCAGGTCGCGATGGCCCGGCAGCACCCGCCGCTGGACCAAGCCGTCGCAATCGAATAGCCGGATCGTCAGATCATCCGCCGCGACGGCCAACCATTGCCCCTGCGGGTCGCTCGCCAAGGCAGTGACGACGGGACGGTCGCGGCCCGGCTCCAGCGGTTCCAGCGTGACCACCAGCGGCGTGTGCGTCTGCTCGGCCCGCCCGAGGCGCGCGGACGGGCGTGACGCGACCTGCGGCTGCTGGGCGTTGGCCCCTCGCCACATGCCGCCGAGCGGTACCGCGGATGAAAAGGCCACCTGCATCAGGCGGCGTCGACTTATTTTTGGATCATTCATGTCCATGAGTTCCCTCCGATTCTGAATCGGCCGGTCGCACCGGTTTCCATTACCAAAAGGGCGCCCCCAAACGCGTTCCGTGGCAATTTGGAGCGATTGAAACGGTAATCGGGGCTTAAAATCACTGCTTTAGCCCAAGACGTGGCTTTCCCGCTCAAGTCCTCTCGGGCAAAATGGGGCGGTCATTCGGCACTCGCCTTTAGCGGGTGATCACTACGCACCCGCACATCCGGCATAGTCTTTTTCGTGGAACGTCGCCTACTCAGCTGGTTCGTCGCATCGACCCTGTTTCTCGCCATCTACATGACGCTGAACGTCATGTTCGCCCCGCCGCCGGCCCCCAAACCGGTCGTCGACGCGGCTCCGGGCGCGGCCGCCGATGCGGTTGCCGATGGCGGCGAGCTGGCAGCGGCAGGTGAAGCCCCTCCCGCCGCCGTGGCTCAGCCGGCGGAGGAAGCCGCGGACGAGAGCGAAAAGCGTCCGGTTACGCCGACGCTGTTCACACTCGGCTCGATGGACCCCGCCAGTGGGTATCACTTGCTCGCCACGTTCAATAGCCGTGGCGGGGCGGTGGAACGCTTGGAATTGACCGAGCGAACCGCGGCGGGTGAGCTGAAGTATCGTCGGGTCGATACGTCCACCGGCTACCTCGGTTACCTGTCGGCCCAAACTTCGCTGGAGCGAGACGGCTGCCTGGTGCGTGTCGTCGGTCCGGGCACACCCGCCGCCTTGGCGCAGCCCGCCCTGGCCGACCAGCCGATGGGGCTGCAGGTCGGCGACCGGATCGTTGCCCTTGGCGGTCGGGCGATCTCCTCGGCCGCCGATCTGGATTCGAGCCTGGCGTCGACGCGGCCGGGTCAGGAACTGTCGATCGAAGTCATCCGCGCGGGGGCGGGCGAGACGCCGATGACCCTGAAAGCCAAACTTTCGGAACACCCCCTCGACCTGCTGCGGTTGTCGAGTCAGGGCGGAGCCGACGAAATCCTCGGCAACCTCGATCGGCTGTCTTGCTTGGTCACCCTCAGTCAGCTGGGTGAACGCGTTTTGCCGACCGGTTCGACGAGCATCGACGGCTTGGGATGGATCAGCGACGCGATTTATGACCACGAAGTCAAACGCGAAGCCGAAACGGACAACCACGC
>DITY01000109.1:7998-26582 GCA_002422955.1 Planctomycetaceae bacterium UBA6172
ACGCTGCAGCCGAACAGCTACCTGATCGACATGGACCTGCGCCTGCAGAACCTCGGCGATCAACCGCAGAAGCTGGCGTATCGCCTCGAAGGCGCCAACGGCCTGACCCTCGAAGGGTGGTGGTACTCGACCAAGATCAGCCCGAACTTTCTCGGCGGGGCCGCCGCGCGCGATATCGTCTATCAAACGATCAGTAACAGCCATCGCCTGCTCAGCGGATACGACCTGCTGAAACGAGCCAAGAACCAACCGAAGGACGCCGACACGCCGATCTTTGGCGAGAGCGAACCGGTCGACAATCGCTCGCTGACCTACGCCGGGATCGACGCCCAGTACTTCGCGGTGGCGCTGTTGCCCCCGGAAGGGACCGAACATTTCACCAATTTGCGCCGCGCCGCGGCAACCGTCGTCGCTGACGCCAACGCCGTCCCGACCCACCAAGAGCGGGCGGTCAACGTCAGTTTCTTCGTCGACAGCATCGCCGCCGACGTCCCGCCCGAAGCGTCGCTGCGCCAAACCATGCGGCTGTTCGCCGGCCCCAAGGAGCCCGAGATGTTGGCGAACCTGGGGCTCAGCGACTTGATCGAATACGGCTGGTTCGGCAAGGTCTCGCGGTTTCTCGGCCAGATCCTGCACGGGCTGAACTCGATGACCGGCAACTACGGCGTCGCGATCATCATGCTGACCTGCTTGGTCCGGTTCTGCTTGTTCCCGGTCAGCCGCAACGCCGCGGTCAACGCCCAGCGGATGCAGGAATTAGCCCCGGAACTGAAGCGGATCGCCGAGAAGTACAAAGACGACATGGAAGGGCGGATGCGGGCCCAGCGTGAGTTCCAAAAGCGGGTCGGCTTCAACCCGCTGGCAGGCTGTTTACCCGCGCTGTTGCAGTTGCCGATTTTCGTCGGGCTGTATCGGACGCTGTCGATCGATCTGGAACTCCGTCAGGCCCCCTTAGCGGCGGCGTGGAGTTGGGCCAGCAATTTGGCCGGCCCCGATATGCTCGCCTACTGGGGCGATTGGCTGTGGGACTATCTGTCGGGGCGCGGTACCGGTTGGCTCGGCCCGTTCTTCAACATCCTGCCGGTGTTCGTCGTGATCTTGTTTCTGATCCAGCAGAAAATGTTCATGCCGCCGCCCACGGACGAACAGACCGCGATGACGCAGAAGATCATGACCATCATGACGATGATGATGGCGGTCTTCTTCTTCCGCGTCCCCGCCGGTTTGTGCATCTATTTCATCACCAGCAGCTTGTGGGGCATCGCCGAGCGGATCATCGTCAAGAAGACGCTGCCGGCCGCCCCGTTGATCACGGCCGCGGCCGCCGCGGCCGATGGCGGCGTCGTCGACGGGACGGTCACCGCCGCCAAATCCTCGCCGCTCAAGTCGCTGACCGACCGGATTCGTGAACAGGTCAATCCCGAACCCGCCAAAGCGTTGCCGCCTGGCAAACGCAAACGCCCCACCGGTAAGCGTTAGCCGCTCCGACGCTGGCGGGTGATGGTCACAATCGCATCTCCCTTCCCCCCGCTCCTCCACAGGAACCCGCCGATGTCCACCTGCCCGCTCAACGTTTCGCACCGCGGTGCCAAAGCCGGACTGCGTCGCCTCGCCCGCTGGGCAGTCGCCGCGTCGCTTTTGGCCCTGCCGTCGGCCCGCGGTGAAACCCCGCAAACCGGGGCTGCGGTGGCGGAAACAGCCGCACCCACGGTGACCGCCGGGACGATCGATGGGGTCGGTCCCGATTGGCGGACGCTCGGGGAGGCCGATTTCGTCGTGGTCAATGGCGACGAATCGACCTGGAAATTCGTGGATGGGCAAATCCACACCACGGGCAAGCCGGTCGGGGTGATGCGGACCAAGGAGAAGTTCACCAACTTCGAATACGTCGTCCAGTGGCGGCATTTGGAGGCCGGCGGCAACTCTGGGATTTTCGCCTGGGTGACCGACGAAGGGCTGGCGGGAATCAAGCCGAATCAGCTCCCCAAGAGCGGCATCGAGATTCAGATGCTCGACCACGGCTATCACGACAAGTACACCAAATCGACTGGCAAAGTTGCCGATTGGTTCACCTCGCACGGCGACGTCTTCCCGGTCGGGATGTCGAAGATGACGCCGTTCCCGCCGCTTTCCCCCGACGGTTCGCGGAGCTTTCCGCGCGAGGAACGCAGCTTGGGCGTCAACCAATGGAACCACTACTACGTCCGCGGCATCAACGGCGAAATCCGGCTGTGGGTCAATGGCGTTGAAGTTTCCGGCGGTAAGGATTGCACGCCGGCGACCGGTTATCTCTGCCTGGAGGCCGAGGGCTCGCCGGTCGAGTTCCGCGAACTGCGAATCCGCGTGTTGCCCTGATCGGCGACGCGTGAGAGCAGTGATTGCAATTTTTCCTCGTTCCGCGGCTCCCCAGGGATCTCTTGTCCCGGGGCGCTGCCCCAGACGGTCGTCGACCCGGCGCGGTTGACCCACTGGAACTGGTACACCGGGGCGGTGCGGTTGTTCGGATCCAATTGGATGCTGCGAAGGCCGATCTGGTCGCGATAGGGAAACAGCAACGAGGCCAACTTGGCGGCGGCGACGATCCGCGGATCGCCGAAACTGGAGCCCACGCCTCCGGTCGGATAGACGTCGGGGATTTCGATGTGGGGGTAGCCCATCGTTTGCTCGCGAGTGAACTCGGTCGTCGGCAACAGCACCCCTTCGCCATCGACCGCGAAGAACGAGCGGCCGGAGACTTCGGGGTGGCGGCTGATCACGAACACCATCGCCACGGGCAAGCGATAGCGGACATGCACATCGACCACGCCGCCAGGTAATTTGCGCACCGCGTCAACGCGGCTGACCCAGGGGTGCGTGGCGAAGGCGGAAGCGATCCGCGCCGTCGCCGAACTGTCCAGCAGCGACAATTCGTCGAGCTTGGTATCGCGATAGACCGCGGCCGTGATGTCGGCTTTGACATATTCCGGGGGCTGAGTGACGTGAATCAATTCCGGATCGAGGCCATAGAACTGCTTGGCGACCCGTTCGGCACCCCAGCGTTGCCAGACCACGTAGCCGCCGACGATCAACAACGCTGGCCAGAGCATCGCCAGGACGGCGGGCGCGTGAATCAATCGCTGCAGCAGGTGCTGGACCGGAAGCCGCGAATAGGACGTTTTGGATTCGCCTTTCACCGCCAATCCCTTGCCTCCGATTTTCCCCGCCATGGGTCACCCAACCTTCCCGCAACGGCACCCGCATCACCCGTGGTGATGAATAAGCCCGGTGCTTAAATCGGATGGTTTGGCTGAAGTTTTCTTCTCGTCGCGGTTTGCCACGACGCCGCGTCCCTGTCTCGGAAACCGACCGCAAGACTCGACGTCACGTCTGGTCTACCAAATTTGCAGATTCGTTTGCAAGTCGACTCCGGTCTGCAACAACACCTGTTCGCGAATCCGTTCGATCAATTTCAAGCAGTCATCGCTGGTCGCCCGATCATTGACGACCAACACGCCCTGCCGTTCTGGGCTTAGCGAGGCGCCGCCTTCGCTGATCCCCGACAAACCGATATCCGCGATCAGCCGCTGGGCCGTCGCGCCGTCGGGGTCGACGAAGGGGAGCGCGATCCGGGATCGGCCTTGGGGGTAGACCGCGTTGCGGACGATCCACATTTTCTGCATCCGCTTGGTCAGGGCGGCGACATCACTGGGCTGCAGTTGGAACGTTGCCGAAAGAATCACCTGGCCACCCAAGTTCGAGCGGCGGTGCGAAAACTGGGCTTCTTCGTTCCCGATCCAGCGGACTTGGCCGTCTGGGGAGAGGATTTCGACCTTGCTGGTCACCGACCCGATGTCGCGTCCGACCGCCGCGGCATTGCCGACCAACGCCCCGCCGACGGTTCCGGGAATGCCCAGCAAGCTTTCCAAACCGGACAAGCCGGCCCCCACCGCGTGGGTGACGACGTGAGATAACTTCGCCCCACCACCCGCCGTCAACCGATCGCCGCTGACCGACAACTGGCCCAACTCAGCCGCGGTCAAGGAGATCACCAGACCGTCCACGCCCGATTCCCGGACCAGTAGGTTGCTGCCGCCACCCAAGACGCGGGGCTGGATCCCCAACCCGTGGGCGACGCGGACCAGTTCGATCAGCTCCTGGCGGCTCGACGGCTCGGCAAAATACCGCGCCGGCCCGCCAATCCCGAGCCACACGTGCGGGATCAGCGATTGATCGTACTGAATGAGATGAGCGACGCTGTCGGGAAATTGAACGGAAGACATCGAAACCGTGACGCCAAGGATTCAACAAAGGGTCCATCCCAAGGGGCGTCAAGCGACACCAGCGATGGGCAAACGATCCCCTTCAAGATAGCGGATTCCGTCCGCTGCCGCGCCACCCCGGGGGAACCTTCCTGGTCCGATTCCCCAAGGTGGTCGAAAACAGGTCGCGAATTAGCTGCGGGCCAACGGCGACAACGCGTTTCGCAACAACTGGCGAATCGTCCCTGGAGTTTGGAAGCCGGTCAATTGAGCCCGCTGCCATCGTCCAGCATTCTGCTTCGAAAAGACGATCACCTGAGGAATCGTCTGGCCACGCATCAGCCGTTCGGCCAAGGCGGAATCGCGATCGCGATCGATCACCACAACGCTAACATCCTGCAACTGTCCGCCTGACTCCATTTCACGGAGCGTGGTATTCTTCAACGATACACACGCGGGACACCACGGGGCACTGATTACGACCATCAACGGCTTGCCACCCTTTTCAGCCTTTTCATACGCAGTCGCGTAATCATCGGGCGGTGCGGCCAAAACCGACAGATTGGCCATCACGGCGGCAACCAACAATGCGAACATGAGTCACTCCCTGCTCGATTGGAAAAGAAATTCCGATCAGCTAACTTGGTTGAGCTGATACAAGGCCGGGTCGGAATGCGCCGATTGGCCAGGCCTTGCGGGACGCATTTTAAAGTTCGCGCCTGCGCCGGCAAAACCCCCTCGGATAGGACCAAACTACCCAGACTGCCCAAGCCAACTCCTTGGCGACAATCTGGACCACAAAGCTGGCTTAGCGGCGTTCACTGCAACTTCAACGCGAAAGGAATGGAAATTGAAACTGCGCATCGGCTTGATCGAGATCGGGAACGCCTGGCAAACCCGCCACCGCCCAGCGCTGCGGATGTTGCAGGAACGTTTTGATGTTCGCGCGATCTGCTGCGGGGTCAGCAAGAAGGCGGAACCGGTCGCCTCGGAGTTCCAAGCTGACTTGGTCGAGGGTTATCGGGCGATGGTGGCTCGAGCCGACATCGACGCCGTGATGATCTTGGAGCGATCCTGGCACGGCTGGCTGCCGGTCCTGGCCGCCTGCGACGCGGGCAAGGCGGTTTATTGGGCGGGTGACATGCAGTTCGATCCGACGGCGGACGCGGAGGTCTACCGCCGTGTCGACGAATCGGGGATCGCGTTCATGGCCGAATTGCCGCGGCGGTTCGCCCCCGCGACCCTGCGGCTCAAGGAACTGATCGCCACCAAGCTGGGTCCGCCGCAATTGATCTTTTGTCATCGCCGCTTGCCGGTGCTGCCCGCCAAGCCGGGCGGGATCTGCGACAGCGACACGCTGGCCGAAAGCCGCCGCGACTTGGTGGAGCTGATCGATTGGTGCCGCTACGTGGTCGCCCGCGAGCCCTCCTCGGTGACCGCGTTGGTCCATCATCTCCCCAGCCCCCAATCGCCCAACTCCGGGGTGGCCGAACAACTGCCGCCGGACTATCAGTGCCTGAGCCTCCGCTTCGCAGCGACGGAGAAAGCCCCCGAAGTGATGTGCCAGCTGAGCTGCGGCCAGTACATTCCCGCGGCGTGGAACGAGGCGATCGGGTTTCGCCCGCCGTCCGCGATGCAAATCCGTTGTGAACATGGGCTGGCGTTCATCGACCTCCCCGCGAACCTGGTCTGGTTCGATGAAGCGGGTCGGCACGTGGAATCGTTGGAGACCGAACTGTCGGTGGGCGACCAGATGCTGACCCAGTTTCATCGCGTCGTGACCAGCCTGGTCCGCCGCCGCAATGATCTGGATGACGCTTTCCGCGCCGCTAGCGTCCTGGCCGCCGCCGACCGCAGCGGCGAGCAACGCCGCCAGATCGATCTGGGTGACCTGTTAGCTCCGCCACCCCCCATCACGGACTGATCCGCCTACGGGAATGGAAAGCCGACCGGTCGTGACGGAGAAACGCGGCCCGGTCGGTGATCGGCTTGACCGGGGATAGGCCCGGCCGGTGATAGGACGAACCGCGAGCGGGGGTCAGGTTTTGACGCTGACGGTCCGCAGTCGGAGTTCGTTCAACTGCGCCGGGTCGACCGCGCCTGGGGCTTCGGTCATCAAATCCGTCGCCTTCTGAGTCTTGGGGAAGGCGATCACTTCGCGAATGTTTTCTAGGCCGGCCAGCAACATCACCCAGCGGTCGATCCCCAGCGCGATGCCACCGTGCGGCGGGGCGCCGAACCGCAGCGCGTCGAGCAGGAAGCCGAAACGGTCGCGGGCGGTCGCTTCATCGATCCCGAGCAGATCGAAGACCTGTTGCTGGGTCACGGCGTCATGGATCCGGATCGTCCCGCCCCCCGCTTCGCTGCCGTTGATGACCAGGTCATAGGCCTGGGCGCGACAGGCCGCCGGGTCGGTTTTCAGCAGTTCCAAATCGCTGGCCAGGGGCGCGGTGAATGGGTGGTGCTTGGCGTGCCAGCCGCCGGTTTCGGCATCCTGCTCGAACATCGGGAACTCGGTGATCCACGAGCAATGCAGCGAATCGGCTTCATAGAGCTTCAATTCGCTCCCCAGCCGCTTCCGCAAACCGGCCAGCCCGCGGCAGGTGGTGTTCCACGAATCGGCCAAAAACAGCAGCAGATCGCCCGGTTTGCCTTGCATCACCCCGGCGATCTGCGCCAATTCCGTGTCAGTAAAATTCTTGCTGGTGGGGCTCCACAGCTTCCCATCCGGCTCGACCCGGAACCAGGCCAAGCCCTTCGCGCCGAAGTCCCGCTTGACATACTCGGTTAATTCATCGAGCCGACGGCGTGAAAACGCCTCGGCTTGCCCGTCCACTCGAATGCCGCGGACGAAGCCCCCTTCGTCCGCGGTCCCGCGGAACACGCGGAACTCGACCGTCTTGGCGATCGCGGTGATGTCGACGATTTCCATCGCGTAACGCAGGTCCGGTTGGTCGCTGCCGAAACGCCGCATCGCTTCTTCGTAGGACATGCGGGGCAGCGGCGTGGGGACTTTGCGGCCCAGAATCCGCTCGGCGATGCGGCTGACTAAGCCGTCGATGATCCCGATGATGTCCTCGGAGTCGACGAACGACATCTCGAGGTCAAGCTGGGTGAACTCGGGTTGACGGTCCGCCCGCAAGTCCTCGTCGCGAAAGCATTTGGCGACCTGAACGTAGCGGTCGAACCCGGCCACCATCAGGATCTGCTTGTAAAGCTGCGGCGACTGGGGCAGTGCGTAGAAATTGCCGGGATGAACGCGGCTGGGAACCAGATAATCCCGCGCCCCCTCGGGGGTGCTGCGGCCCAAAATCGGCGTCTCGACATCGATGAAGTCGTGTTCGGCGAAGTAATCGCGCATCTCCTTGACGATCTTCGCTCGCGTGATCATCGCCCGCTGCATCTGGGGGCGACGGAGATCGAGGAAGCGGTACTTCAGCCGCAGGTCTTCGTTCGGCAGATCGCTCTGCGAGGGGACGAACGGGGGGGCGACGGACTGGTTCAGCACTTCGATCTCGGCACACCGCACTTCGATCTCGCCGGTCGCTAGCTTTTCGTTGACCTTGCCTTCCAGCCGTGACGCCACNNGCCTGACCCGCTTCCGGCGGCCCGATCACGATCTGAGTGACGCCGTAACGGTCTCGCAAATCGATGAAGACGGCCCCACCGTGATCCCGCCTGCTTTCGACCCAACCGCACAGGGTCGCTTCGGTGCCGATGTCGGAAACTCGCAATTGGCCGCAGGTATGAGTGCGTAACAAGGCTAATGCCCCTGGCTAGTCGGTAGGTGCTGGTCGGTGGATCGATGGCTGCTCGCTGCCTCAATCCGTCCCTGCCGCGACAGGGAACCGGACGGACGCGAACATTCTAAGGAAGTTAACGCCGCCCGAAAGCGTACAGTCACCCACGAAAACCGAACCCGACCGCACCGACCGTCTCCGCCCGCCAGACCCGGCCGGGTAGATCCCGCAACACCCCGAGCAGGGAGCACCTGCCGGGTGCAAGCGTCCGGGGACAGGGGACACTCCACCTCGCGTCCGAACCTCCGGGGACACTCCACTTCGCGGCTGGCGCAAATCGGTTGACTGGGCGAATATCGGCCGACGGTCGGTGTGTCCCCGATGGTCCTCCTCGAAAGTCCAAAATCGCGGCTGACCCAAACCAGCCGGTTTAGCGTGACCACCGTGACGGCAGCCTAGCGAGCCTGGGAAAAAGACGCCGAGATTCATTTTGCACCAGTCGAGGATAAGCGTTATCCTCGACTGAGGTTAAGAGCCCCAAATCGCCCTTATCCCTGCCGCCCAAGGGATAAGAATATCGTTCTGTCGCAACTCAGGCGTTCTGCACGCTAAAGATCCCGCAAGTCGCGACTACCATGGACGACTCTGGCGACTTCAATGCCAACTTCCTTGGGCCGAAAGAAAATCACATAATTGCCAACGCTGAACGATCGACAACCAACTACTCCAAATTCAGTACGCATCTCTCCGAGGCTTGGCTGAATCGCAAGCATTTGGCACGTTTCGCGAATTCTTTGAAACCAGCGTAGGGCTGCCTCAGGTTTGTCGCGGGCTATGTAATCCGCAATACCCACGAGGTCATTTTCTGCTTCCGGGGAATAGAAAACTGAAGACATTAAAGTTCGCCAGACTCAATTGCGCGTACACGCCGTTCCACCCGGTCGCTCACTTGCGTCTCTGGTATGCCGAGGCCTGCATCAAGTTGGTCGAAACCCCTTGTGACCTCGTCTCGTAAAGTTTCGCGAGCTTGCAATAAACGAATCCCCGCCGCAATGACATCACCGTCACTTAGAAAACGCTTAGCGGCTACCATCCGCCGCACAAATGGTAATAAGTCACTGGGAATTTCCGTGGCCATACGATCTCCCGATACTTTTAACTCGTAACACGATCAATTAACACTGCTACCCTGCTCTCTATTGTACTGGCCAAACTCTCGATGGTAAACTGGAGCAGCGGCTAAAGAGCGACAGAACCAAGGGTTACAGACGGAGCGGGCGAGTCAGACGGTTTGGCAATGGTTGCTCTTTCGCGCCCGCACGCTGAACCCAACCGTTAGCCAGTCACGATGATGAGCATTGCCGAGCAAGCGATCCTAGACCGTCTGAACGCCGATAACTGGGCGGTGCTCTATCGCTGCCGTTGGTCCATGCCAGAGGCCGAGCAAGTTGTCCCTCAGTTAGAAAAATTGCTCGACAGCGAAGATCGTCAGATCACCGACGAAGCGTTGCGTGGCCTATTCCGCATTGGAACGCCCGCCGTCTCTGCTGCTCCCCGTGTTGCATTGCTCATTCAATCACACGAACCAATAACGAGGCAATTGGCTGTTTTGACGCTAGGGCAAATTGCACACAAAGTGCCAAACTTATGTGTCGAACCACTGGCATCGGTTTTGTCCGACCCATTGTGTTGCCGAGATGCTATGCGATCATTGGCTTTTATTGGCCAGAACGCATTAGCTGCGATCGAACGCGTTCACGAGCGATTCGACGACCGTGACGCCAAGATCCGCAAGGCTGCATTGTTAACCGCGACTGCAATTGACTCGACGCATCCGGGAACGATCGAGTTGATCGGCATGGCGGCAAAAGACGGAAGCAAGGTCGTTCGCGATGCTGCCACCAAATGCTCCCAGAAGGTCAACACTGGCTAACAAAAAAATCCACCCGAGTTGCCGATCGAGCGTTTTTCCAAGTCAAAGTCTCTTGGCGGCAACCGGGTGATTTTGGTCGATATGCTGACGGTGCCGGATTTGGAGTACGCTCAGTGAAACTTCCACACGAGGAACTGCCGGACCTATCGGATACTGAGGCGATCGAGCTGCTAAAGATCCACGCCGCAAGTTGCGAGAACGCCACAGACAACGAGAGAATGCAATCTGGTTTTATGTTCTCGCTTTACCATTGGAACGACAAGTTGAATCCAGAAAACTTAAAACAGGTGATGGCCTGCATCAAGGCACTTGGGCCGTCCTGGTCCTCGGGATCGATACCAAGTCACACCATGGCAGATCTGTGGACCATCATTCACCTTGGCAACTGGTATTTGCATGACCCAAGTCGCATCCAACGACGCAAACAGGTACTTGCACCGGACGAATTGGATGTGGAAGAGGAGTGGCTGGACTGTATCGGATCGGCGGTCATGGCCTTCCTGCACTTTAATGATGCACCGGCGGCTTTTAGTCAATACAATGAACACATTGCCAAACAGAGGGCACGCAACACCAGAGACGTGGACTTGCCATAACAAAACCCTGAACCCGAGTTGCCGCTAATGGGTTCTTAAAATGGATGCTCGCTCGCGGAAGCCGGGTTAGCTTGGTCGTTCTGTCGCACATCCCTCGCGCGAGTCTGATTTCATGGCACAACCCCTCAGTGCGAACAATCCGGCCAGTGCAATTCCTGCGAAGAAGTTTCGCTTCTCTAATCATTTACTGTTCATTGTGGTGTCGGTTGCATGCTGTGTATGTGTGGTCATAGTGGCGGTTCAAAAGCGTCAAGACCGGCGACAGGCATTGCAGAGGAAGTATCATGATGATGGAGCCGACATTCGCCTTGCTGATTGGTCCGATGAGATTATCGAGTTGACCACCTGGACGCCGAGGGAATTCGGTATCGACAGAATCATCAAGGAGGCACCGAATCTCCGCGTTCTGCGCATCCAACGCAACTGTGACGATGCCATACTGGAGCAGATCACCCACCTGAAACATCTCGAAGTCCTCAAGTTCAGGGATGACCTTGCAGTCTTCTCCGACAGACAAGTCAAGGTTACCGATGAGGGATTAGCTCATGTTGCGAAGCTTGAGTCGTTGAAGGTGCTGGAAATCTCGGACTGCGGTGCGATCACTGATGCCGGCATGTCTTACCTGTCAACGATGGCAAACCTTGAGACTTTAGACATGCCCTACTCGGCGATTGGCGATGAGGGTGTCGCGCACCTCTCCAAGATTCCCCGCTTGAAAACTCTCGTGATGAACGGCACTCGGATGACGGACAAGTCACTTGAATTCCTGCGATCGACAAAGACGCTTCGCACGGTATGGGTTGGCCCTGCGGTGACCAAGCCGGCAATTGAGAAGTTTAAGAAGGAAACCTCTGTCCTGGGTGTACGCTGAACCTCATGCTGAAGCGACAGAACAAGGCAGTCAACCCGAGCGGCGGATCGGGCGGGCATTAAAATCAAGCGTACTTGGCCGCCGCCGAGTTACCTTGGTCGTTCGGGTGCATTGAAAACAACTTACCTTGCTGAGGAGTCCCCCGTGAGAAATTTTGTGATTTGCGCAATGGTAGCCAGTGCGCTGCTCGCCTCTGTCGCGATGGCCCAGTCGTCGCAGCGTTCGCTCCCAAGCGTGAGCACGAAAGACCTTGATGACTGCGAAGCCAAGCTAAAGGCAGACCCTCAGTACCTGATGGAACTGCTGGCCAAAGATCGCGATAAGGCTGAGGCGCTGATCCGCGCCGGGCAAAGGCAAAGACCCGCCGCCCGCCTGTGGTCGATGGATGTGCAGACGCTCTTCGCCGTTGACCTATCCACGGGCAGACGTCTTCAGGGAAAGGAGAGGGCTGCTCATTTCAAGTACTCGCTCGAATACTTGCAAGAGTCCTACGATGTGGCGGTGGAGGCACTCAAGAAGGCACCTGACGAGCCGCTTCAGGAAGTGCTGCTGTGCTTACAGATCGATTTGGCGCTAGCGGCACTGGAAGCAGGCGAGACCGAGCTAGCCAAGAATCTCGCCGCGGAGACGCTGCGCAAGAACACAGACGGCATGAACTGGAATTACGGGAACATCATCCACAACGCTAACCAAATCCTAGGCCGCGGCGCTTTGCGCGAAGGGAAGCTTGCAGACGCGAAGACATACCTGCTCAAGGCGGGTGCGACCCCGGGCTCGCCCCAACTGAACTCTTTTGGTCCCCAGATGCAATTGGCTCGGGAACTATTGGAGAAGGGCGAGAAAGAGACCGTTCTCCAATATCTCGATTTGGTAAGTAAGTTCTGGGCGTCCGACAAGGAGCAATCGGAGCTAAGCAAGGAGCACGCGGCGTTGATTGCTGGATGGAAGCGTGAGATTGCCGAGGGTAAGATTCCAGCCGGGGCCCAGTGGCGTTAGGACAAAACGGCAGGGCATTGCATCAAGCTCAAACTTGCACGCCGAGCCGCCGACCGTGCGTTTTCTGAAGTCGAAGTCACTCGCGGCGGCCGGGTGAACGCAGACGTTCGGCAAGAAACTATCATGGAACCACTGTCATCGATAATCTACGCCGCAAATCACACACTGATTGAAGACGGCAACAGTGATGCGATCTCCACCTATTTTGCGTCCGATTACGTCGCGCACCTCACCGGTCAGGACGTGGCGGGTGGGCACAAGCTGATCCGGGGAATGCTGGACTTGTATCAGCGGGCATTTCCAAATCCCAAGGTGGAAGTGGAGATTCTATTAGAAGGAGCTGATCGCGTCTCCTGGCAGCGGACGATCCGTGCCCGACAAGAAGGTGCGTTCAAGGGATTTCCAGCTTCCGGACGTGATATCGTTTGGCGCGACGTTGTGACGAGCCGCTTCCGGGATGGTCTGATCGCAGAGGAATGGGTTATATCGGATCTCGCGGAGCAGCTTTTGCTTTCAAGGAAGAAGTGACAGGTAGCCATCACCCAAGTCAAATCACGAATCGAAGAGCCGAACAAGACGCTCCATCCAACGGCGGGCAGAGCTTCAGTTTGAATTCGAGCTTCCATCCTCGCCGTGGATGAGCTAAAGGTTCGGCAAAAACAATAGCAAGACACGCCCCGAAATAAAACCCAAACTCCTCACTTACGGGCGCATCGTAGCTGCCGCAATATGCGGCACCATTCAATTCATGCTGATCCTCGGGGGAGTGATATACTGGAAAAATTTCACCGCGAATGACCTCCCCCATTTCACATTTTGATGGAGCATGCCGGAGCACTGGCAGCAATGCTTGGGCTTCTCTCTCTACTTTGGCCGATGTAGATATTTGCGGCCGCAAAACAATCCCTCGAACAAGACAAAGAGAAGTGATCGGCCTTACAAGTCCGTGGTGGCAACGGCGGGCCTGCGGTTTTCTTTTCGCTTCGCTCTGGACGCCCAAGTTCCGCCACGCCACACTTTGAATGTTACCCGACAGATTGTGGCTCACTTGTTGGTCTGTTCACCCGCGATTTCCACGATCGACTCCAGTTTCGGGCCAGATGCGTTCCACTCGTCACGATCGCAAAACGGGATACTCTGATATGCTTCTCTTGGTTGCCATCTTACTCTGCACAAGCTTCGCCGCGTTACTGTGGTACAGATCGACCGACTTTCCATCAAAAGACAAATGGCCGCCCATCACAGAAGACGAGTTCATTCAACGATGTTCACCCGGTGTTGATCGCGAGCGTGCCCTGAAAGTGCGACGGATCATCTCTGAGCAGCTTGGCGTGGACTACGACAGGGTTTATCCTGAGCAGAGATTTGTCGAAGATCTTGGCTGTGACTGAAGATTGAAGTGCATGCAGAAAGTGGGTAACCATCGGATCCAACCGAGGATCAGTGGTTCGTTTTGTCGAATGGATGCTCAACTTCCGGTCCCCGCTGATCCGGGTCGTTAGCCAACGCTAATTCAGCCACTGATGGTCGATCGTGCTGCCTATGGCCAACTTGATTACGACCCGCCACAAGCGACCCGAACACGGCGAACGTGCGACGCCATTCACGAAACGGCAGTCATCACGCCGAATCCGTCGACTCGCTTTAATCGAAGACATCCAAGAGCTGGTTCCTCTGCCGCGCCGGCCAACGAAGCATGCCAAACGCAAACGTTCCGGCAATTGCCCCATCTGCCTGGCAACACTCCGCAAAAATAGCAAAGGCACCCGATACATCCAACGTTGCGATCATTGCTCATCCCAACTCCATCCCGAAATAAGATGCGGACGCTGCGGCACCTTCCGTGTTTGGCGTGGGTCGTCCGAATGTCGCTGTAAGGGATGTGGTAATGTTGTAGAATTGCCACAGCCTAACAAAACCGACGGCGGCCATAACTGCACTCAAGAGCGTTCAAAGGGGTCAGCGAGGCTCTTCATTTAGGTCAATAGCCGATTTCAAAGCATTCTTGCAATGTTTTTCAGTGGCGTCATTTCGGACTTTCCGTTTCGGCGAGAGTAGCTTGCGGGACAGTAAACCGCGCCAGTGAATGATCCGCCGATCCTTACTGACTGGCAACGCATCAAAGTGGCCTGCCCCATTTGCTTTCTCAGTGGCAACGAAACGGCAACGTCAGTCTGTATCGGTAATCCAATCGGTCTAGAGTCGTCGATTCCTTGCACCGCGAAAGGCTAGGAATGCTGACAATGCGATCATCAATGGGGCAGCTACGAACGCCAGAATCTGCGCGATAGTTGGTGTGATTGAAATGCCGAGTAGATAAAGTTCAGGATCGTAGGTTGCGTAGCGACGACCGGGCGCCATAGGGCGACTCATGTCGCTGATTGTGTAAAGCAATCCAGAACCGGCGATGACGAAACCGATCAATGCTGCCATTGAAGCAGCAACGAGGAGCGGTGCGGACTTGGGTCGCTTTAATGTCAATTGCGATGGGGGATCGTAAGGATTCACCAATGTGTTTGCTTGAGCGGCAGAACGGGGCGGTTCAGCGGGGACGCACGGAAAATTAACCACTTCAAAAATGACAGTTCGCGTCCTCCGTTGGAACCGTTGGTTATCGCCAAATTACTCGCCTGAAACACATTCGTTACATTCGCCCCGGTGGATGCACGTTATCTAAAACCAGCGAACAATGGCATAACAAGCAGCGTGAAATGCAAGGATCGTGCCTATGTATTGCCAATGCGAACGGCGACGGCGAATCGCAAATGCGACCAACGCACCATACGTTACGTATTGGGTGAAGAACAACGAAATAGATGCAGCGTTGTCGGAGTCTAGCAGTATACGAAGCGGGCGATACAGTGGGAATAATGCATCCTCCCAAAAACCGGTTCCGTGCCCGGCGCCGTGCGATAGCACGACAAGAACTATTGCAACCGGCGTGAAGGCGACGCCAATCGCAATAGGCGACCACCAATACACTGGCGGTTCCAAGTCACGGGAAGCCTCTTGCGTATTGCCGCTAGGTTCGTACGGGTTCAAATCGTCTATGGCTACAGCGCTCCGCGCGCGATAACGATTAATTCTTCCCGCTTGGGGGGATCATAATGGTTACGTTATCGTACGTTTCAGTGTGGGTCAATCTTTTTCTCGCTGCGCGAATGACGAATAATGCGGACAGCCATCAGGGGGGGCGACTGGGGGATTGGCAGGCCGGGCAACTGTTGTGCCGACGGCAAGGCGGGGAAATCGCGATGCTTAGGCAGTTTGTGGCGAGTTGCCCGATGCATGGAATCGGGCGGGGAAAAACCGGAGAAGTTCTCGAACTGATACCCCGACGGGAGCTCGGCGTCGGGATTGGACACAGACCAACGTATAGCCGTGCATTCGCGGAATGCGACTGACGGTGCGGCGGGTGCTGGAAGAATTGGCGGCGTATCCCGATCGCAACCCGTTGCGGTCCGGATACCCAGAACTGGAGGTCGAGGGCAAATGAAAATGCAAATTTTGGATCGGCCTATTGCCTTAACTCAAGACCGTCGCTCACCCCCGTCCCCTACTCCCCCAAACAAGTTTGGGGGCGAGGGGAGCTAGTGCCGCGAGAACTAAATAAGGTTGCTTGAAAGAATCGCAACAGGATGCGTGAGCGAGGAATTTGCCGCAGGTTCCTCGCTCACGCGTCGGGTTTCCAAGCAAGGTCAACTCGTTCTCGCGGCACTAGTGCGCTTGATGGATCACCGGGGAAATGGGTGGTAACGCCTGTCACCCGGGGCGAGGGGAGCAGGGGTTGGGTGTGGGATTGGCGACGAGCCGGAGTTGGCTTTGAGATGGGCGGGCCAGAGCCCTGCTTAGGTTGCCGGGATCGGTTCGATTTCGACGCGGGCCAGATCGCTTTGTGAACGCGGCAGGTAGGGGTGCTGGGTGCGCTCGGTCTCGGGGTCCCATCCGAGCCAGCGTTTGAGCAATTCCGCTTCCGAACTGCTTTCCCAATTGGCGAGGATGGCGATCGCGTGCTCCCGCGCCGCGGTCGCGTCGACGCTCTCATGGCCCGCGCCCCAATCGCCCGAGAAGAGGCCGCACAGCATCCAATGGGCGCGACGCCGGATCAAGGGCGTGGACATCGGGTCCTGCGTCAATTCCTGATACGCCTGAATCGCTTGCGGAACGTCCCGTTCGACCAGCAACCGATAGTCGGCGGCGATCTCCTTGGATAAGGCGTGGGAATCGAGCTCGTTGCGATAGCGATAGGCCCGCGCCAGCGAGCGTTTCATCTCCTTCATTTCCGCCACGGCCATTTCGGGTTCTTGCCTGGCCTGCGCCGCCGTCGCGCGATTGAAGTGGGCGTTGGCCAACAGCCAATGTGCCATGCCGTTGGTCGGTTCGGTCTTGAGCGCCGCTTCGGCCGCCTTCACCGCGGTGTCCGACAAGGCCGCCGACGCGGGGTCGTCCGCCAACAGCCCGAGCAGTTGTTGGGAGGCTTCCAACGACACCAGAATCTCGCGGGTCGTGCTGGCATTCCGCGCCAGCGACCGTTTCAGATTCCCTTGCAGCACCTCTGCCGAGCCGCCTCGCCGGGGAAACTCGAGCTGGTCCAGCCGCCCATCGGTTGTCGGCGCGGAGAGCATCAGGCTGGCCAACTGGGTGATTTCCCCGCCATGGGTGATCTGAACCAAGCGTTCGGCGGAACTGCCGGAATAGACCGCGGAGACGATCGAACCGGCCACGGGATCGCGCTGGCCCCAGATGACGTAATCGACGCCCAACTGCGACGCCAGCGCTCGAATCTGCTGGCTTTCACTCAGCCCCGCGGCGCGGAGCCGGCGGAGTTGGCGTTCGACGTCGTAGGAGCTAGACACGCGAACTCGCGGCAGCGATTCGAACTTGTGTCGCAAGGCGGCCGCGACCTGGGTGGCGGGTTCGCGCGGATCGAAGCTCATCTGTTGAAACGGCAGATGCGGCAGCACGGCGACTCGAACTTCCCTCGTCGTCGGGTCGTTTTCGTCAGCCGCACCGGCGACCGCGTTGCGGGCCTGCTCCAAATCGCTTTCGGTAATCGGATCGATCGGCAGGTAATCGGCCCGCGGTTGTTGGCCGGCCGCGACAATCGCCTTGCGAATGTCGGGATAGGAAAGGTCGAGCATCAGCCCGCCGGTGCCGGCGGCCAGCGCGTTCATGAAAGCCCGGGTTTCCGGCAACGCTTGCTGATAAATCGTGTCGAGCTCACCCGCCGTGTCGCAGAGCACGCAGTGAATTTGCACCTGCTTCCGCGTAGCCAGCGCGACCAGCAGGTCGGTGGCATACGCCCGCTTGGCTTGGGGGAATTGGTCCGAAGCGTAGTTCTCGGCATAAGGGGGCGCATCACCGAACAGGAACAGCCATCGCGTCGTGCGGTTGTTCTCGGTCCAAGGCAAGCGATCGAGCGCCGCGTGAATTCCGGCGTCGGGCTGTTCGTGGAAAAAGGGTGCGCCCGATTCGGGCCGCAGCGCTGTCAAGGCTTGCGAGATCGCTTCGTTGTCGGCGGTAAAGCGATCGAGCAATACCTGTACCGGTCCGGACGGCGATCCCGAATCGCGATAGGCCACGATCGCCACGCGGACCTCGCCGTCACGGCCCCGCCGCAGGTCCTCGAGCATCGCGCCGATCGATTCCCGCACGCCAGCGATCCCCTCCGTCATGCTCGCGGTCCCGTCGATCACCACGGCGATCTCCAAATCCTCCTCCGTCCGCGCCGCGACCTCCAGGAAACTCCGCTGCAGCAACCCCATCGTCTTTCGTGGCGGCGCGGCGGCGAAAGAGAAGATCGATCGCAGCGCCGCCGCGGCTGGCACGACCGCAACGGAACCGTCGCGAGCAACGGCCGCGGGGGTGGGAGGCACCTGTTCAGGTTCCGCCGCGGCCACGTCTTGCCCGGCTGTTGCTTGCGCGGGCACTGCTTGCCCAGGTGCCGTGGTCGGCGCGAGCCACCAGCCGAGGAGTGCGAACAGCGCCAGGTCACGCTGCCGCCGACGCCGATTGGCGGTCAGGTTCACGTTCCCGGGATTGATGATCATGGTTTACCCACCGCGGGATGTCAGCGTTATGATGAGAGCGTCGCGCCTGTGGCGTCTCGTCCGTCAGGTGCCGCGTCGGGGCCGCCGGCCGATGACCTGATCCGACTACGTCCCTATCGTGAAAAGTCATTCGCGATATCCGAAACGCGATTTCG
Source organism: Planctomycetaceae bacterium UBA6172 (assembly GCA_002422955.1). Lineage (GTDB taxonomy): Bacteria > Planctomycetota > Planctomycetia > Pirellulales > Pirellulaceae > UBA6163. The sequence goes on from DITY01000109.1 coordinate 26,578, forward strand.
GGATC
>DITY01000322.1:0-7106 GCA_002422955.1 Planctomycetaceae bacterium UBA6172
TAGATTGTGGAATTACAATCAATGAGAATTTGACGGGCGAATTTTTTATCGAGCGAGACGACCTGCGCAGTCATGGCGGACTTCTCGCCGCCTGCCCAACGTCGCTTTCGCACCTCGCCCCTGCCTCCTTTTTCGAGTCCCGCCGTGCCCACCCCGTTCCTCACCCGATCCCTCGCCACGGCATTCGCTACCTGCTGCCTGTTCGCGACCCTCCACCTAACAACGGGTTCCGCGGCTGCGGAGACTCCTGCCGCGGGGCAGCCGCGACTGATCGTGGTTGTGAGCATCGATCAACTCTGCCAGGACTACCTGATCCGCTTCCAAGACAACTTTCCGACGAACCCCAAGGAAAGTTTTTTTGGCAACGTGCTGCGGAACGGCGCCTGGTTTCCCAACTGCCATCACGCCCATGCCTTCACCTTCACGGCCCCGGGTCATGCGGTCCAATTGACCGGGGCGCATCCCGCCACCCACGGCGTGATCGGGAACGACTGGTTTGACCCACAATCCGGCAAATCCCGTTACTGCGTTTCCGATCCCACCGTGACGGTGATCGGCATCCCGTCGGGCAAGCCGATGTCGCCACGGGTGCTGTTGGTCGACACGGTCGGCGATTGCCTCAAATTGGCGACTCAAGGCAAAGCGAAAGTGATGGGCGTCGCGATCAAGGATCGGGCGGCCATTTTGATGGCCGGCCATCGCGCCGACGCCGCCTATTGGCTCGAAAAGAACCAATGGGTCACGTCGAGTTATTACCGCAACGACCTCCCCGGCTACCTCCGCAACCTGAACGAAGGGAACGCCATCGACCAGTTTCGCGGCAAGACCTGGGACCTGCTGCTGCCTCGCGAGCGGTATCACAACCAGGGACCGGACGACAACGAGTTCGAAAACCCGCCCGTCGGCTTTTCGGCCGCGTTTCCGCATCAGTTGGCTAGCGCCGGCGAATTGACCGCGGATCAGTTCGGCGATCAGGTCTTGTTTTCGCCCTATGGCAATGATTTCACGCTGCTGGCCGCTCGCGAAATCATCCGCAACGAAGCGCTCGGCGCGGACGACATTCCCGACCTGTTGGCGATTAACTTCTCGTCGAACGATTACGTCGGTCACGCCTTCGGCCCCATGAGTTTTGAAGTCGAGGACATGACCTACCGCACGGACCGACAGCTGGCGGAGTTCACTCAGTATTTGGACGAAACGGTAGGCGTCGGCCGCTGGACGATGGCGGTGACCGCCGACCATGGCGTGGCCCCCATCCCGGAACTGATCGCCACCCACGCCCTTTCGGGCAGCCAAGTGACGGGGCCGAAACGCAATCCGCTCGGCGACCTCAAGACCGTCCGCGATAAGCTGACCCTGCTGCTCCAACAGGAGTTCGGGATCGATGCGTCGGGGTCGGACGATGCCGGTCAGAAATTGATTCTGGAGTTGGAATCGAACCAGGTCTATTTGAATCGCGAACATCCGCGACTCCGCGGCCAGGCGTTGGCCACCGCCCGCCGGATCATTCGCGACTGGCTGATCGCGCAACCCTACGTCGCGACCGCCGTGACCCACGACGAATTGCTGGTGGGAGGTGACTCGCGACTGCTGCGGCAACTGGGGCTCAGCTTCAACCCGAACCGTAGCGGTGACGTGCTGTTCGTCTACACGCCCTATGCGATCCCCGGAAGCTCCTCCGCGAATGCCAAACCACGGGGAACGACCCACGGCAGCCCCTGGCACTATGACACCCACGTCCCCCTGCTGCTGATCGGCAACGGCATGGCCCCCGGCCGGTACGACCGTCAGGTCAGCCCCGCGCAATTGGCCCCGACCTTGTCGCGAATCCTGGGGATCAATCACCCCGGCGGCTGTGTCGAAGAGGCCTTGCACGAAGCCCTAATCCCGGTCGCGAAGTTTTGACCGTCACCACCCCCTGCGTGGAAACTTCATGCGTGGAAACTTCACTGGGTGATGCATCCCAGGCAAACCGCCACGCGGATGGCAAAAGTCGGGCGGAGAAAGCCGACTGGAAGACAGCCCGAGTCGCGCCAGGGGCCAAGGACACTCAGCCGAGAGAGCCGGCTGACCGTCTTGATCGGTAGCTCAGGGAAACGCCATTCCTGGTACAGTGCCGGTTTACGCCAGTCTTTGACGCCTGTTGTCGGGGATCTCCCGCGATGGCCCCCATCGCTCGGTTTCCCGCACGCATCCGGCGACGAATTTCCGGCCAGCCCCCTGTTCCCTGTCCGATAGGAGAGCCCGTCATGGCCATACCGCACGCGAATCCCGGGGAAGTCATCGACCTCTCGCCACTCGCTGACAAGATTGCGAACACCAGGACGTATACGGTTTTCAAAACGCCGACACTGGAAGCCATTCGCCTCGTCCTGCCGGCCGGGAAACAGATCGCGGAACACAAGGCGCCCGGCGAGATCACCGTTCTATGTCTCGAGGGTCGCGTCGTCTTCACGTCAGGCGGTGCGACTCATCAACTGACCGCCGGCAAGATGCTGTACCTTCGCGCCGCCGAACCGCACGCGCTCCACGCGATCGAAGACTCGTCGATCTTAGTGACGCTCTCCTTGCGATGAGGCCTGCGAATCGCGTCGCGATCGCTTGCCATTCACACGAAGTTTTCGAGATCTTACCCTTGCTCGGCGGTCTGCTTCTCCTGAGTTTTCCGCTGGCCGGACCAAGGAGCTAGCAAGGTGCAGGAATAGGGTGCGCAGAATCAGCCACTGGTTTACGGCACCTTCCTCATCCGGCGGGCATTTCGGTGTGATTCCCCTTCCCTGTCGACGCGGCTGACGTGCCGGTTCCTGGCGACGCCGACATGGCGTCCACGGTTCGAGCTACCCCACGAAGCAGACGTTCCATGTCCCCTGTCCCGCCCCTTGCCGCCGAATTGAGCCCGGCACCCACCGCGTCGGCCTCGGCGACCCCAGGCGAGTTGAAACGCGAACGTCTCGCGTCGTTGGATCAGTTCCGCGGCTACAGCGTGATCGCGATGTTCGTCGTCAATTTCCTCGGCGGTTTGGCAATCACGCACCAGCTGCTGCGGCACAACAACACGCACTTCAGTTACGCCGACTCGATCATGCCGAGTTTCATTTTCGCCTGCGGCTTCTCCTACCGCATGTCGTTCTTGAAGCGAGTCGCCAGCGGTGGTGGGGTAGGGCGGTTCGTGGTGCGCGGGCTGGCCCTGATGTTGCTGTCGGTGATGCTGTACGGGTTCAACAGCGAGATCGGTTCCTGGGCCGAGCTGTCGGCCACGCACGCCCCCCGGCTGACGCGGGAATTCTTCAAGGCCAACCTGTGGGAGGTGTTGGCGATCATCGGCGCGTTGCAGGTCTTGGCCTTCCCGCTGATCTCCCGGCGGCCCTCGATCCGAGCGCTAGCGTTTGTCGCCTTGGGCCTGCTGCACGGGCTGCTCTGTTGGTCGTTCAACTACGACTTCGTCTATGGGCGTCCGAACTGGATGGACGGCTATTTGGGCGGGGCCGGAAAGCGGGCTTGGGATGGCGGGCTGTTCGGCTTGTTGGCCTGGACGCAGATCCTGTTGGCCGGCACGATCGCCTTCGACGTCGTCAGCGGCCCAGACCGCCGCCGCGCCTTGGCGACGATCTTGCTTGCCGGTGGCCTGCTGTTGTTCTGCGGTTATGCCCTGTCGTGCCTGACGCGGCTCTACGATTTGCAGGGGCTGACGTCGGAGCAGACGGCGCGGGTGCAATCCTCACCGGTGCTGCCGGACTGGTCGTTGGCGGTTGAGCGAGGCTGGCGCGATTGGCTAGCGGAACCGCCGCTGGTCACCCCTCCGCCGGTCGAGCAGCGGGCGCTCAACTATTGGATGATGGATAAACGCGTCGTCACCCAATCCTTTGTGCTGTTCGCCACCGGCTGTTGCCTGGTGCTCTACGCCGCCTTCATCGTCGCTTGCGACTGGCGTGGCTGGGGTTCGCGGGCGTTGGACATGTTCGGCGCCAACCCGCTCGCCGCCTACATCATCAATCACTTCGTGAATCATTCCATTCGCGGTCTGGTCCCCAAGGATTCGCCCCTCGCCTGGTCCCTACTCGGCTTAGCAGCCGCCCTCGGCATCACCTACCTCTTCGTCCGCTTCCTCGACGCCCGCAAGCTCTACCTACGGCTGTAGCAACCGCCATCGCCCCCCAGCCCTCGGGCAGGTCCAAAACAACGCACCCGCACAGCGAAGTAGGGCATTTTCACGCGAAAAATCTCTCATCGCGGCAGGCTAACCGCTGTCGTTAACCGCTGTGAGCTGGGCGGACTTTGGGTTTTTGACTTACCATCTGGGCTCAGCCAGCCTCAAATCCAAGGGCCCAAAATGGATACCGATGCAGACTGAATTCAACACTTGCCCATCGCCGAAAAGCTCCGTCCCGTGCAAAGTATCTGGAACGACATTGCTTCTTCACCTGACGAAATCCCGATCCCGGCATGGGTTCTCGAAGAGGCTCAACGAAGACGCTACGAAATGATCGCCAATCCCGAGATCGGTGTAACGCACCAGGCGATATGGGACCGAATCCGCAAGGCACGAGATGCCTAGCGGTTTGTGCATTGTCTCCCCAGGGCCAACGCGGTCTTCCGAATTACGCGAGAGCCGTCTCGCCGGGTAATTCGTTGGCACCCGGCCTCAGGGAAGCTTTATCAAGACCAGCGCACGAGAACCTGAGCGCGCGAGGGCCGAACCGGACACCTGTGGATGTTGCAGGCCGACCTGTTCCAGCGACACCCGGCCGGACGAACGATTCCAGGGCCGGGGCTGCGAGGACAACGCGTTCCTGCGGCGATCCTACGGAGACAACTTTTTAGAGCCATTGCACCACATCTGGCCCGCCAAGACCGCCGGAAGAGCAATTTGAATGAAACGCGAGGTTGCAGGGCTCCACACGGACGCGGTTAACTCCTGCGGTAACCGGCAATACGCCGGTAATCTGGGGTATTTATCAGTGGTTTGGCAAACGGCCACAGTCCAAATTCCGCCGCATGTCGGCTAATTGCGTAAGTCGTTGCCTCACAGAGGCTGCGACTAAGGGGATGGGCGACGTTCAAGCAGCGGTTTTGCTCGGGTTCAATTCGGCTAAAACGCGCAAAACCTAGGCTTTTCATGGGTTTCACCCGCTGCGGGATACCGGTTGCTCCGACCGCAGGTTGCGGGCAAGACGCTGATTTTTTTTGAAAATTTTCCTTTTTTTTGGGACTATCCGTCAGAGTTTACGCATTTAACCCGTAGGGGAATTACCGAGAACCGCGAATCCGCTTCGGGAAGGCGATGGACAACCTGTTCGAGCTCTACCGGAAGGAGCAGCGATTCCGGAAGTGGGGCTGCGAGGACGCTGAGTTCCTGCGGCAAAATCCACGTTTAACGACTCAGGGCCCCGTACTCCTCATGTTGCACGCCGGGATCATGAATGAATTGCTTCCGTGAAAGGGCCAGTTTTTCAGAAGAATTGTTGCTCAGAATAATTGATGAAAGCTTTTGGCCCAAGCCACAGGCCCTTTGAGCTTGAGCAATATTCTGATCGGCTCAAATGATTGGGCAAAAAACGAAATTCGCTATAAAGCGNNAAGTCGAAGGGCGGTTTGCATGATCAATCTCGAAATCACGGGATTTTACTTTCGACTTTCTGTCCCAGCAGATGGAATTGTGACTGTGCTTGACTTAATGAACGCGGCGAGAGGCGTTGAATCCGCCAATGACGGTGTAATGGACTTTGCCCTGGATTTTGATCAAAGATTTATCGAAACGATCTCGGTCAATTATGGACGAACAAGTACTTCGGAGCGGCAACGAGAAAACCTTACAGTACTTCCAAAGCGACGTCCAACGGGAGGACTTTATTCATTCACCGAAGATGTCACCGAACCTGAGAACCGCATCAGCAGACCGGGACAGGTGGCTGGGCTGCATGCATGGGAGTATTACGTTTATGACCTCAACGGACGCATGAAATCACGAGTAGGCACCACGGAACTACTAAGCGTTAAACCAGCCGCCGAATCGGATCAACTGTCGCTCGGAGAACCTCTTGAGGATGGTGATACAGTCGCCTGGCGCATAGTCGCGATCTTTGGCTTGAATCATTACTTCGACTCGAAGCGAAACATGCTTCTTGCCAAGAGTGGCGGACGAACTCTGGGATTAAAAGCTGCAATTGAGGTCTTGAGAGAAGCAAAAGTAAACCTCGCTGAATTCACCTTTCAACAATAGACCGCGATTCACGGAACGACACCTAATTTCGGCCACACTTCCAATGCTCTGGGTTCCCAGGGCCAAGCCAAACCTTCAGACTTTTGTTGAAGAGGACCGATTGAGCCCAAATCATTCACCAGCAACTTGTAAATCCGGGAAGCCAGGGCAGAATCTCCCACGTTGAACGGCTAGAAAACAATAGCCTTCAAACGCAAAGAAGGCCACGCGATCGGTGAAGCTCAAGCCAGTGTTTTCGCGCCCGATTTCAACCGCTCCAGCATCGTCCAAACCACCGATCAACGACGCACCTCCAACGCGGGGGGATCCCGCTCCGTGATGCCGAGTATCGCCCTGGCCTGATCGACTCGATCGTACAGAACGCCCTCTACCCCCGTGACCCGCGACGCATTCGCTACCACATCGGCGTACTCATTGGCGAACGAGTCTTCGCCATGGTCCTCCGTTGTTCCGCGCAGGATGACCTTGATCCTCTCGCCCACGTCCCCGCGTTTCGCGCCGCGGTCTGAAATCGATCCGGCGACCAAGTCTTCGCTAAGCGACTGGTCGGCCAACCCCGCAATCGCGATCGATCGACATCCTCACCCAGAACACCACCAATATCGAAGCCCTGCGCAGCGGACTCGCTCACGGCATCGAGCGACATATCCTCGCTTCCGGTGGCCTCCGAGTCCGCCACGTGACGGTGTCGGTATCGATAGCTTTCCGATCGAAGTCCATGGCCAACAGCAAGCGACTCAGTACAACGGCTTCTATAGCAATACCGCCTTCCACCCGCTGAGCGCGTCGTTCAGCGACAAGGGCTGACGATTCGTGGGGCGATTGAAAACCAACGCCAAGCTCGACGCCCTGGCATTGCCACACCTCGCGCGACCGCCGGGCCGAC
>DITY01000322.1:7150-9447 GCA_002422955.1 Planctomycetaceae bacterium UBA6172
CGATCACGAACGGCCGCAGGATCAACGGGCCAACGGGACGGCTTGCCGCAGTTGGTGGACTACCGCAAGCGGGCCCATTTGAGGATCGACTGGGCGAGTTCAATGCGGCGATCGGTATGCACCTGCCGTCACGCAGTTTCAAGGAGAACGAAGCGACGATGCTATTGGCATTGCCGTCGTTCAACCCCAGTTTACTGGGTCGGATCGAGCTCGAGGAATCGGTTGGCGGCAGCTGGGATCTGACTCGCATCCCGCCGTTCGTGCGGCAGGTCGGGCCCGATACCACCAGGCATTTGCCCCGGCTGATGTTGCGGATCGCTGAGTCGGCCCAGCCGTTTCGGACTCAGTTCGCGCAACGATTTTCAGCGATAATCACTTCTGGAAAACCACCGAAGCACGGCCACTCGCCGCAGCGATTTCACGCCGCCACCACAACATTCGCCCTGACGCGAAGTTCTTCGTTGGTACCGCTGCCCAGCGCCAAAAAACTCACCCCCGGCTGATGGGGAGGCAGTGAGCACTACGCCGCGAGAACACGACATCGCCGCAAAAAGTCATCAAGCCGACGACCAACTCAGCAAACCCAACTCAGCAGTCGCTTACTGGATAATTCCGGTGAACAAAGCGTTGCCCAATGGAAAAAATCGATTCCCCACGACGGAGACCGGTGAAATCTCCAAGCTGTTCAACGATCGCGGCGAAGCGATCCATCGAAAGATGCATCGGCGAGTGGGTTCGCCTGGTCGCTTCGATTCAACAGCCCAAACACGAATCCCTCCCATCACTCCAGACTGCCCGCCTTGTCGCAGTTGCCCGCGGGGCCGACCGACGCGCGATCAGCAAAGTCCGCTCGATCGATGACAGGTGGCGATCAAATCCGAACCGATTGGCATGCAAGTTGCTTCCTCTCAATGTAGCTGAGTTGAATCATCAATCAGCAAACTGCCTTCGTCAAAGGGATTCAAGCGGAATGTGCGTCGCGATTCGGAGTACCGACAGCCGGCAGGGCAGTGCGAGCGAAAAGCATGGCGTCGGTGATGTCAGCGTGCCAAGCGCGCTAAACGGAGCAGGAGTGGGGTCGGGCTTAAATCGAATCGATTCACGGGCGAGCCAAACGGTTGTCAGGCTTGAAACCATTCGTCCCAAACGAAATCCGGGTCGGTCGGATTTTGGCACCGTCTACCGTTCGGAGCGAGTGGCAATGTTTCAACCACCGATCAGTGCGAGTCAAGCTAGCTCACCCTGTGCAGCAACAGGGCTGTTTTCGCACACGCCAGCGCACCACGCTGCTGATAAAGAAAAAGGGTCTGCTGAGCGTTACCGGAATGCATCCCTGTTTGACTTTCCCCATTCACCAAAAATGAGCGATCGCCCGACGCGCACTGCAATCCCGATGGTTCAGCGACCAATCTCGACGGATCACCTACGAGATTGGCTCTGGCAGCAATCTCCGCTGGACGCATCGCATGTTCAATTCGGTGTTGTCGGTACCAAAAAGCCTGGTCATTTGGTCGGCTCGGCGTATCAGTCGCGTTGTGTTCCCGTTATCGGATGGTCAGCACCATGAGTAAATCGAATCCTATCGGCAGAAAGCGGCGTCATTCGCCTGTGCTAACGCCAACTGACATAGGCGTATCCCGTTCGGTACAGCGTCGCGATTCCAGCCGGCCAGCTTTGACGAGAGATCGGGAGCCGGAAACGTTGGAATATCCCACCAAACCGCAGTGGCTTGGTAGGATCCTGCCCGCCGCGATCCTGTTGGTGAGCCTAATCGTGTACGCCTATTGGCCAACGCTACGGTGGGCAGAGGACGCTTGGCGTAACGAGCCCGACTACTCGCACGGATACTTAGTGCTCCCGCTTGCCGGTTTGCTGCTGTGGCAACGCCGTGATTCCATGCCTGGCTTCCGCAGCCATGCCAGCCTTTTGGGATTCGGGTTGATTGTTCTGGCCATCGGCATGCGTTGGCTAAGCCGGTTGTTGTTCGCAGATTTCTTGGATGGATGGTCGCTGCTGTTCATGGTCGGCGGGGTGATCTGGTTTTTATTCGGAGTCCGCCTTTTTTGGTGGAGTTTACCGGCAGTTGCGTTTCTGGTTTTAATGATTCCCTTACCATTTCAGGCGGAAAGCCTACTAAGCTGGAAACTGCAAAGCGTCGCGACGGTTCTCAGCACCACAATGCTCCGCATTTTCGGCCAGCCAGCCGTATCCGAAGCCCATGTCGTTTGGGTGAACGATCAGCAATTGATGATTGAGGAGGCCTGTTCGGGCTTGCGAATCTTCATCGGCGTCGGGGC
>DITY01000019.1 GCA_002422955.1 Planctomycetaceae bacterium UBA6172
GGCTGCCGTAGTATTCCTCGACATGCGCGCGGAACTTTTCGATCCCCCAATTCTCGACCAGGTACTTCATCCGCGCGACCTTGCGGTCTTCGCGGTTGCCGTGATCGCGCTGGACCATCAGGATCGCCTTGCAGACGTCGATCACTTGGTCCGGCGTCACGAACGCCATCCGCTTGCCGAGCAACGGGTGCGTCTTGGCGGCGCTCGGGGTGGTGCCCATGCCGCCACCGACGATCACGTTGTAGCCGATGACTTGGCCGTCGCGATGGATGGTCAGCAGGCCGATGTCGTTGGTGTACAGGTCGACGCAGTTGTCTTCCGGCAGACCGATCGCCATCTTGAACTTTCGCGGCAGGTAGGTCGCGCCGTACAGCGGTTCGACCACTTCGCTTTCGGGGGCACCGCCGACCAGCGTCTTTTCGCCCGCGTCATCGGTCAGCCACAATTCGTGGTAAGCCTTGGTCCGGGGCGCCAGCTCCATCGCGATGTCGTAGCACAGCTTCTGGATTTCCCGGCGGACCGGATCGGTGTTCTTGACCGGGCAGCACATCACGTTGCGGTTGACGTCGCCGCACGCCGCCAGCGTCGACAGTCCGATCTCATTGATCCGCGCGATCGTCCCCTTCAGGTCACTCTTGAGGATCCCGTGCAGCTGGATCGTTTGGCGAGTCGTCAGCTTCATCGTCGCGTTGCCGATCGTATCGCACAGATCGAGGTGGGCGATGAACTGGTCACTGCTCATGATCCCGCCAGGAATGCGGCAACGGAGCATCATCGAGAAGGACTTGCCGGCCCCTTCTCCCCGCGAGGCCGCCCGGTCGTCACGGTTATCTTGCTGGTAGGTGCCGTGGAACTTCAGCAGTTGGAGGTTGTCCTTGTCGAAATGATCGGCCGGAGCCTGCAGCTCCTCGCCGATCGTTCCCGACAAATACCGGCTCGCTTGCTTGATCGATTCAACCGCACTCAGCTTCTGGGCGTCTGTGGCCATCTTGGACGCGATTCCTATGGTTTCATTTGGGGGGTGTGAGCCGTCGCCCTGGGACGATGGTTCACGGTACCGACCGTGGAGGTGTGCGAGCGTTGCATCGCTGGTAGGGCAGGCGACAAATCCTGCCAGTTAACCCGTCGGACTCCGCCAACTATAACGCCCCCCGCTCGAGTTCACCACGCCGGTTTTGCGGGTCGTAGCGACAGTGCGACGCTAGGGCTGGCTTGGTGGTGGGGTGGAGCACCGGGTGGGGTCGTGGCGAACTTGCCGGTCGCATCGCGGCGGGAAGAAATCGCGAAGATTTCCTCAAGTCCGAGCCGATCTTGAGCAACGGACGGTTGAGTACCTCCCAAGCTCGCCCGCCAGGCCTCGAAAACCTCCCATTTCGGCCATTCACCCCGCTGCTCCCGGTGGGGAAAATCATCATGCGCACGACAACTACGGTCGCCTTATTGGCCGCCGCGGTCGGTGTTCCGTACACCGCCACCGAAACCGAACTCGGACAATCCGCCACGGAAATCGGCAAGTCGGCCGTTGGTCTGGTGCAAGACCAAGCCCAAACGGTCGCCGCCTTGCTCATCTCGTCGGGCGGCGAAGCCAATTCGCACCGCGAAGTCGAAAAGATTCTCGTCAGCGGGGCCGAACGCTACCGTTACCCCGAAATGCCCCAGGTGATCGCCCAGCAGATGGGGGTTCCGCAGCCGAACCCATCCGCCGCCGCCGACCCGCGGGCCTGGGCGAATCCGCAGGGGGCCGGTGCGATCGCCGGCGGCATGTCCGCGCCCGGTTCGGCAGGTTCCGCCCCCGGTTCGGCGGGGGGGCCTCCCGGTGCCGGCGGCGCCCCACCTCCCAATTCAGGCTCCCCATCGGTGATCCCCTCGTCGATGACGACACCGGTTTCGACCGCCAGCAACCGGCAACTGAAGGGGGGCGCGGCGATGGTCAGTTCCATCGCCGACGGCCCGATCCACGACCTCCGCGATGTGCTCCGCTTCGACATCACGGCCGATTGGGTGACCGCTCGTTTTACCCGGGTCTCGACGGTGCTCGCCGACACGCACCTCGAAGGGCTGCGAGTGCCATTGGTGACCGGCATCGGCACGACCGATTTGGCGGGGACGATCACCTATTACTTCGATTACTCTGGGAAGCTGCAGCGGGTGATGCTGCACGCCATCACGGGTGACGTCAGCCGCGTCGTCGAAACGATGACCCAGCATTATGGCCTTGCGACCGAACCGTCGCTCGACGCCGGCGTGTTCACGAAACGCTGGAACGCCCTGCCGGTCCACTTCCTGCGGGTCAGCCGCGCGCCGATCGTCTATCGCGATGCGCTGCACCACAAGTTCACCGTGTTCGTCGAACTGAATCAACCGGACCTGCGTTTCGGCATTAGCGAAGAGGCCAGCCAGATCATCACGTCGGATCGCAACACCGGCCGCTGGTAACGGGCGAAGATGCCTCGTTGTGACGCTTCGTCCATGCAATGCGTTTGGATGATTCGTTGTGACGAGCGCAGTCGGACGCGGCGGCCGAACCCTTCAATCGGGTTGGCCGCCGATCAGTTCCGCGAACTCGTCTTCGCTGAGCACGCGGATGCCCAAGGTGGTCGCCTTGGTCAACTTGCTACCCGCGTTCTCGCCAGCGACGACGAAATCGGTCTTTTTGGACACGCTGTCGGTCGCGCGGCCACCCAAGCGTTCGATCAGCTCCTTGATCTCGTCGCGCCGGTACCGCACCAGCGTGCCGGTCACGACGACCGTCTTGCCATGGAGCGGTCCCTGCGATTCAACCTCCGGTTCGGGTTGGTCGGCATGCGGCTCTTGCAGCACCACCCCGACCTCGGTGAAGTCGTCGAGCAACCGCTGGCCGGTGGCCGAGTTGAGAAACGCGTGGACGCTGGTCGCGATCGCTTCGCCGATTTCGTGGACCGACGCCAGCTCCTCGATCGGCGCCGCGCGCAGCGAGTCGATGGTCGGGTAACGGGCGGTCAGCAGCTTCGCGACCCGCGGCCCGACATGGCGAATCGAGATCGACGCCAACAGCCGCGCCAGTCCCCGCGAGCGGCTGCTGTCGATCCCTTCGATCAGTTTTTTGGCGTTCCGCTCGCCGACTTGAACTTGGACCGTCTTGCCGCGGACGAGCCGTGGGTTGGCCCAAGTCAATTCGGCGACTTGCGACTCGTTTAGGCGATACAGGTCGCCGTAGTCACCGACCAAGCCGCGTTGGATGAGCGTATCGACCATCTCCTCACCGAGGCCTTCGATGTCCATGCCGGCGCGGCTGCCGAAGTAGATCAGTCGCTGGCGGAGCTTGGCCGGGCAATGTGGGTTGGGGCAGCGGATGTAGACGCCGCCGTCGTCGCGAATCAGCCCCGCGTCGCAAACGGGGCAGGTCTGAGGGAAATCGAACTTGGGATACTCGGCCACGCGGCGATGCTTTTCGACGCGGACGACCTTGGGAATGATCTTGCCCGCCTTTTCGACCACGACCCAGTCCCCGACACGAATGTCCAGCCGCTCGATCTCATCGGCGTTGTGAAGCGATGCCCGACTGACCGTCGTGTCGGCGATCGAAATCGGCTCCAGGTAGGCGACCGGCGTGATGGTGCCTGTCTTGCCGACTTGGACTTCGATCCCTTCCACCCGGGTGACCGCTTCGTACTTTTCGAACTTGTAAGCGACGACCCAGCGAGGGCTTTTGCTGCGAATGCCCAGCTCTTGCCGCTGTGCGAGCGAGTCGACTTTAAAAACGATCCCATCGACTTCGAAGGGCAAGTCGGGCATCGACTCTTCCAGCTCCGCCACCGCCGCCAACGCCGCCTGGGAACCTTCCAGCAACCGGGCGTTGGGGGTCGCGGGGATGCCGAACGCGCTGAGTTGTTGGAGAAACCCCATGTGCGTTTGGACCGTCAGCCCATCGGTGC
>DITY01000191.1 GCA_002422955.1 Planctomycetaceae bacterium UBA6172
CCTACGCCATCGGCCATATCTCGGGCTGCCACCTCAACCCCGCCGTGTCGCTCGGCCTCGTGGTCGGCGGACGTTTCAAGGCTTCCGATCTGCTGCCCTATTGGGTTAGCCAAGTGGTCGGCGGGATTTTGGGTGCGAGCGTTCTGTACGTGATCGCTTCGGGTCAGTCCGGCTTCGCGGTGTCCAACGGGTTCGCATCCAACGGCTATGGCGATCGTTCGCCGCAGCTCTACAGCATGGTCGCTGGCCTGGTCGCCGAAATCGTTTTGACCGCGATGTTCTTGATGATCATCCTCGGGTCGACCGATCGCCGCGCCCCGGCCGGCTTTGCCCCGATCGCCATCGGGCTGGGCCTGACCTTGATCCACCTGATCGGCATCCCCGTCACCAACTTGTCGGTCAACCCGGCACGCTCGACCGGACCGGCGCTGTTCGCGGGCGGTGCCGCGATCGCCCAGTTGTGGCTGTTCTGGGTCGCTCCGCTGATCGGCGCAGCCCTGGGCGCTGCGATCTACAAGACGGCCTTCGAGGTCGACGACGAGACCATGCACTGAGCCGAGGCGAAGCCAGCCGGTAGGTCACCAGGGCCTGCCTGGCTACCTTCGCTTGCCAAGCGGGGACCGCTCCGATTCTACTAGGGATTCTCGCAAGCTCCCGGCCGCGGCATTCCGTGCCCCGGCCAGCACATTCCCTAAAGGATTTCCGGCGTGAAGGGTTTTTCGATGTCCGCGCGGCTCGGTCTGTTCGCCCTGTTCGGTTTCGGCCTGCTCGGCTTGCCCGCTGAGCTGCTGGGATTGGCAACCTCCACCGCGTTGGCTCAGTTCGAGTTCGAGGGGCCGCCGATCAATTACCGAGAACGGGCGACGCAGAACTCCGTCGCTAGGCTCGATGATCGAATCCGCGCCGGTGAAGTGACACTGGTCGCGGACGACAGCGGCAGCTACCTAAGCTCGTTGCTCGAGCACCTCGAGATTCCCCTCTCATCCCAGACGCTCGTTTTTTCCAAGACCAGCCTGCAGCAGGGCCGGATCAGCCCGCACTCTCCGCGGGCCGTCTATTTCAACGACGATTGTTACGTCGGCTGGGTACCCGGCGGACTGATCGAGATCGCGGTGATGGACGACAAGCTCGGCGGTGTCTTCTACACGCTCCGCGACCGTGACCCCGGTGCGAGCCTGCTCCGCGACCGCGGCGGATGTCTCGGCTGCCATTCCACCGGCCGCACCAAGCAGGTCCCCGGCTTCTTCGTCCGCAGCGTCCCGCCCGATGAAGACGGACGGCCACGCGATATCGGGTACGTCAGCGATCATCGCAGCGACTTCGATACCCGCTGGGGCGGATGGTATGTCACTGGCACCCACGGCAAACTCCGCCATCGCGGCAATGCCTTCGCCCTCGATCCCGAGAACGAAGAACTGGTCGACATGGAGTCCGGGGCCAACCTGGTGTCGCTGTCCGAACGATTCGCCACCGACCGCTATCTGACGCCCCACAGCGATCTGGTCGCGCTGATGGTGATGGAACACCAAAGCCAGCTGCAGAACCTGATCACGGTAGCCAATTACGAGACGATCAAGGCGACCGACTCGGATCGGACGATGAACAAGGCGTTGGAGCGTCCGGCCGACTTTCAGAGCGAATCGACCGTCCGCCGGATCCAAAAGGCGGGCGACAAGCTGCTCGAATACCTGTTCATGAAGGACGAGCTGCAACTTCAGGAAGCCGTCGCCGGCACGTCGGATTATGCGACGGAGTTTTCGGCACGCGGCCCTCAGGATTCCCAAGGCCGTAGCCTTCGTCAGCTCGATCTCAGTAAACGCCTGTTCCGCTACCCCTGCAGCTTCCTGATCTACTCGCCCGCCCTAGCGGCGCTGCCGGAACCGATGCTCGCCCATCTCCGTGGCCGGATCCAGGAAGTGCTTCGTGGCGAGGACAAGTCGGGCAGCTTCGATCATCTGACGGCGGAAGACCGTCAGGCACTCACGGAAATCTTGGCCGAGACCGGACCCGCGTGGCTGGGGATGGGCTGAGCCCCGCAGCCGCCGTGGGTCGCTGAGCGGGTTTCACTTTGTCGGTGCCGCTTCGGCCGAACTTCCCGTCCCGGCGCAGTTTTCAGTTCTGTTTCCATTTCCGTTTCCACTTCCATTTCAGCCCGTTCGCGAGCGATTCGTGGGCGAGCATGACCGCGGGGATTCATGAGTTCCGCATTTTCGCTGCAAGGCCGTTCGGCTCTGGTCACCGGATCGACTCAAGGCGTGGGGGCCGCGATCGCGATCGCGTTGGCCCGCGCCGGCGCGAACGTCTGCCTGCACGGTTTGGCACAGGACGCCGAAGCCGAGCGGACGATCGCGGCCTGTGAAGGTCACGGCGTGACGACAAAGTTACTGATCGGCGATCTGACCGACGCGAACTTCGTGGCGGACTTACCTGGCCTGGCGCTCGCGCTGTTCCCCACGATCGATCTGCTGGTCAACAATGCCGGGACCTATGTCGACTTGCCGTTTTTGCAGATGACCGCCGCCCGTTATCGCAAGACGATGGCGTTGAATGTCGACGCGCCGTTTTTTCTGACGCAGGCTTTCGCGAGGCATTGGGTCGAACGCCAGGTCGCCGGGCGAGTGCTGATGACCGGTTCGATCAACGGATTCCTCGCCGAACCGGATCACGTCGCCTACGACGCCAGCAAAGGGGCNNCGCGTCAATTCGATGGCCCCCGGCTTGGTCCGCACCCCTTTGACCGGTGCCATCTTGGACGCCGATGCTGACATCAACGCCTGGATGAAGCTGCATACCCCCAACGGCCAAGTTCCCGGCGCCGAAGTCTGCGGCGACACGGCGGTCTTCCTGCTCAGCGATGCCGCCGCCCACATTCACGGCCAGACGTTGTTGGTCGATGGCGGCATGAGCACTTGGCAGCAGCCCGACCTGCCGCAGTCGGTCCGCGGCCGGCTGATCTGAGCGGCGTTTTACCCGCCGCTCTGTGCAACCCACGCGGCGCGGCCTGGCCACGCCCGCGAAGGCTCAGTTCGGGGTCAAGCCGGCGATCGGCATGCGGACTTTGTACAATCCGGTGCGAGCGGTGATGTACATCGTCTTGCCGTCTTCATCGCCGAAGGTGACGTTCGCTGGGACTTGTGGCGTTTGCACGATTCCGCGGTACTCTCCCGTGGCTGAAAAAATCTGCACGCCGAGTTGCGAGGTGATGTACAGATTCCCTTCCACATCGACGACCATCCCGTCGCCGCCGGTCCCCGACTTGCCTTCGGGCTGCACGAGCTTGCAGAGCACCGCCTCGTCACCCAGCTTGCCCGGCCCGGTGACCGGATACGCGAGCATCTCAGCTTGCATGCTCGGCACCACGTAGAGCCGTTTGCCATCGGGCGATAGGGCAACGCCGTTGGGAGCCGCGATCGCGCCGGTCACCCGCGTCACATTGCCATCGGCGGCGCGATAATAAACCGCTTGAATCTCCTGCGGCAGCGGCTGAGGGGCGCGGAACAGCGGGTCGGTGAAGTAGACGCCCCCGTCGCGATCGACGACCAAGTCGTTCGGCGCGTTGAAGCGTTCGCCGTCATACTGGTCGGCCAACACCTCGGTCGCCTTCGTCTTCGTATCGTAAGCGACGATCTGGCCGTCCATCTGGCAGGCGAACAGCTTCCCCTTGGACTCGCCACCGCGACGGCTGACGATCCCGTTGGTGTGATTCGAGGGGTCGAGGAACACGCTGACTTCGCCCTTCGCGTCCAACGCATAAATCTTGTTCGCCGGAATGTCGCTGAAGTACAGCGTCTTGCTGTCCGGGTCATAGGCGGGACCCTCGGTGAACTCGAAATCGTCTCGGACCACCTGCACCAACCCCACGGGGCTGATCGGGTCGGCGGCATGAGTCGCCACGCCGAGCAGGCCGCCTGCCAAGGTTGTCGCCAGCGCCGTGGTTCTCAGCGCCGCCGAAGCGAAGATCGTCATGATGATGACTCCTAAGAGGAATAGGGAAAAAGGTGAGAGCGGTGGGAAGGTCAATCTTCAGTTTAGCAATGCGCGTTAAGGGCGTGTTTCACGGAGCGACGGGCTCGTGAACGGCATGCTGCCCATGATCGCGCATCATTTCAAATCCGCCCAGGACTTGCCGTAGCCGACTTCGACCTTCAGCGGCACCCGCAAGTCCATCACGCTGATCATCTCGTGGCGAACCAGGTCGCTCAGCCGATTCGCGTCATCGGGGTGGACTTCCCACAGCAGTTCGTCGTGGATCTGTAGCAGCAACTTGGCCCGCAAATCGGTCTCGGCCAAACGCCGGTACAGCGTGATCATCGCCTGCTTGATCAGGTCAGCCGCCGAGCCCTGGATCACGGTGTTGATCGCGATCCGTTCCGTCTCGGTCAGGTTGCGGCGTTTCGCCGGTTCCATTTGCGACAGGTCACGGACCGACTGCACGTCACGCCGCCGACCGAGGATCGTTTGCACGTAGCCGTTCCGCCGACAATCGGTCAAGGTCTGCAGCATGAAGTCCTGCACGCCGGGGTAACGCTGAAAATAGAGCTCGATGTAAATGGCCGCCTCGTCCTTGGAGATGCCGAGCGTGCGCGCCAGGCCGAACGGGCTTTGGCCATACACGATCCCGAAGTTGATCGTCTTGGCGACCCGCCGCATGTCCGACGTGACCGCGGACTCGGGGACCCCGTGGACTTCGGCGGCGACCAACGTGTGAATGTCGCGATCCTGCTCATAGGCTTCGACCAAGGTCGGATCGCCGCTGAAGTGCGCCAGCACGCGGAGTTCGATCTGCGAGTAGTCGGCGCTCATCAAAACCCAGCCGTCGAAGCCGGGCACGAAGGCTTTGCGGATCTCGCGGCCGAGGTCGGAGCGGATGGGGATGTTTTGCAGGTTCGGATCGCTCGATGCCATGCGGCCGGTGGCGGCCATGAGCTGATGGAAGGTGGTGTGAACGCGGCCGGTGACCTTTGAAACGGCATGCGGCAGCGCTTCGACGTAGGTGTTGTTGAGCTTGGTGACTTCGCGATAGTCGAGGATGTCCTGAATGATGGGATGCAGGCCGGTGAGCGACTGCAAGACCTGCTCGTTGGTCTGATACTGGCCAGTGGCGGTCTTCTTCGGCTTCTCGATGAGCTTGAGGCGATCAAACAGCACTTCGCCGAGCTGTTTGGGGCTGTTGAGGTTGA
>DITY01000250.1 GCA_002422955.1 Planctomycetaceae bacterium UBA6172
GTGCAATAGGTCTCCACCCATGCCCCAAAGGAAATCCAGTAAGGTATCGCAACCGCGGCCAACAAAGGAAACGAGCGCGAAGCCCATTGCCCGCTGCGGTCTGTGTGGAAAAACGAAGAACCTGACCAAGACCGAGTGCTGCGGAAACTGGATCTGCGACGACGAGCACAACTACCAGTTGTTTTCCTACGCACGGAACAGTTGCAACCGGAACCATCGCCGGTACACGCTTTGCGGCTACCATTTCAACGAAGGGCAAGGGGGGGACTGGAAGGATTGCCTGAAGTGCCGCGATTCGTTTGAAACGGAGATGTACGTTTCCTACGGCACGAACGAGTTCAACTTCGAAGCTCTGCCGGACCCGCCAACTTACGAACCGACGAAATGTGCCGATTGCGGCAAGGTGATTGCCTTGGGAACGGACGGGCACTCCGTGCTAGGCGACGAATACCGGTGCGACCATTGTACTGCGAAAAGGATGCAAGAGGGCCGCTAACGGCGCGCCACTGTTTGCCGGCGGGCGACGGGATCCCATCGCTATTGAGCCTCTCGGGGATCTCAGGTATTCCGGAAACACCTCGTGAATGAAGTCGTGGAAGATCCGTTTGATTACAGTGACTTCCTCGGCGTCGCCGCGACCGGCTGAAACAATCACCACGGCTTACCAGGGATGGGCAGTCGACCGGCGATGGCTTGAGAACGCTCTCCCTTCTGCGAACCTGGCCCACAATCGCTCTCTCGATTGCAAACAGAGAGCGCCATCGCGATCTAATCAGGCGTCCGAAATCGGAGAACAATCGCACACACCCACCCGTCAGGGTGGGGCGTATTTTATGAAATGCCGGAAATGGCGAGTCGGCGTCCCAACTTGAGAAAAGTCAAGAAATCGCTTCTTTTGCGGTGGATTTCGCCGCGTCACGAGAGAGAACTTTGTGCGAAGAGGGTATTAGCCGGGGAGGAGCTTCGCACGAGCGCGGCAATAGTGGCGGGTGTCTGGACCGATATCGCGCAGGCCGTTTGCATTCCGGTAGCTGCTGATTCGAGCGACGGCGCTTTGGCAGGAGGCTTCCTTGCCATCATGTCGAATGGACATGCTGGAGGTTACGCTGGCTGGACTCGCGCCAAAAAGCATTCGCCATGAGTTCGGTTGCTGGGAGACGGCACTCGAGTAACTTGACAAGGTACGTTATCTTTGGCTTGGGGGACGGGGGAATGCCGGTGCCCCGTCAACTCGCGATCAAAGTGCACCCCTTAAACCTCGCCGCATTCGGAGAGAGAATCGGTAGGCGGAAGCGGGATACGACGGGCCGCGGGCGGACCAGGCAAAGTGACTGAAGGCTCCCGAGCAGGAAACAGCTCGTCGGAGGCGGTTCCAGGCGGACGACGCGTTGGGCAAGGCGATCCTTCGGGAGGCGGCATCGGGAAATTTCCACGTCCGAGTCGACTGTTGCGACCACGTCGTTACCGGCTTCGGTCGACATTTTCAAACAGGCCGGTTGCTTAGGCGACAAACTCGCAAATAAGAAAGATCCGATGGAGCTGCCGAGATTTCAACAAGTCACCTCGGCCATGGGGCAGGCCCTGTGGACGAGTCTTCGAGATCTCTTACCCATCATTCTGGTCGTCCTTTTCTTCCAACTGCTTGTCTTTCGCCAACCGTTGCCTCAGGCGGGCAAATTATGTGTCGGGCTACTCTTTGTAGTCGTCGGATTGTCGCTCTTCATCAAGGGGCTGGAGATGGGACTCTTCCCGCTCGGTGAGGCGATGGCCTACGATTTTGCTAAGACAGGAAGCGTGCCTTGGTTGATCGCGTTTGCGTTTGCGCTCGGATTCGGAACCACGTTCGCAGAACCAGCCTTGATCGCGATCGCTGATAAAGCCTCAACGCTTCGTGTTTACGAAGGTGCCGAGGATCAAGTGCTAGCCCTACAAAGGTCCTTTGCCATCGGCCTGCGAACGACTGTTGCCATATCGGTTGGATTGTCACTCGCGATCGGAGTTGTACGTATCATCCAAGGCTGGCCATTGCATTATCTGATCATCGCCGGCTATGTCTTTATTATGGCCCTGACCCCATTCGCCCCAAGTAATATCGTGGCGATTGCTTATGATTCGGGAGGCGTGACGACGCCGACGATAACCGTACCTTTGACAACGGCATTGGGAGTTGGGCTCGCGTCGAGTATCAAAGGACGCAATCCGTTGCTCGATGGCTTTGGCCTCATCGCACTAGCATCGCTTACACCGATCCTGTTCGTTCTGTTATTCGGGATGCTCTGGCCATGAACTATCCTTTGATGTTCGCTGAAACACTCATCTCGACCGTGCGAGACACCTTGCCTATTGCACTCATTATCACGTTCTTTCAATTATTCGTACTTCGGCGACCCCTGAACAACATCCCTCGTTTGTTATGGGGAATTGGATTTGTCGTGTTGGGGTTGGCAATGTTTTTGATGGGTTTGGAGCTAGCGCTTTTTCCTATCGGCGAGGAAATGGCGAACCAACTAACGGCAGGCGCTGGGGAGAACCAAGCAAGACATTGGTACAGCTACTACTGGACGTACTTGTTCGCTTTTGCGATTGGCTGTAGCGCCACGATTGCCGAACCTGCGCTGCTGGCTGTCGCGATCAAGGCTCATGAAGCTTCCGGGGGTAGTATTCACATTTGGGGTCTTCGTGCTGCCGTCGCTCTTGGATGCGGAACTGGAGTGGCTTTGGGGACGTTTCGCATTGTCACTGGAATCCCTTTGCCATATTTTATCTTGGCCGGCTATCTCATCGTAATCGTTCAGACCTACTTCGCGCCGAAAAAGATCATTCCACTAGCATACGACTCGGGAGGCGTGACAACATCGACCATTACCGTGCCACTCGTTACGGCGTTAGGACTAGGGCTAGCAACCCAAATACCTGGCCGCAATCCACTCACAGAGGGATTTGGTATGATTGCACTGGCCGTCTTATTCCCCATGATCACAGTCATGGGATACGCCCAACTAGCAACTTGGCTGCAAGCGGCAAAAACGTGATCGGATGTCGACTCAACGAAGGCAAGCTGATTATTCATCGGTAAGTAGGATTGGGATAAAAACTCATGCACTTCAAACTGATCATTGCGTTAGTGGACGATGACAAGACCCAAGCGGTCATTGATGCCGCGCGCGGCGCAGGCTCGACCGGAGCTACGATCATCGGCAATGCACGCGGTGAAGGCATCAAGCCGACCAAATCGTTTTTTGGTTTATCGCTAGAAACACAACGCGATGTATTGCTGTTCCTGGTCGAAAAACATCTTTGTCGGCATATCCTGGAAACCATTGAGTCCGTCGCGCAGTTTGACAAGAAGCCGGGTACCGGAATCGCATTTCAACTGGATGTTGAGGATGCCGTAGGCGTGAGCCATCAAATTCAGAAACTGACCAAAATCGTGGAGGAAAACTATGACTAGCCCCCGCATCGTACGCGTTGCCGACGTCATGAAGAAAGAGTTCGATCTCGTCGACGGCAAGTTAACCGTCCGTGAGGCATTGCTTTCCATGAAATACCCCGAGACCCGCTCGCTGATCATCGATAAGCGTGATTCGGATGACGAATATGGGCTCGTTTTGATCTCCGATATTGCTAAAAAAGTTTTAGCGGCCGACCGATCACCCGATCGGGTCAATCTGTACGAGATCATGGCCAAGCCGGTCCTAAGCGTTCACCCGGAAATGAATATCCGCTACTGTGCTCGCTTCCTAGAACGATTTGGTGTCATGCGTGCACCCGTCATCAGCAACCATGAAGTAATCGGAATCGTCAGCTTCCATGATCTGGTGTTGCAGGGCCTGACGGAGTTGATCAAAGACCACCCTGTCTAAAAACGCCGCCACACCGCAGCGGAGTGAATCTGAGCGCTGCTTGCCGCTGGAAGGCAGTTCGACATCACCACGTTAGACGTTCCCGCCAGCGATGCTTGACGTGGTCGCACCGGAAAAAAGAGAAGTCCGCGAAGCGAGCGCCGGAACAACTGATTGGGCCCGCCGGTCACGTCGTGGCGCCATACCACCCCGATTGCCCGCCAAGGTCGGTGTGACAGCCGAGCTGTTGCCTGCTTAAGGCATCGACCGGCGGATCGTCTTCGTCACGCTCTGGCGACAGCCTTCCCCGAGCCGAATGGCACGCCGATGACTAAGCCAGTCCGCCGCGCGGCAGCGGACGTCATCCAGGTGCTTTCCGCTCACCATGCACAACGCGCTCAACACCTCTTTCTCTCATCAATCCGTCGGGAGGAAGACCCACAACGATGGGCGACCGCAGTTGCAGTGGACGGCGCGACCGAGAAGTCCCAGCCCCGCGAGACTGAGATAGATGGACGTGCGAGCCGCATCCCAGAAGCCGATGACCTGATGCGACCGAGGCCCTTCGAGACGATTCTCGACGCTGGGAACCGGATGAAAGATCGTCTCAACCAACGAAGGGCGCATCGGCTCTCCGTCTTGCAAGCGATCGAGACGTTCCGTATTGGCTCGCAACAAGGACGCGGGGTATCCCTCTCCCTGCGCCCGCTCATCGATTTCGATCACGCCCCGCCGACTGAGCGTCGGCAACGTGAGCAGCCCCAGGAATGACCAAAGGCTAAACCAAAGGCTCAATTCAATCGTTCCCCCCGCCGTGCCGAGCCGCGTCGGACCGACCAGCAAGGCCGCGACCAGCAGTCCAACCGCGGTAAACAACAACGCGACCATTCGCCCGCGCCGCCAACTGCCTGTCTTCACCGCCAAGGTCCGCCGATTCGCCGCAAGTTCGAATCCAGCGGGTCCAAGCAGCTCTCGCCATTTCAGCGGGAGCAGCTGGAAGCGAGGACGAAGCACTCCCACAATGCCTCCCGTAAAACCTTCGTCGGCACTTGCGGCGCTGGTGACGCTAAGTTGTTCTGCATGCGGAGTCTTCTCCGCTGGCTCGCGCACTAGCGTGAGTTGCGACATCATGGATGCGATCTGAACACGGAAACGGAGCAATAGAAAGCTGCTGGCCAAGCCAGCGGTCACCGTTCCCGCAACACCGCCGAATCTGCCCGCCACCATGATCAAGATGGCGGTGACCAGCAACAGGGCACCATGGCTCACGACGCCTCGCAAAAGACTAGCCAGGTAGGTTCCGAGGTCAGGATGGGCTCGGCCGAATCGCTGGGGCAACCAGTACCCTCCCATCAAGTCAAACGGGAACTGGATCAGCATGTAGGTGATGAAGAACAGCAGAAGGCCGGTAAGTTGTGTTCCGAAGCCCGCTTCGATCGCAGGCTGGATCTTGGATGGCAGCCCCAACGCCAGCGCCAACGTCGAAAGCGTCACCATCGCGCCGACGGAGGAAATGCCTAACCACAGCCTGGCACGTCCGTACCCCGGAATCGCTTCGATCTCCTTGGGTAGCCCCGACACCGAGTTGGTCTTCTTTGAGTAGGTGGTCTCCGCCGCTTTGCGTATCCCTTTTAACATTCCGCCGAAGACGATGTTGTGAAGCGGGACGACGGCGTACCAATACAGGATTCCCATCAAACCCCTGGGCTGAAACCGAGCTGTCATCGTCAACTTGGTTCGATCTCTGTCGCCTTCCGTATCGAGATCAAAGTTCAACATCGCGACGCCGGGAAGTTTCATCTCGGCAAGCAAGGCCAACGAGCGATCGCGATCGATGCCGACGACTCGCCAAAAATCGAGGGCTTCGCCAAACTCCACTCGCTCGCTGTGACGTCTGCCTCGGCGCAATCCAGGGCCGCCGACGAGCGTATCCATCCAGCCGCGAAGGCGCCACAGCATGTCGCCGGCATACCAACCGTTGCCTCCACCGATACGGCACACCGCTGCGAAGACGGAGGCGGTATCTGCGTCGATCATCACCGAGCGCTGGTCGGTGAAAACTTTTCCGCCCGCCCAGTGCGGATCGCCGAGGATCGGCCCCGCGACCGACCACCGCGTCTCAACTTCGTTCGAGCCAATCTTTTGCAACGCGCGCTTGATCGCGTCTCGGACTCCGAGTGCCGGATGCGGCATCAGATGTTGGGTTTTGTCGTCAGTCACGACCACGCGATTGCGAAGACCTTCGGCGAGCGGCCTTGCGATCTTGTAAGAAACCGGCGTGACGAGGCTGATCCAGAGCGAACTCAGCCTTGGCGTCAGAATGGGAACTGGCACGATCAACCGCTTCGGGATGTGCAGTTCCTCCGCCATGATTCGCATCAGGTCGCGGTACGGCAAAACGTCGGGACCACCAATCTCCATCGTTTGACCGATGGTCTCGGGGACTTCCAGACAGCGCACCAACCAATGCAAGACGTCGGTGATCGCGACCGGTTGCGACTCCGTCGTCACCCAAGACGGAGTAACCATCACGGGCAGGCGTTCAACGAGGTAGCGAAGGATCTCGAAAGACGCCGAGCCCGACCCGATGATCATCGCCGCGCGAAAGGTAGTGACGGGGACACCGGTCGATGCCAACATCCCTTCGACCTCACGGCGCGAGCGGAGGTGGCGACTAAGGCCGTCGCCAAGTTCACCCAAACCGCCAAGGTAAATGATCCGCTCGACACCAGCGATCGCGGCTGCCTGAGCAAAGTTGGACGCAAGCTGAAGGTCGCGTTCGGCGTATTTTCCGCCCGATGCTTCCATCGAATGGACCAAGAAATAGGCGACCGAACACCCCTGCAGTTGCTCCACAAGCTGGCCGACATCCGACAAATCTCCGGCGACGACGTCAACCTTGGGATCCTCCCGCCAAGGCCGTTCTGCCAATTTGCGTGGCTCGCGGGCCAGGCAGCGAACGGTGTAGCCAGCGCGAAGCAGCGCGGGAACGAGTCGGCCGCCGACGTATCCCGTGGCGCCGGTAACGAAGATCGTTTTTTCAACCACTTCTGCAACGTTCACAACAATCCTGCGGGGCTAGCTTTCGCGGAAGACATCCACCGACGGCACAGTTCGGTTTGAGAAGCCGTTTACCTGGGTTCCGCGTTCGGTTTCACTATAGGCCAGCCGTGAAGTCACCACCTTGGGGGGACCTTCGAGTATCGGTGAATCGTGGGCCGTCAACCGTCACTGCCGACAACCTGCGATGACACTTCCACCGAAGCGTCAGGGGCTGTGGTTCGGAAAGACAAAGGCGAAACTGACCCGCGAGCCGCCGATTCCATCGCGGCGAACGGGCTTCGAACGCCAGCTACGGATCGCGTGAGCATATCGAAAGCCTGAGGGACGGAGTAACCTATGGTCAGGTGATCGATTCAGCTCCGGTTCCGGCGATGTGACGGTCTGTGGGTGATCGTCGCGAGACCTCAACATCCGCGTTTGCGGTCACAAGATTTACCGCCTCGAGGGCGTTTAGAGGCTGAAGGAGTTATCGGCGTGAGCAGGCTATCCGTACTATGCGTCTGGTTTTGCGTCTGGATCGGGCTGTTCGGTGGGGGCGCGCCGGCAGGCGCGCAGGGTGCGTTCGAAGAATCGATTCGCCCGTTGCTGGACCAGTACTGCATCACCTGTCACTCGACCGAGAAGCAAGAAGGCGAGTTCGACCTCGAGCGGTTCGCCAGCCCCGCGACGGTCAAGGACACGGCGGTGGTCTGGGAAGCGGTGCTCGATCAGTTGGCGATTCGGGAAATGCCACCGAAGTCGGCGCCGCAGTTGTCGGACGAGCAAAAGCAGCAACTCATGGACTGGACCCGCCAGACGCTCGATGAAATCTCCGTTGACACCGCTGGCGACCCAGGCCCGGTCGTCCTGCGGCGACTGTCCAACATGGAATACACGTACACGCTTCGCGACCTGACGGGGATCGAGTCGCTCGATCCGGCCCGGGAATTTCCGGTCGACGGCGCGGCGGGTGAAGGTTTTACCAACGCCGGCGCGGCGCTGGTGATGTCCCCTGCCCTGCTCACCAAGTACCTCGACGCCGCGAAGGAGGTTTCGAAACATCTCGTGCCGCTGCCGGATGGCATTCGGTTTTCGCCTAGCGACTCCTCACAAGACTGGACGGACGAGACGCTGACGAGGATTCGCGCGATGTACGCGCGGCACACGGGTGCCGGTGTCGGCCTCCAGACGGTTCAGCAAGGAATTGAGCTCGACATGGGTGCCGGGGCTGGGCGGCTCCCGCTGGCACGTTATCTCGGCGCTTTGCAGGGCCGCGGAGGGGAGGAAGGCTTGAGTCCCAAGTTCCTCGATATCCTTCGCGAAGCGCTCACCTCGCAAACGCCCTCGGTGCTGCTCGACCCGCTGCGGGCCAAGTTCCGGGCGAAGCAATTGACCGCGGCCGACATCGAACCGTGGCAGCAAGTGCTGTGGCGATTCACATCCGTGGGCCATATCGGCAAGGTCAACGGGCCAACAGCTTGGCAAGAGCCGGTGACGCCCTTGGTCTCGCAACAGGAGTTGCGGGTCAAACTCGACGGTGGCCGTGACCAGACCCTGTATCTCGTCACAGGAAACGCGGGGGACGGTGACGTCGGCGACGAGGTGATCTGGGAAAATCCGCGACTGGTTGCCAAAGGACGACCGGACCTGCCCCTTACCAGCCTGCCGGAATTGATGCGGCATCTCCAAACGCAGCAGGCGAAGATTCTCGCCAGCACCGAAGCGAGCCTTGCGGCGCTCGCGTCCGGTGGAACGGACGCCGATCCCGAGGTGCTCGCCGCGTGGCGGGATTACCTTGGCTTGGGCGAGATCAAACTGGAGCCGTTGCTGCTTACGAAGATTGAAGGCACGCCGGACTACAATTT
The DNA here is from genome assembly GCA_002422955.1 of Planctomycetaceae bacterium UBA6172. Lineage (GTDB taxonomy): Bacteria > Planctomycetota > Planctomycetia > Pirellulales > Pirellulaceae > UBA6163. The sequence continues at coordinate 8,750 of DITY01000250.1, forward strand.
CATCCAGGGCTGGACCGCCGGGAGCGACCTCAGTGTCCTGGCCAACTCTTCCGACGCGACCGTCCGCATCCCGGGTGTGATGCGTGCCCACAGCATCGCCACGCATCCTTCGCCCGAACGGGCTGCGGTGATCGCCTGGCTCAGCCCCGCGGCCAAGAAGCTTCGCATCAGCGGCGAGGTGGTACACGCCCACCCCGAATGCGGTAACGGTGTCACCTGGGCACTCGAAGTCCGCCGTGGGAACACCAGTGAACTGCTGGCCTCCGGCGTCTCGGAAGGGGCCACCCCGATCCCGCTGGGGCCGTTTGCTGACGTCCACGTCGAGGCCGGCCAGGTCGTTGCCCTAATCATCGGACCGCGCGACGGCAATCACTCCTGCGACATGACGACGGTCAATCTGACGCTGAACGACGGCGAGTCGAATTGGGATCTCGCCGCGGACGTATCGCCGAACATCCTGGCGGGGAACCCGAACGGCCCGTGGCATTTCCTCAGCCAACCCGCTTCGCAGCAGGCCGCCGCCGCTCAACCCGCCGCAATCGCCGCATGGTGTCGATCGCCATCACCCGAAAACTCACGCGAGGTCCGCAAATATCTCGAACAGGACTTCCCGATCAACAGTCCGCTGCTGGCTCATGCGATGCGTTCGTTCCGCCCCCGCGAGGAAAGCCACGACTTAAAGGCGAAAGCCCCTTCGGTCATCGAGTTGCAAATCCCCGCGGCGCTCGCGGCGGGGTCGGAGTTTATTGTCACCGGCAAACTGGCCTCGCAAACCGTAGGCAGTGTCCAGATGCAGGTGCTGACCGAGAAGCCGACCGTGGCGCAAGGCCTTGTCGCAGGTCAATCGCAGTCCGCGCAGCAAAAATCCCAGTGGAGCGACAACAACCTGGTTACCCAGCACACGGCACCGATCATCGTGCCGGATGGTAGCGATACTCGAAAGCGTTTCGAAGCTGCATTCGACGAGTTCCGCGCGCTGTTCCCGCTCGCGCTTTGCTACACGCGGATCGTGCCGGTCGACGAAGTCGTCACGCTGACTTTGTATTATCGCGAAGACGAACCGCTGCGGCGATTGATTCTCGACGACGCCGAAGCCCGCGAGTTGGATCGGCTGTGGGAGCAACTTCTGTTCGTCAGCGAAGCACCCCTGAAGCAGGTCGATGCGTTCGAGCAACTCTGGCAATTCGCCACTCAAGACGCCGACCCGTCGGCCTTCGAGCAACTCCGCGAGCCGATCCTGTTGGCTGCGGCAAAGTTCAAAGAGCAGCAGAAGGCCGCGGAGCCCGCGCAGCGTCGCGCCGTCGTCGATTTCGCATCCAGAGCCTGGCGGCGTCCCCTCACCCACCACGAGGTCGAGGAACTGATGCGGTTCCCGCCGCGGCTGATGCTGGTCCGCGTGCTGACCTCCCCTGCCTTCTTGTATCGGATCGAGAAAGGGCTTGAGCGGACCGGGCCGGTGAGCGATTGGGAGCTCGCCACGCGACTGAGCTACTTCCTCTGGTCCACCCCGCCGGATGACGAATTACGATCGCTCGCCACCGCTGGCAGCCTCCACAATCCGGATGTCCTCGCGGCACAAGCCCGTCGCATGTTGAAGGACGACAAGGTACGGCGTCTGGCGACCGAGTTCGGCTGCCAATGGCTGCACGTCCGCGATATCGCCAAGCTGGATGAAAAGAGCGAACGTCACTTCCCGACATTCCTCGACGTGCGAGGCGATATGCAGGAAGAAGTCACCCGCTTTTTCATCGATCTGTTCCAGAACGACCGTAGCGTCGTCAACCTGCTGGATGCGGATTACACGTTCGTCAACGAGACGTTGGCGGGACATTACGGTCTCGAAGTGGAAGGCGTTGGCTGGCGGCGGATCGAAGGCTTGCATAACCAGGGACGCGGCGGAATTCTCGGTTTCTCCGCAACACTTGCCAAGCACGCAGGGGCCTCCCGAACCAGCGCGATCTTGCGCGGGACATGGCTCAGCGAAGTCGTGCTCGGCGACAAACTTCCCAATCCGCCCAAGGGGGTTCCGGTGCTACCCGAAGAAGCGCCCGAAGGGTTGACGGAGCGACAATTGATCGAGCGTCACAGCAGCGACCCAAACTGCTCGAGTTGCCACCTGCGGATCGATCCCTACGGGTTCGCATTGGAGGGCTTCGACGCCATCGGCCGCGTCCGGCCGGCGGACGTGAAAACCGTCCTTCACGACGGGACCGCCGTCGAAGGGCTCGCCGGCCTCCGCGACTATCTCGTCCACCAACGCCGCGAAGATTTCCTTGGCCAATTCAGTCGCAAAATGCTAGGTTACGCGTTGGGGCGAAGCGTCCAACTCTCCGATCGACCGCTGATCGACGCGATGGTCCGTTCCGAAGGAAGCCATGTTGCCGATATTGTCGAGCTGATCGTCCGCAGTCCCCAATTCCGCGATGCCCGCGGCCAAGACGCCTTGGCCAAGACTGAGGCCCCGTGAATCATTTCTTTTGAAAGATCCGGGTCATCGGTCCCTCCGAGTTGACATCATCCCGTCTGCCGAAAGCCTCAATCATGAACCCCCACCACTTCGCAAGACGAACTTTTCTTCGCGGGCTTGGCGTCACCATGGCCTTGCCGTGGCTGGAATCACTCAACGTCTGGGGCGACGACCCCACACGGAATGAACCCGCGAGCGCTCCGCCGGTCCGGCTCTGCGTGACCTTCTCGGGCAACGGATTCCACTCGGGAGAATGGTGGGCCAAAGGCGAGGGCCGCGAGATGGAGCTCGGACGAGTCCTCGCGCCGCTAGCCGACTTTCGTGACAGGATGCTGTTCGTGCGCGGTCTCTATCACGAAGAGGCACGAAAAGGGAACATTCACAGCTCGCAAACGGGCAACATACTGTCCGGCGCCCCGATCGCCAGCGGCGGCGAGATCCGCTCGGGCTTGAGCTTCGATCAGCTATTGGCACAGACCTACGGCCGCAGCACCAAGGTCCCCAGCCTGGTACTCGCCTGCGAGCAATCGAACCCGTCGGTACACAAGAACTACAGCATGCTTTACAGCTCGCACATTTCATGGAGTTCGCCAACCACGCCGACGCCATTGGAATTGTATCCCGCGCTGGCGTTTGATCGGCTGTTCAAAGACGAGTCGTCGCCCGAGGACAAGAGCGTGCTGGACTCGATCCTGGCAGATGCCGAGGACCTACGGCGTGAAATCAGCGTCGGCGATCAAAGGAAGCTCGACGAATACCTCGACAGCGTCCGCGACGTGGAGAAACGGATCGAGAACGCCGGGAAACGTGGCGAATTGCAAGGCTGGCGTCCCACGCTCGAGAAGCCGAACATCGACCGCCCGACCGACGGCCTGCCGCAGGACATCGCCGAACACATGCGGCTGATGATCGACATTTTGGTGCTCGGCTTCCAAACCGACACGACGCGGATCACGACGCTGAAGCTCAACAATGACCACAGCGCGCTGCGATTCCCGAACGTCGCCAGCGTTCAGCAGCCCGGCCATGGCATCGATTACATGATCCATCACCTGCTGTCCCACAGCGACGGCGAGGACTGGCTGACGGTGAACCAGTTCTTCATGGAGCAGCTCGCGTACCTCGCCCGCAAGTTGGATTCGATCCAGGAAGGTAACGGCACGCTGCTCGACAATACGATGTTGCTGCACTGCTCGAGCATGATGGCGGGGGCGAGACACGATAATGACCAGCTACCCGTGATCGTGCTGGGTGGCGGGGGTGGCCGCCTGAGAGGAGGCCAGGTTCTCGATTATTCCGGTAAACCCGATCGCCAACTCTGTCGTCTGTTCATGTCGCTGATGGATAAGATGGATGTGCGGCCGCAGACCTTCGGTGATGCGTCCGATCCGTTGCAAGAGGTGTGAGGTTGATACCCTCGAACCTCACCAAGGCTGTGTGAGGTGGCGACGGGAACCGGCCTGTTCCCCTGCCCTGATCCTGCCTGAATAAACGGAACTTCGGTGACTAGCCGGGATTCCATGGTATGGGATGCGTTCGCCACGGTTTTGGTTTCGTCAAGGCGCTGTCATGAGGCCACGGGCTATTGTGGCCGAGTCCCCTGCTTCCGCTACGCAATCTGCCCGTTCCCCCCTTGTCCGTTCCCTCGGAGAGCCCATGAGCTACTTTACGCAGAGCCTGTTACTGATTGCAGCGATCCACGTGACCTTGCCAGTCGCTCATGGCGATGACTGGGCTCAGTTTCGCGGGCCAAACGGCAACGGAATCAGCGTTGGGAAGCAACTGCCGACAACCTGGGCTCCCGATGCGAACGTCAAATGGGAAACGCCGATTCCGGGAGAAGGCTGGGCATCTCCGGTCGTCACGCAAGGGAAGGTGATCGTCAGCACCGCGGTGTCCGAAGGTGGCAAAAACCCCAGTTCGGTTCATCAGTGGCAAGTGATCTGTCTCGATGAAAAGACGGGGAAAGTCCTCTGGACAAAAACCGCCAAGACGGCAAAGCCGAGCATCAAAACCCATCGAGACAATACCTACGCATCGGAGACCCCGGTAACGGATGGGGAACGAGTGATCGCTTACTTCGGCATGACCGGCCTCTATTGCTATGACCTCGACGGAAATGAACTTTGGAGCAAGGACCTCGGCTCGTACCAGATGCGAAACGATTGGGGTACCTCCAGTTCACCCGTCATTGCCCGCGGCATGGTATTCCTCCAAGTCGACAGTGAGGAGAATTCCTTTATCGTCGCGTTGGACGTGAAGACCGGTGAAGAGCGGTGGCGGCAGACCCGAGATGAACCCTCAAACTGGGGTTCGCCGGTTTTGTGGCAAAACAGCCAACGGACGGAACTGATCACCGCAGGCCGAGTGATTCGCTCTTACAACCCGGACAATGGCGAATTGCTTTGGGAGCTGAACTTTGGAAAATCGGGAATCAATTCGTCGCCCGCTGGCAATGGCGACCTCCTTCTCGTGGGACATGTAGGCCGCGAAGGGGGAGGTATGTATGCCATCAAAGCCGGCGCATCGGGCGACATCAGCCTGCGTGATGGTGAATTAAAGAACGCCTTCGTCGCCTGGTCGAGCGATGAAGAGGGCCCGAGCAGGTCTTCACCTCTGCTCTATCAAGATTACGTGTACCTGCTCGGCGGTCGAGGCGGAATCGTTACTTGCTTGGACGCGAAAACCGGAGAAACGATCTTCAAGGAACGAATCCCTGGCGCTGGAGCATTCTGGGCATCGCCATGGGCCTACGAGGGCAAAGTTTTCTGCCCCGACTCCGACGGCAACACCTTCGTTCTCGAACCGGGTCGCGAACTGAAAATCCTGTCCACGAACAAACTGCCGGCCGATCAAGGCAACCGCTTCTGGGCCTCTTCGGCGATTGCGAACGGGACGGTCTTCATCCGCTCGACGAACAGTTTGTATGCCATCGGCTCCGAATAGCGTCTGGCTATCGAAGGCAGCCAAAATGCGAACCCGAAACGGATTCGCGGCGATACCAACCGGGCGAATGACCTGATCACGGCTCACTTCGCAACTCCGACACGGGCACGTCGATCGAGAGTTCGCTCACCTCATCGAACCGCCCGCGGTTCGATGCTGCGATAGCTCCCGCTGATCAATCGACAGCGTCTGACGGTGAGAGCCGAAACTCGCTGGGCTAGGCCGAGTGCGCCCCAATCGCGACGGAGTTTCTAAGGTCTGGTTGCGATCCGCTTGGGGCCGCTCGGCACCGCGAGGTCGTGTGTCGCACCATGTTTCTTGCCGAGGGCTGCCGCGTTGGGATCTTGCTGGTCGCGTCCTGCGCGTCGGCTCGTACTCAGGGAAATGCCGCATTCGAGCCGAAGCCAATCGAGAGCGGCATCGCGCACCGCCAGTACACGCGTGTAAATCAGTGCGTTTTCAATGATGTCGTGCGGGCTGGGCTTCGATTCACTGTCCTGACGTCGAGGCAGACCGCGGACGTATCCCTCCGCATAGGACGCTCCGCTGCCGCGGGTATAACCGCCGTAACGCAACTGTGCCGATGCGGCAATCGTGACCAGCAGTTCACGAAACAGCGTGATGCAGTTTTGAACATCCTCGACAGGGCCGAAGAACCAAAACAGCGTTCGATTCCCCTTGGTACCCAGGTACCATGCGGTCATGGGAAAGATTTCTTTCGTCAAGTATGCCGCCAACGACTTTTCCCAAAGATGAGCACGGCGTCCACTGACGGGGCATGCCATCTTCGAAAACGACATCCGCTCCAGGTTGTCGCCATCGGTGATGTCTTCCCGCGAAAGGTTGTGCCGCAACATCAAATTCTGCATCATCCGCAGCGCATTGCGTTTCTCACCCTCGGTACTGGCATGATTGTTGGCCGTATTTTCGAGCGATCTCAAGCGGTGAAGGATCCGCTCAAACTCCTTCTGGGTCAGCACTTGCTCGTCACAAGCAGAGGCTGAGTGAACGTGTCGGTCGTCGCTCGCGGACGAACGGAAACGGGGCGCACCGCCGGGCGTCGTGTCCGCCAGATCGCAGGTCCAGAATCCGTCGATGACGTACTCTTCCTCATCGCTCGGGTTCCAGGTGTCATGAATCACATGATCGATCACGGTGCAGAAATGGCCTTTGCGAGGCGAATCGGGGACTGAAAGATGCACGATCACCACCCCTTCCGGCACCGATTCCGAGTCAAAGAGACGGCCTTGCCCTTCGGTATAACGCCAGCCTAGCCGAGATAAAAACTCGGCCGCGATCGTAGTCGTGACCCCGTGTCGCGGCGTTTTCTCAGACGCTTTGCCGATCTCGACGTACAAGTCCCGGTAGTTGCGGCCAGTTCCGATCGCGATGGAGCGCACGACGCAATCGCCGACCAGCCCCACAAATCCACAACTGGCTCGTCCACCATCATTCCAAATCAATTCCATCGTTTCACCCGTGCAAGGTCCTCTCGGCCGGATCGGCGATCAATTTCAAATGCCCTGGAGCCGAACAAGGTCGAGCCCGGTGCCCGGTGACTCGCGCCCCGCTAGCTCGCGTCCCAAAACCGCATTCTCGTTTCGTCCGCCTTCGACCCGCAATCCCCACTTGGATGCGCTCGCCCGCAGCCCCGTCCGGTTGCGAGTGAAAGACCGCTGGCAAATGAGCAGGGGCAGCATCCGACGCCTGGCTGTGGACCCAGCTCAGACCAGGCGCGATCGATTTCACCATCCTATCCCGTGCGTTCGCCCGGCAAAGCCGCGCCGCGCCCCGAACACCTCCATCGATCAAAATGGCCCACACAGTCCGACCGCCGAGGGTCAGCAGGCCGCGGTGGAGGACTGACGAAGCGAGATTTCGACCGCAGCCTTCAGCAACCGTTGGCATCCTGGATTGCGTCGCCTACATTGAGGTGGTGCTGTGTCGGCTTGCCATGTGACTTTCGCCCCTTCCCTGGCGACCCTCCGTTCGATCGTCCCTCCGGAAGCTGTTGTCGATGTTCAAATATTTCGTGATAGTCGCAGGCCTGATCGGTTCTTGTGCGCCCGCTCTATGGGCTGATGATTGGGGTCACTGGCGGGGCTATCTGGGAAACGGCGTTTCTCTGCAGGCGCAGCCTCCGACCGAGTTTTCGGATTCCAAGAACTTGGTTTGGAAAGCGACCATTCCCGGTCGAGGGTCGGGATCACCGACCATTTGGGGTGACCGCGTTTTTGTCGTCACGGCGGTAGCAACGAACGGCAAGACACCCGGCGAACTGGCGTTCCAAACCCTCTGTTTCGATCGCGGCAGTGGCGAACTGCGTTGGAAAAAGACGGCGGTCGAAGCCGTCCCGCATGAGGGTACTCACGCGACCAACGGCTACGCGTCGGCATCGCCGTGTACCGACGGCACGCACGTCTACAGCCACTTCGGTTCACGCGGGCTGTACTGCTACACGATGGACGGCGAATTGGTTTGGAAGCGAGACGATTTCGGCCCGATGAGCACGCGGAACAGTTTCGGCGAAGGCAGCTCGCCGACCCTGGCCGACGACCTGATCATCGTGCCCTGGGATCACGAAGGACCCTCGTTTCTGTACGCGTTGAACAAAACGACCGGAGAGACGGCGTGGAAGGTTGCACGCGACGAACCCACCTGCTGGGCAACACCGTTGGTCATCAACGTGGGAGCTACCAAGCAAGTCGTCATGAACGGACAGACTTATGCCCGTGCTTATGATTTGAAAACGGGACAAGAGCTGTGGCGATGCAGCGGCCAAACGGAGCGTCCCGCGGCCTCTGCGGTCAGTGATGGCGAACTGGTGTTTGTCACCAGCGGTTTTCGCGGAGCCTTCTTGGGAGCCTTTCGCCCATCCGGCCGTGGAGACATCCAGGGGACGAGCAGCGTTGTCTGGACAATCGACCGCGATACTCCCGATGTCGCCTCACCCTTGCTGTCGAAGGGGCGTCTGTACTTTTACAAGGGCAAATCCGGATTGCTAACCTGCGTCGATGCGAAAACCGGTAAGCCGCACTACGAGGCGCAGCGAATTCCGGGTGTCTCCAGCACCTACGCGTCGCCAGTCGCCGCCGGAGGATTCGTGTATCTGACCGACCGCAGTGGCACGATCACCGTGATCAAGGATTCCGATCGACTGGAGATCGTCGCATCGAACACCTTGAGTGAACCGGTCGACGCGACCCCGGCCCCGGTCGACAACCAATTGTTCATCCGTAGCGAAAACAGCCTCTTCTGTTTCAGCAAGTGAGTCGTTGGTCATCGATGGATACGCTTGCCGACATCCGAAATCGCGAATCATGGAGTAGCCTGACTCAGTCCCTGCTCGATTCCTACCGGCAGTGGACAGGACAGGAACTGATCCGGCGCACGACACCTGAAGGGGATTTACAGACGCTTTGGGAAACGCCACGAGTGGTCGTATTCCATGGCACCCAGAGCGACCCCGTCTTCGAATACGGAAATCGGCTGGCCCTGGAACTTTGGGAGATGCCGCTTCACGACTTTCTCGGCATGCCTTCTCGCAAAACCGCCGAACCGGTGCATCAAGAAGAGCGCCGAAGACTGCTGGAGAGGACGCGACAGTTTGGCTTTGTCGACGATTATCGGGGAGTTCGTATTTCGCGATCCGGGAAACGATTCTTGATCGAGAAGGCTCTGCTTTGGACAGTGCTGAATCGAGACGGAACGGCGATCGGCCAAGCCGCGACCTTCGATCACTGGGTCTTTCTGGACGCCTCCGGTAGCGGGGCAGCCCAAACGACCCACGAAACGCCGACCCAAGCCTGAGCCGGCCAATTGACTATCCTAAGAGTCGGTCCTTGGGTTAGATCCCGGGGCGATGCTTCCCAATTGGCATCAGTGCAGCATTTCAACCCCCGAATCGATTCGTGGTCCCGCATGAAACAGCCGACATCTCTCAGTCACATTATTTTCGCTGTGACGTTGGTCGGTTCAACGACACTGAGCTTGGTCGTCGCCGAACCTACGTCAGCCGACGAACCACGAGTCGAATTCGCTCGTGACGTCCTGCCGATCTTGTCTGCTCACTGCTATGCCTGCCATGGACCGGATGAGGTTCATCGCGAAGCCGACTTACGTCTCGATGTCGAGGCGGATGCAAAACGGCCGGGCGATCAAGGTGCGGCTATTGCGGCGGGGCAACCCAGCGCCAGCCTGCTGATTGACCGAGTGACCAGCTCAGACCCCGACCAGGTGATGCCACCACCGCACTCCAACCGGAAACTCGAATCTGAGCAGATTGAAATCCTCCGCCGCTGGATCGCGCAAGGCGCAGCCTGGCAGCAGCACTGGGCATTCTCGCCGATCACCAGGCCGGGCGGATCGATCGACGAACTCATTCAAGAGCAATTGACCACTCGAGGGCTGAGCCTGCGCCCAACCGCGCCACCCCACACTCTCATTCGACGGCTTTCCCTCGACCTGCTCGGCTTGCCCCCGACTCCGGAAATGGCCGACGAGTTCGCACAGGACCCGACGCCAGACGCTTACGAACGACTGGTCAATGAGTTGCTCAGCCGCCCGCAGTTCGGTGAACACTGGGCGAGAATGTGGCTCGACCTGGCCCGCTACGCCGACACGAAAGGTTACGAAAAGGATCGCGGACGAACCATCTGGCCGTATCGCGACTGGGTCGTCGACGCTTTCAATTCGGACATGCCACTCGGTCAATTCACGGCCGAGCAATTGGCAGGCGATTTATTACCCGCTCCGACCACGGATCAATTGATCGCCACAGCCTTTCATCGCAACACGATGTCCAACGATGAGGGCGGGACAGACGACGAAGAGTTCCGCATCGCGGCCGTCAAGGATCGGATCGAAACCACCATCCAAATTTGGATGGGCCTGACGATGAAATGCGCCCAATGTCACACACACAAGTACGATCCGATTCCGATCGAGGATTACTATCGTTTTTTTGCGATCTTCAATCAAACCGAGGATGCGGATCGACCCGATGATGCCCCACGATTGGAACTCGCCACCGCCGACCAACAGCGGCGACGGTCCGAGATCCGATCAGAAATTTCCGACCTCAAAGACCGCCTGCGAGCTGCCAAGGAACAAACGGCCTTGGCCCCTGAGGCTGGCAAAATGAGCTGGTTTGCGCCGCAGGTCGTTTCCGCGATGTCGACCGGTGGAGCAACCTTGGCGGTGGACGATCAACGTGCGATTGCGGTTTCCGGGGTCTCTCCGGCCGAAGACACGTACGTGGTTGGCCTCACGTTGCCGCCGGGAAGGTACACCGCCCTGCGGCTCGAAACGCTGCCGGTCATCGTCGCCGACGGCAAACGGGCTTTGGGGCGTAACTCCGACGA